>JAUPTV010000109.1 GCA_030917925.1 Pseudomonadota bacterium
AACAGACCTTGCTGTATTTGCAAGAGTACGCGCCTGGCGATTATGGCGCATACTTCCAGGGACTCACACTGGGCGAACCGGGCATCTACGGCAACAATACCTACGCGCAAAACAGCCAGGCGCTCCATGATCTGTTTCAACAGCGCGCTGCCGGTTTGAAGACGTTATTCAGCCAGTTCATTGTGAGCGACGCCAAGCCTGCCGATTTAACCGCGCCGACTGCTGCCGCCACCTTGCCCGGAATCGTAGAGGGATCGTGGACCGGGGCTTGTGGTCTTTATGTCTGGGATGGCTACACGGATCTGCCGGTATTCAGCTTTAATCCCTACAATTTCCCTGCCGGGAATTTTGGAAGCTGGAACGACACTACTTTCACTCCAAAGACGAGCTGGGATGGGCAAACGCTGACTGCTTATTGTGAAACTGGCTGGCAGCAATGGGGGACATACACGACCATCAATACAGCCACTCAATGCCAAAAACCACCCAGCCTCAATGATTGGCTTGGAACGCTCCAGTGTACCAACATTAACCCCAAGTCCGTGTCGGCACCCGCATGGAATGGCAGTGTCGGCGCTACGTTTGCTGGACAATGGTACTCGAAAGTGTCAGTGCTTAATAGTTCGTATATTACGTTCGATGTTAATGTCTTTACCAATCCGCCCAGTGCGACGCCTATTTCCGGGCCATTGACACAGAGCAATGGTAATTGGAGTGTAACAGTTGGTAATTTGCATGCCAGTAACTCTACCGTGTGGCAGTACGACTCCCAGGGGTTTGTCGGCGCATTTGCGGTATTGATCAATGAAACAAACCCGACGATCAAGGGTGATGTCGCCTACGAGGTGCAAATCCAATGCATTGCTGGCGACAAGTTTTGCAAACAACTTAACTCAGCCGACTACTCGAACAACTCAGCAATTTGCCTTGCGGGTAGGGTGATATATGTAGTGGGAGCCGGTCCGTATGGCAGTCTGGAGTTCGTTCTCCCCGGTGGATGCTCGCTTTAGGCGCTTTACAAAGGGCATAGACCGCTTCTTTATCAGAGTGGCGGTCTACTTCTGTCCTACATCCCCCACACGGTGATCTGCCGACCCTGATATTTCTCAACGCGCTGATAAATCTTCTCCTCCCACGACCGGGCGCTGCGATCAAAAATCACCAGATGCCCGGTACTCTCGCCCAACTGATCCAGAACACAGCAGCCCCTGCCGCCATCCGGGTCATCATCGACGTGGAATTCGATGGGTTCGATCAGAACGGGTCACCCCAGCGCCAGCACATCGCCGTTGCCGACAAACAGCGGGGTCTGCGAGCCATTGCGGGCGGTCCCGCGCATCACCGGGATGCCAACCTCCAGCATCTTTTCAACCGCAGTGCGCCCCGTGCAGTGGTTACAGGCGACCTTTTCGATCCCGTAATCCCGCAGGGCGTTGACCACCAGATCCCGCGCTTCGTCCCAGTCTTCCAGCGGCGAAATATGCAGCCCACCATAGATCGCGTGAATGTGCTCGCCGCCGATGAAGGTCTGGCGGGCATAGTTCAGCAGATTCAACACCCCGCCGTGACCGCAACCAGTGACCATCGCCATGCCCCGGTCTTTAAGGTGGGCGTACAGCACGTTTTCGCCATCCACTTTCAGCAGGGTGTGCATGGGGAAATTGACCAGCGCCAAGCCCGGAAACAGCACCAGTGGTTGATCGCCCGGCGTCGTGACCACCTTACCGGTATGACCCTGCTGCCGGATCAGGTCGAAACCGGCGGGATGGAAGCCTTCGGGGACATAAATGGTAAGGCCGGGACAATGCTTGAGCGTCGAACCGATCCCCCAGAAGTGATCGAAATGCTCGTGGCTGATAACCAGTGCTTCGATCTGGCCCTGCTGCAACAACTGGTCAATGCCTTCTTCAGCGAAGCGTCGATCCATCCAGGCCGGATTCCAGCCGGTATCAAACAGCACGCGCCGCATCGTGCCATCGGTCGCTTCAGCTTCCAGCAGCGCCGAAAAACCGGCGGCGTTGTCCGGGTGCAACGCTCCAAATGGCGGCCAGGGAATGGTGTATTGATCGATTTCCGCGCCGCCCGCCATCTTGATGTCGTCAAAGACCGTAGCGGTGTCAAACCAGCCGGTTTCGGAAATGCAGCGGATTTTCAACCGTTGCAGGACGCCGATATCGAGTAGTGGTGAAGTGGACATGGCGATAACCCTCCTGCGGGAACCTTGCTGAGTACTCAGGTGTGATGATGATGGTGGTCGTGGTCGTCGGGACCATGATCGCAGGAACCGGGGCCACTGATCAGCGTTCCTTGCAAATACGCGGCGACTGCTACGTCGGGATCGGTTTCCGGGGTCATCAGTACCGTGATGCCCTTGGCCATCAGCCGCTGGCGCAAACCCGGTCCCATGCTGGCGGAGATCAGTACCTGTACATCGTCCAGCGGGTGCGGATCGTGCGGCGAGCTTTCATGGAAGGATTGCTCCAGCGGTAATTCCAACAATTCCCGACCGGTCGTCTGGCCCTGGTCAACATCGTAAATCCAGAATTTGCGGCACTTGCCAGCATGTTCAGTGATGGTGCGGCGGTTCTGGCTGGTCACAGCGATTTTCATAAAACTGGCTCCTTCGTTTGGAAACGCTTTATGCATTGTCGCTATCCCGTGCCGACGTGCATTGCGGATTCGCATATTCGGCAAGGGCGGGCGGCGATAGCGTTAAGGCGGGTTGCGCGTGGGTTGGAAAGATGCTGTCAAAAACGGTTGCCGCAACAGTTCATACAAGTTGATCGCCCGGTGGTCGCGGAAATACTCCAGACCGAGGGTCATCCCGGTATGACCTTCCCGTGGCTGGTCGCGGTAAGTGCCAAATAGCCGATCCCACCAGGGCAGGTTGAAGCCGAAATTACTGTCCGTTTCCACGACGCGCACGGAGTGATGCACCCGGTGCATATCGGGAGTGACCACCAGCCAGCGCAGCCACCGGTCCCACCGGGGCGGCAGTCTGACATTGCCGTGATTGAACAGGGCCGTGGCGTTCAGGATCACCTCAAACAGCATGACCGCTATCGGCGGTGCGCCGAGTAGCACCACGACCGCCAGTTTGATCAGCATCGACACGACGATTTCCAGGGGATGAAAGCGCAGCGCGGTGGTCACATCGAAATCCAGGTCGGTATGGTGCATTCGGTGCAGTCGCCACAGCACGGGAACCTTGTGAAAGACGACATGCTGGGTGTAGATGACCAGATCCAGCGCCAGTAGCGAAATGATGAACGCCAGCCAGAACGGCGCTTCCAGCCTGTTAAGCAGGCCCCAGCCATGCGCTTCCGCCCAGCCTGCCGCGCCGACCGCCAGCACTGGGAACGTCAGCCGCAAAATCAGGCTGTCCACGACGATAATGCCGAGATTCGCCGGCCAGCGCCGGGTACGCGGCAGGCTCAGGATGCGGCGCGGTTGCCGCCATTCCCAGAGCATCATGGTCAGCAGCACGGTGAAAAAACTGCTCAGCCGGAAGAGCGATTCGTGGTGTAGCCACTCAGTCATAAAGGGCCTCCAATCGGGCTATAATGCCGCATTATTACCCACACGCCGGTCGTTTGACCCCCCCGTTTTCAAGGATATTCCCATGTCCCGATTTTCCCAGATCATCTCTGGCCAGTTCCCCGGCGCTCGCCCGCGCCGAATGCGCCATGACGACTTTTCCCGCCGCCTGGTGCGCGAGACCGTGCTGACGCCCGCTGATTTTATCCAGCCATTGTTTGTCATTGAGGGGGAGAATGGTCGCGAACCGGTGGCGTCAATGCCGGGTGTGGAGCGGCTGACGATTGATGAACTAGTGCGGGAAGCGGAGCGGTTGGCGGCTCTTGGCGTACCCGCTATAGCGCTGTTCCCGGTGACGCCGCCGGAAGCGAAGTCGCTGGATGCCGCAGCCGCCTACGATCCCAACGGGCTGGCGCAGCGGGCGGTGCGGGCGCTCAAGGCGGCGGTTCCCGAACTGGGCGTCATCACCGACGTAGCGCTGGACCCGTTCACCAGCCACGGTCAGGATGGCCTGATCGACGCTTCCGGCTATGTGCTGAATGATGAAACCGTAACGGTGCTGGTCCGGCAGGCGCTGTCTCATGCCGAAGCCGGGGCGGATATTGTCGCGCCTTCGGACATGATGGACGGGCGAATCGCAGCGATCCGCGAGGCGCTGGAAGCCCATGATTTCATTCATACCCGCATTCTGGCCTATTCCGCCAAATACGCTTCGAGCTTCTACGGCCCGTTCCGCGATGCGGTCGGTTCGGCAGGAGCGCTGGGCAAGAGCAACAAGTACAGCTATCAGATGGATCCGGCCAACAGCGATGAAGCGTTGCGTGAAGTGGCGATGGATCTGGATGAGGGCGCGGACATCGTGATGATCAAACCGGGGATGCCCTATCTGGACATCGTGCGCCGGGTCAAGGATCAGTTCGCTGCGCCGACTTTCGTCTACCAGGTCAGCGGCGAGTACGCCATGCTCATGGCAGCGGCCCGCAATGGCTGGCTGGATGAGCAGGCGGTGGTGATGGAGTCGTTACTGGCGATCAAGCGGGCCGGGGCCGATGCGATTTTGACCTATTTTGCAGGACGGGCGGCCGGTTGGCTGCAAGCGGCGCGATGAAACACGCGAAAGTGCTGTTATTAGCCGCGTTGAGCGTGGTGCTGGCGGTGTTCTTCCTGTTCATCATGCGTCCGCCGGGCGGCCAGTCGTCAGCGCCGGGTCAGGATTTGCCCTGGCAGATCAGCCCCGGTTCGGGTGGAACGACGTTGACCGTGTTTGGCCTGACGCTGGGTGAAAGTTCATTGCAGGAAGCCGTGGCGAAACTGGGGCGACGCTATGATCTAGGGCTGTTTGAAGATCGGGACGGGCGGCTGAATCTGGAAGCGTATTTCCGGGATGTGGTGCTCGGCGGTTTGAATGTGCGGATGGTGCTGGCGGCGCGTTTGCCGGAGGCGGCGCTGGCGGCGCTGAAAACTCATGCTGGCGAGAGCAAGCCCACGGCGGGCGGGAGTCGCCGTTATCCCGTCGCTGAAGCCGATCAAGATCTGGCGCTGGGGGGCGTGATCACCGCCATCACCTATATGCCGGTGGTCAAATTTGACGCTGATCTGGTGCGTCAGCGATTCGGCGAACCGGTGGAGCGTATCGCCGTGGAAGGTGGAGCGCATTGGCTGTACCCGGCGCTGGGTCTGGATCTGCTGCTCGGCGACAATGGCGAGGCACTGCTGCAATATACGCCGCCAGCCGAGTTTGAAGCGCGTTTGCGAGCGCCCTTGCATAATATCAAGGTGAATGATTGATCATATTGTCTTTCCGGCTGATCAGCGGACACCCCGAACCACCTCTCCTTAGCCAAGGAGGGGAATCCGGAAATCCGGCGATCATCGGGAAAAGCTATACCGCTTTCGTGGTCTTTGTGTCTTTCGTGGTCGTAGTACCGTTGCATAATTTCAAGGCAAACGATTGATGATCCTGAATCAGACATGGCGGCGGTTACGAGAACCTGTTCCACTATTTTAAAGGGAGGCGATGCTAATGAATCCTCTGGCCTATTACGACCCGACTGACCCTTATCCGGAGAGCGATGGTCAACCCATGGCGGAGAATACCGAGCATTACGACTGGCTGGTCAAGATCAAGGAGAATCTGGAAATTCTCTTTGCGGACCGTGAGGATGTGTTTGTGGCTGGAGATCTGCTCTGGTACCCGGTGCCGGACCGGCAGCAAGCGGGTCCGATGGCTCCGGACGTGCTGGTGGCGTTCGGACGACCCAAGGGGCGACGCAGCACTTACTTGCAGTGGGAAGAAGATAACATTGCCCCGCAGGTCGTGTTTGAGGTGTTGTCGCCATCGAATAGCCGACTGGACATGGCGAACAAGTGGCGGTTCTACGATCAATATGGCGTCGAGGAATATTACATCTATGATCCACGGCATCATCGCCTGGAAATTTATCAGCGGCGGCAGGGCGAACTGAAGTCGGTAACGCATCTGAATGGCTGGATCAGTCCGCGACTCGGCATTCGTTTCGTCCTGCGTCCGGATACCCTGGAAATCTATCATCCGGATGGCCAGCCGTTTCTCAATTCAGCGGAACTAGCCCGGTTAAAGCACGCCGCCGAGGAACGCGCTGCTGAAGAACAGCGGCTCAGGCAAGCTGCCGAGGAACGCGCTGTCAGGGAATCGGAACTCGCTGTCCGGGAATCGGCCCGGGCTGAACGCCTCGCGGAGCGCTTGCGGGCATTGGGGATCGATCCTGACAATGTGGATGATTGAACGACCAAGGTTGCAAGTTGTGGGTGGGCTTTCCAGGAAAATGTCATGACGACGGTTATTGATCAATACGCGGTAATGGGGCATCCCGTTGCGCATAGCCAATCGCCGCGTATTCACACGCTGTTCGCCGCGCAAACCGGCCAAGCGCTGGAATACCGCGCCATTTTGGTGGAACCGGGTGAATTTGCTGCCGCCGCACGAGCTTTCTACGCGGCGGGCGGCAAGGGGTTGAACGTGACCGTGCCGTTCAAACAGGACGCCTGGGTATTCGCCGATATCCTCAGCGCCCGGGCGGAACGGGCCGGGGCAGTGAATACCCTGCGGTTTGGACCGGGCGGCGTCCAGGGTGATAACACCGATGGGCCGGGACTGGTGCGTGATGTGCTGGTGAATCATGGCGTTTCGCTGGCTGGTCAGCGGATTCTGCTACTCGGCGCGGGCGGTGCAGCCCGAGGGGTATTGCAGCCGTTGCTGGCGGAACGACCGGCGCTGGTGGTCATTGCCAACCGTACAGTGGAGAAAGCTTTAGGTTTGGCCGTGCGGTTCAGCGATCTGGGCCGGGTGACGGGATGCAGTTTTGCTGAGTTGGCCGGACGCCAGTTTGATCTCATCATCAACGCCACGGCTGCGGGTCTGGAGGACGCCGTGCCGCCACTGCCGGAGGGCGTATTGGCAGCGGGGGGCTGGTGCTATGACCTGATGTATGGCCGGGAGCCAACCGCTTTCGTGCGCTGGGGGTGGGAGCAGGGCGCGGCGCAGTCCGTCGATGGGCTGGGGATGCTGGTGGAACAGGCGGCGGAATCGTTCTATTTGTGGCGCGGTGTCTGGCCGGAGACTGCGCCGGTGATTGCGGCGCTCCGGGAAGGTTGAAGCGGTTTGGGGAATTCGCGGCCGCTGGTTGGTTTGAAAAATTATCCGGGTAAAATCGTCGGCCAATTTCCAGTGATGACGAGGACACTCATGGCCAAGGCTGCCATTATTGACGGTAAACAATTCGCCGCCCGCTTACGCATGGCGATTGCTGCGCAGGTCGTTCAGCTCAAAGCCGAACACGGTTTAACTCCCGGTTTGGCGGTGGTACTGGTCGGTGAAGATCCCGCCAGCCAGATTTATGTCCGCAACAAGGGCTTGCAGGTTCGGGAAGCCGGCATGAATTCTTTTGAACAGCGCTTGCCAGTGACGACGACTCAGGCAGAATTGCTGGCGCACATTGCCGACTTGAATCAGGACCCGGCGGTGAATGGCATTCTAGTGCAGTTGCCCCTGCCCAAGCAGATTGACCCGGAGGCAGTGATTGCGGCGATTGCCGTGAGTAAGGATGTGGATGGTTTTCATCCATTAAATGCCGGGTTGCTGGCGGTGGGCGCGGCGGCGATGGTGCCCTGTACGCCGCTCGGCTGCTTGATGATGCTTAAGGAGTTTGCGGGGCCACTGGCCGGTCAGCGGGCGGTGGTGCTGGGGCGTTCCAACATTGTGGGCAAGCCGATGGCGGCGCTGCTGTTGCGGGAACATTGCACCGTGACCCTGGCCCATTCCCGCACCCGCGATCTGGCCGAGGAATGTCGGCAGGCGGATATTCTGATTGCCGCTGTCGGTAAAGCGCAGATGGTCAAGGGTGACTGGATCAAGCCGGGTGCTACGGTGATTGATGTTGGCATTAACCGCATCCCCACCCCGGACGGCAAGGGGCGACTGGTCGGGGATGTCGATTTCGATGCAGCCGTAGAAGTGGCTGGGGCGATTACGCCGGTGCCGGGCGGGGTGGGGCCGATGACCATTGCCTGTTTGTTGCTGAACACGCTGACAGCGACCTGTCGGCAGCACGGTATCCCTGCGCCGGACGTTCGGCCAGCGGCGGAATAATTCCCTCACCCTCGACCCCTTCTCCCCACTGGAGAGGGGAAGTTCAGATCAATCGACCCGTTGCCACTTCTGTTGTTTGCTGAAAAACAACCATTTGCCAGTGACATCCAGGGTCTTGCCGCCATCCGCCAGTTTGGCTTTGCTGTCGTAAGTGCCGCCATCCGCTGGATTGAAGATTTTGCCATCCGTCCATTCATCGCCCTGTTTCCGCAAATCCCACAGAATTTTCATTCCCACCAGTGGTTTACCCTTCAAGTCGCCTTCGCATTTACTGCACGTTTTCTCGTTCGCGCCTTCCAGCAGTTCCATGATCTTGCCGGTCAGTACGCCCATGTCCTCGGTAATCTGCACAATGCTCTTGGGTTTGCCGGACTGGTCGTCGATGGTGCGCCATTTTCCAACCGGCGAGGCGGGATCAGCGGCATGGGCGGTCGCGAGCAGTAGCATACCGGACAGAGCGGCGAGGCCAGCCAGTGAGCGGATCATCAGCATAACGGGTTCTCCTTGCTATTTTTTTGGTAGAGGACAGGGCCTAAAGCCGTTGCTGCAGCACTTCGGTAATTTCCGCATCGCTCAAAACCAGCGGGTTGGTCTTCATGCTGCTGCCACGGGAATGGGCGACGACATGCGGGAAATCACTCGCCTGAATGCCGTAGGCGCTCAATCGCGGCAGGTTCAACCGCTCGGTCCATTCGTTCAGCAATGCCAGCAGTGCGGCGTGGCCTTCTTCAGGACTGGGGAAATGCCGGCCATACAGGAGGTCACCAGCGTGGGCGTATTTGCGCCAGGCCGGGTTATTCAGATCGCGTTCCCGCAGCGCGACCAGATTGATGCGGGTCGCCGCGCCAACCAGCGTACCGCAGACCACGCCATGCGGAATCGGGAAGAAAGCGCCCAGTGGGGAGGCGAGGCCATGCACTGATCCGAGACCGGTTTGCGCCAGACAGACGCCGGACAGCAGCGCTGCATAAGCCATCTGGGCGCGGCCAGCGGCGGCGTCTTCGCCATTGGCGTACCAGGCGAACAGGCCATCCCGCACCGCTTTCAGGCCGCTTTCCGCCAGCGCATCGGTGAAAGGGTTGGCTTTGATCGAGACATAGGACTCCAGTAACTGCGTCAGTGCATCCATGGCATTTGCAGCGATTTGCGGCGCGGGACAGGAAGCCAGTAAATCGGGATCGAGCAGGGCGTATTCGGGAACCAGTTGGTCGTCGCGGAAGGATTTTTTGCAGCCATTGGGGCCACGCACACTCAGCACGGCGTTTTTAGTGGCTTCGCTGCCGGCACCGGCAGTGGTCGGGACGGCGATGAAGGGCAGGGCAGGACCGTGGTAGGGCTTTTCCGGGCCGACGCCTTCCAGATAATCCATGACCGAATCGCCGACCGGTAACAAGCCAGCAATCGCTTTAGCAGCATCCAACGCACTGCCGCCGCCGATACCCGCGACAACGGTGAAACCCTGGTCATGGAATTGGTGAACGGCGTCATCCACATTCTGCGGCGAGGGTTCGTCGGTGATTTGCACCTGCGCCCAGTGGATGCCCGCCTTTTCCAGTGCGGTCAACAGGGTCGGCCAGTATGGGGATTCCGGGAAGGACCGCTGGCCAGTGACCAGGAGCACCCGGTGGCCGTATCGAGCGATCAGGTCAGGGAGTTTTTTGATGCCGCCTGCGCCGAATTCAATGCGCGGCAAACGGGCAATGGAGAAGGGAGCAATCATCATACGCGCCAAATTAAGGAAATAAGATATTGAAAAAGATGTAAAAGAATAGCAGGCTCCAAGTTCATTCACAAACTGGGTGATCGGGGGATCAACCACGATGAGCCTGCCATTGGGAAACCCTGATACGACATTTGACAGTTTCTGGCAAGAGTTGCCCGCGAATTATCATGAACTGGCGCTGGAGTTCAAAGCATTTACCCGCTCGCGCAAGATCAAGGTTGCTGCCTCCGTGGTGCGTCCCGGACGCAACTGCTCCGGATCGGTAAACGCCCATTTCAGGAGTTGCCAACGCGCCGGAGTACTGGTGCGCCATTTGGCGATGAATGATGCAACAGCATCTGTTGACATCCTCCCCGCCCTAAAGGGCGAGGATTCCTAGCTCACTTTAGAGCCAGCGTATGATGCCCCATACGGAGAATGTTTATTGCGGCGTTTACATCACGGTCATGGACTGATCCGCATACACCACACACCCATTCTCTGACCCCAAGACCTTCTCGACCTTTTGGGCCGCCGATGGCACTGCAACCAGAACAGGTTTGGGTTGAGAGTCTCTCAGAGACTTCTCGGTACACCACCTTCCGCGCAATCGCTTTATAGGAAAGTAGGGTTTTAAACATAGCCCAACCCGCATCGTTCACGGATTTAGCCAGGTTCGTTTTTGCTAACCGGGCGCTTCCCACATCGCCCACCACAATGAATTCACACTCTTTAGTGAGCCTATCGGATTCCTTATGCAAAAAGTCTTTGCGCCGATTAGCAATTTTGGCCTGTAAATTCCGTGCTGGCCGCGAACGCTTCTTGCGTTGATGTTCCGCAATTCGTCGTTGCTGATTCCGATACCAGCGCGGTGCTTCAATCTTGCGACCATCCGAACAGGTCGCCAGCGTTTTCAGCCCAAGATCAATGCCGATCTGCTTCGTTCCCGTAGTGGCTTCCATTTCCGGCACTTCAACCACGAAATTGACGTACCAGCGTTTTCGGGAGTCCTGTGCAAAATTTCCAGCTTTAATAGTTCCGGGAATATCGCGGCTTTTCCAGAATCTAAACGTATTTCCCGCGTAACTAACTGTATCATCAACCACTTTTATTCCAGACGCCTTAAACGGAATCCAACCGAGCGACCGTTTTCCACGCCAGCGGAGTTTTCTTTTTTTGCATTGCTTACGGCGGGTTGCATACTCCTCGCAGACCGCCTGAACCGTTTGGGAATGGAGTCCTAGTTCTTTACTGCTTCCAGCAGTCAGTTTGTTTAAATCAAACCCGGTCGGCCACCGCTGACCCCATCGCAAAGCGTGTTCCTGAGACTCGTTACAGAAATTCCAGACTAAATGACAGGCTCGCGCCAACTTGGTGAGTTGCGGCGCGGCGCTGGAATCCTTGATTCGGTAGCGATAGGTGCGTATCATTTGACTATGATAGGTATTGGTCTATTGATATGCAAGATGAACTGAGGCATGGCAGGCACGTTGTTTTTAGACTTCATGTGCATTTGGTCTTTGTTCCAAAATACCGGCGAAAAATCTTTGACGCGGACGCGCTTGATCGACTAAAAAACGCTTTTTCTACCGTCTGTGGCGCTTTTGAAGCGACACTGGATGAATTTAATGGCGAACGGGATCATGTTCATTTACTGGTTCAATACCCGCCAAAAGTCTCCATATCGGCCTTGGTCAATTCGTTAAAAGGTGTTTCTGCACGGCGATTGCGCCAAGACCGCCCCGATATGGCCCGTCGCTACTGGCACGGCGGATTGTGGTCAGCCAGTTACTTTGCGGCTTCGTGCGGCGGTGCGCCTATCGAAGTATTGCGCCAGTATATTGAGCAACAACGCGCTCCTGAGTGACTGCGCGGTGCGCTCTACATCCCCGCCCTAAAGGACGGGGTCTTTCGCACAAAATCCTGATAAGGAAGAAAAATCATGTTGATCGGCGTACCCAAAGAAATCAAAGTCCATGAATACCGCGTTGGCCTGACCCCCGACAGCGTGCGGGAATTCACCACTCACGGTCATCGCGTATTGGTGGAAATCAATGCGGGAATGGGCATTGGCAGCTCGGACGACGCGTATCGGGCGGCTGGCGCACAAATCGCTGTGACTCCAGCAGAAATCTTTGCCCAGGCCGACCTGATCGTGAAAGTCAAGGAACCGCAAGCGGTCGAGCGCCAGATGCTGCGCCCCGGCCAAATCCTGTTCACCTATCTGCACCTCGCCCCTGATCCGGAGCAAACCCGCGATCTGGTCCAGAGCGGCGCGATCTGCATCGCTTATGAAACCGTAACCGATGGCCAGGGCGGATTGCCGCTGCTGGCCCCGATGTCCCAGGTGGCCGGCCGCTTGTCGATTCAGGCGGGCGCAGCAGCGCTGGAACGGGCCAAAGGCGGGCGCGGCATCCTGTTGGGCGGCGTCCCCGGCGTTGCTCCTGCCAAGGTGGTCGTCATCGGTGGCGGCGTGGTGGGCGAAAACGCTATCTACATGGCGCTGGGCATGGCCGCCGATGTCACCGTACTCGACCGCAATGTGAGCGTCCTGGCGCGGTTAGCCTATCGTTTTGGCGCAGCGCTCAAAACCGTGTATTCCACCCGTGCGGCGCTGGAAGAGTATGTGTTACCAGCAGATTTAGTGATCGGCGGAGTGCTCGTTGCCGGGGCGGAAGCGCCAAAACTGGTGACCCGCGATATGGTCAAGCGCATGAAACCCGGCGCAGTGCTGGTGGATGTCGCTATCGACCAGGGCGGTTGTTTTGAAACCTCGCATCCGACTACGCACGCCGAGCCGACCTATGTGGTCGATGGCGTCGTGCATTACTGCGTCGCCAACATGCCGGGGGCGGTACCCAATACCTCCACTTACGCCCTCAACAACGTCACCCTCCCCTATGCGCTGGCGCTGGCCGACAAGGGTTATAAAAAGGCGTTGCTGGACAATCCCAATTTCCTGGAGGGCCTCAATGTCTGCCAGGGCAAGGTCACTTACCAGGCCGTCGCCGACGACCTCGGTTATGAATACGTCGAACCGCACGTTGCGCTCGCCGGGTGTATTCCGGCATAGGCCAAGTCTACAATCGGTTAACCCGCCGCTCCGGCGATGAATACTTCAGGAGTCAACACCCATGTACATCGCTAACCGGCCCTTGCTGCGCCGCCTCCAGCAGGCGGCGGCGTAACTCAGCGTACCTGACGACTTTCGCATCAGCTCACTGGAGATAACGCACATTTAAGGATGTTATTTCCAAAAAATACCCTCGTTCTCTTACAATTAAAATGTTCGCGATCTTAAATATCAGCGGTGACTGATGCTTGAATATTTTTAGAGTCCCGCCATTAAAACAATAACCCAACCCTTTGTTATTGCGTCATTTGCTGGTTCCGGCGGATGGCGTGGGTATGGGTATTTTTGGAGAAAGTGATGAATCTGTTGAGCCAAATGAAAGTTGGTGCCCAGTTAGCCGTGGGCTTTGGCGCTATCGCCATCATCGCGTTAGCGCTGGGACTCACCGGTTACTATGGGGCAATCCATAGCAATGAGGCAATCAAGGAGGTCGGCCAGGTCCGGCTACCGAGTGTGCAAGCCCTGCTCATTATCAGCGAGGCGCAGACCGCGGTAGACAGCGCCGAAAATGCGCTGCTTTCCACGGCACTCGATGCTGCCGGGCGCGAGGCGCAGCACCAACGCTTTGTCGCCGCGCAACAACGAGTTGAGCACGCCTGGAAAATCTACGAACCCCTGCCGCAAACCGTTGAAGAGGCGCCCGTCTGGAAAGAATTCGTGCCCGCCTGGAACCAGTGGTGGAAGGACCATCAGGACTATGTGAAGCTCGTTCGGGAGTTTGAGACCGTCGGTATCGCCCAGCTGGAGGTAAACCGCACCAGTCAAGTTTATGAGCAGATGAATCATCAGGCCCTGATCGTCAATGAAGCTTCCTTCAGCACGGCCGAAGCCTTGTTGAACCGGTTGGTAGAAATTAATCAACAGGTCGCAACCGATACTGTCCAAGATGCGGTGAGCGACGCCCAATTTATGAAAATATTCAATGGCGTAGCTACGGCAACCGGCATTGTGCTAGCCGTATTACTGGGCTGGATCATCACCCGTGGCATCACGGTGCCACTGCATCAGGGGAGCGCAATTCTGGGCAAAATCGCCGGGGGCGACATGACCCGCCAGGTTCCCGTTGAACTCACGACCCGCCGGGATGAAATCGGGGATCTGGCGCGCGCCATGGGCACCATGGCCACCCAGTTACGCGAAACCGTGACCCAGGTTACTCACTCAACCACCCAAGTCAGTTCCGCCGCCGCCGAGATTGCCCAGGGCAGCGCCGACCTTTCACAACGCACCGAAGAACAAGCTTCGGCGCTGGAAGAAACCGCCTCCTCGATGGAAGAGTTGACCAGTACGGTCAAGCAGAGCGCCGAGAATGCCCAGCAGGCCAATCGACTGGCCGACGCCGCACGCACCCAGGCTGAGCAGGGTGGACAGATCGTGGATCAGGCGATTGTTGCCATGAGCGGGATCAACGCCAGTAGCCGCAAGATTGCCGACATCATCGGGGTGATTGATGAAATCGCCTTCCAAACCAACCTGCTGGCGTTGAATGCGGCAGTGGAAGCGGCGCGAGCGGGTGAACAGGGTCGGGGCTTCGCGGTGGTGGCGGGCGAAGTGCGGAAACTGGCACAGCGCAGCGCCGATGCGGCCAAGGAAATCAAGGGGCTGATTACCGAAAGCGTGGGCAAGGTCCAGGACGGCAGTCGGCTGGTCGAGCAGTCCGGGGAGACCCTGAAGGAGATCGTCACGGCGGTGAAGAAGGTCAGCGACATCGTTGCCGAAATGGCCTCTGCCGCCCACGAGCAGGCCAGCGGCATTGAACAGATCAACAAGGCGATTCTGCAAATGGATCAGGTCACACAACAGAACGCCGCTTTAGTCGAGCAAACCGCTTCCGCCAGCCAGTCGATGGGCGACCAGGCCCATGAACTGCAAGACCTGATGGGCTTTTTCAACCTCGGATCGGCACAAACGCCAGGGCGTCATTCGTTTTAAGAAGCTGTCCAGAAACCCCTCTCTCAGGGGAGAGGGAAGTTTTTAGACAGGCTCTAACGCTATCGCCGCCCGCCCTGACCGAATATGCGAATCCGCAATGCACGTTGGCACGGGATAGCGACAATGAATAAAATGTTCCCTAACGAAGGAGAAAATTTGATGAAATCGCTGTGATCAGCCAGGACCGCCGCACCATCACCGAACATGCTGGCAAGTGCCGCAAATTCTGGATTTACGATATTGACTTAAATTGAGGGGGTTGTGATGAAGAGTGCCAATGAGTTCCTGATGCGTTTCAGGATAGCCACCCGGATCTGGGCTATGTTGGGTGTGGCGTTTTTGGCGATCTGTTTTGGAACAGTCATTTACTTGTACGAGTTCAAGAGCCGCATGGTCATGGATCGGGAGCAGGAACTGCGTAGCCTGGTGGAAGTCGTGGTCGGCGTTGCCAGCCGATTTCATGATTTGGCGGTGACCGGTACCCTGAGCGAGGCAGATGCGCAAAAGGCAGCGATGGCGACTATCAAGACGCTGCGTTATGAAAAAAATGAGTATTTCTGGATTAACGATATGAACGTCAAGATGGTCATGCATCCCACCCGGCCGGAACTGGAGGGACAAGATATGCAGGATCACCAGGATCCCACTGGCAAACGGTTTCTTGTAGAAATGGTGCAGGTCGTCAAGCGGGATGGTGCCGGATTTGTACCCTACCTGTGGCTGAAGTCCGGCACCACGCAACCCGCGCCCAAATTATCCTATGTTCAGGGCTTCAAGCCCTGGGGTTGGGTGATTGGCACTGGGGTTTATATAGATGATATTGAACAGGATTTTTGGCAAGATGCCGTGCGCATGGGCGGGAGTACATTGGTGTTGCTGATCGTGTTAGGGATCGGCGGGTTGTGGGTCGCAACCAGCATTGTCAATCCACTCAATTATGTCGTCGCCACGGCGGAACGAGTCGCCCAGGGCGATCTCAGCGTGAACGTGACGGTGCAGGGTCGTGATGAAGTGTCGCGGGTGCTGGCGGCTATGCAGGCCATGGTTGAGCAGTTACGAAACATTGTTGAAAATGTCATGGAATCGACGGATCAAGTCGGCGCATCCGCCCAGGAAATTGCCCAGGAAAGCGCTGATCTGAGCGAGCGCACCGAACAACAGGCGGCGGCGCTGGAACAAACCGCCGCCAGTATGGAAGAACTGACTTCGACGGTGAAAAACAGTGCGGATAACGCCGGACAAGCGAATCAGTTAGCCGGCATCGCCCGCGACCAGGCCGACCAGGGCGGGCAGGTGGTCGAACGAACGGTGGTGGCGATGACCGCGATTCATCAGAGTAGCCGCAAGATCGCCGACATCATCGGCGTCATTGACGAAATTGCGTTTCAGACCAATCTGCTGGCGCTCAATGCGGCGGTCGAAGCAGCACGAGCAGGCGAGCAAGGCAGGGGCTTCGCGGTAGTCGCCGGCGAGGTGCGCAAACTGGCCCAGCGCAGCGCCGATGCTGCCAAGGAAATTAAAGCGCTGATTACCGATAGCGTGGCCAAGGTGCAGGACGGCGGTCGGCTGGTGGAACAGTCCGGGCAGACCCTGCGTGAGATTGTGGGCGCGGTCAAGAAGGTCAGCGACATTGTTGCCGAGATCGCGGCGGCGACCCGTGAGCAGGCCTCGGGCATCGAGCAGGTGAACAAGGCGATTTTGCAAATGGATCAGGTCACGCAAAAAAACGCCGGTTTGGTGGCTCAGACTGCCGAGGCCAGTCAGTCTATTAATGAGCAGGCTTCCGAACTCCAACGATTGATGGACTTTTTCCGCCAGGGAGAACGTGAGGGAGTCCGGTCGGGATTGAACAGATCGCGCACCGGGAAACTGGCCCTGCAAGCCTCGACGGCGTAACCCAATCGTAACCGTTCATCCCTCACCTCCCCTATAAAAGGGGAGGGAATCTTATCGCTTTTCCCGGTGAAAGCCGGATTTCCGGATTCCCCTCCTTGGCAAAGGAGGGGTGGCGCGTTAGCGCCGGGGTGGTTCGGGAAGTCCGCTGATCAGCCGGAAAGACAATATGGAATAATGGGTTACCCGGTTTCAGCGTTTTCGATCAAGCGCTAAATAATCTTCCGTTGCCGCAAGCGCTTGATGTCCTCGGCAGCGATCCCCAGCAATTCCCGCATCACTTCATAGGTTGCGTTGCCCAGCGGCGGCCCCAGGTTGGTAATGCGTCCGGGCGTCGCGGATAGCGTCGGCACCACGTTCGGCACCACGACTTCACCTAGGCCCTCTTCTGTAACCCGCGCCAGATTACCCCGCGCCTGAAAATGCTCGTCGGCGAAAATATCGGCGATGCTGTTCAACTTGCCGACTGGCACCTCGCAATCCAGACAGCGCTGCATCACGTCATCGCGGTCCAGCGCCCCAACCCACTCAATGACCAGCCGATTCACCTCATCGCGCGCCGCCAGCCGCTGGCGCTGCGGGCCATAGAGCGCCGATGACGCCAGTTCCGGTTGCTTCATCGCCTCGGCCAGTCGCTCGAACATTTTGTCCGTGGTGCAGGCAATGGCGATCCATTTGTCGTCTTTCGTCCGAAAGTGGCCATGCGGGACGGCGACAAAGCTGCCCGCGCCTTGCCGCTCGCGCACCTTGCCGAACAGGCCGTAGGAAGCGGCGATCTCGTCCAGTTGCCGGAATACGGCTTCATAAATGCCAATATCGACGATCTGGCCGCGCCCGGTTTTTTCCCGATGCCGCAACGCCAGCAGAATACCGATGGCCCCGTAAACGCTGGAAATGTAATCGCTTAACGGCGCAGTACCCGGCACCACCGGCGTTTCACCAGGAAAACCGGCCAGGTAGGACAGTCCACCAAAGGCATGGGCGATATGCGCGAAGCCGGACCGACGGCGATAAGGACCGGTCTGGCCGTAGCCGGAAACCCGCAGATAAACCAGGCCGGGATTGGCGGCGCTCAACTCCTTCCAGCTCAGCCCCCATTCTTCCATGGTCCCCGGTCGAAAGTTTTCAATCAGCACATCGGATTTCTCGATCAGCCGCAGAAACAGTTGCACCCCTTCTTTCTGGCGCAGGTCAATGGTGACGGATTTCCGATTACGCGCCTCGCTGAGCCAGGCCAGGGTCGCGTCATGACGTTTGGTGGGCGTCCCGAAACGGCGCATGGGATCGCCAGCGACGGGATGCTCGACCTTGAAGACTTCGGCACCGAACTCGCCCAGCATCGACGCGGCGTAGGGACCGGCCAAGAAAGTGCCCAGATCGATAACCCGAATGCCGCTCATCGGTAGTTTGGCGGCTTCAGCTTCCGCATCGTGAGCCGCCGTCCGCAACGGCTCGGCAGATGGAGTATTATTCTCTGGATAGTTCTGATCGTTCTCGTCCGACATGTCGGATTCTCCTGATGGTTCGCTACCCTAAAGATAGTTGCCTTCATCACGGAATTCTATGTATGACCCGGCCGGCATTGACCAACAATCTTGGAAAATTCATTTCGAATATTTCGAATAAAGCGGTATAAGCGCAGTCCAAAAGCCATAAACCCTACAAAACCTATCCAGGCCATCGCTGCACAAGGAAATCATCATGGCGCTTGCATCCCTCAAGAATCCGACCCTTCCTACCCAAGAGGAAGCCCAGCTTGCCGCCGAAAGTAGCCGAAAACTGGCTGCGATTATCGGTCACGGTGCCGCCGCCCGTTTACGCCTGATTGACGGTAATGATGAGATCACCGTGCCGGTCGGCGCGATCCCGTTGCTGGCGGATATTCTGGATCAAATGGCGCAAGGTAACGCGGTGTCACTGGTCCCCATCGGGCATACGCTCACCACCCAGCAGGCCGCCGACCTGCTCAACGTCTCACGGCCCTATCTGGTAAAACAGCTCGAAACGGGCAAAATCAACTTTACCAAGGTCGGTCGGCACCGCCGCATCAAATACGAGGATCTGCTGGCCTATATGGAAAAGTCCGATGAACTCAGTCGCCAGGCGGTCGATGAATTGTCCAGACAGGCGCAAGAACTCGGGATGGGCTACTAATTGGCCAGCTTTACGGTCGTTTATGACGCTTGCGTTTTCTATCCGGCGCCACTTCGCGATTTGCTGATCCGGTTAGCCCGAACACGGCGATTCCGGGCGCGCTGGACTACACAAATTCACGAAGAGTGGACCCGAAATCTGCTCGCCAATCGAAAGGATCTTACCCGGCAACAACTGGATCGAACCGTGACTGCAATCAACAATGCAGTCGAAGACTGCTTGATTACTGGCTACGAACACATCATTGAAGGACTCAAGCTACCTGATCCGAATGATCGACATGTATTGGCAGCCGCGATTCGCGTTGGCGCTGCGGCGATTGTGACGATGAATTTAAAAGACTTCCCCAATACCGTGTTGAATGAATTCGATATTTTCGCTCAACACCCGGATGACTTTATTCTCGATCTGGCAGATCTGGAGCCACCTATTCTCGAGTGTGTCGCCAAGGAACAACGGGCAAATCTGCACAATCCATCGCTTTCCACACAGGAGTTTGTAGCGAATATTCGCCGACAGGGATTGCCCAGTGTTGCCAACTTCCTTGAAGACCGCATTGATCTGATTTGATCCAGGATTAGCGACCTTACCTCACGGAATTCCATGTATGACCCTGCCAGCTCTGACTCTGCGTAATTTGTGCAAAACCTACGCTAATGGCTTTGAAGCCCTGCGCGGCATTGATCTTGACGTCGCTGAAGGGGAATTTTTCGCCCTGCTCGGCCCCAACGGCGCGGGCAAATCCACGACCATCGGCATTATCTGTTCGCTGGTGCGCAAGACCGGCGGCCAGGCGCACATCTTCGGCCATGATCTGGATACCGAACTATCCGCCGCCAAGCGCTGCATCGGTCTAGTCCCGCAGGAATTCAACTTCAACCAGTTTGAACCCGTCGCCGAGATCGTGATGAACCAGGCCGGTTATTACGGCCTCCCCCGCGAATTGGCCCGCCAGCGGGCGGAAATCTATCTGAAACAACTGGGACTGTGGGACAAGCGGCAGCAGATAGCGCGGGAACTGTCCGGCGGCATGAAGCGGCGGTTGATGATCGCCCGCGCCCTGGTGCATGAACCTAAACTGCTGATTCTTGATGAACCGACGGCGGGAGTGGATATTGAAATCCGCCGCTCCATGTGGGAATTCCTGCGCGACATCAATGCGCGTGGCGTGACCATCATCCTCACCACCCACTATCTGGAAGAAGCGGAAAGCCTGTGCCGCCATATCGCTATCATCAATCAGGGCACCATTATTGAAAATACCGGGATGCAGGAACTGCTCAACCGCCTGCATCTGGAAACCTTCGTGCTGAATCTTCAGTATCCGCTGTGGGAAACGCCAGACCTGCCGGGCTATCCTGTGCGCCGACTGAACGATCTGACGCTGGAAGTGGATGTCGCCAGGGAACCGGGTATCAACGCCTTATTTCAGCAACTGTCCACGCAAGGCATTCTGGTTTCCAGCCTGCGCAACAAGGCAAACCGGCTAGAGGAGCTCTTCCTGAGCCTGGTTGAAAAAAGCGACGATACGACCCTTTGAATCCGGAACGCCCATGCCTTTCCACGCCCAACTGATTGCCCTGCAAACCATCCTGATCAAGGAAACCCTGCGGTTTCTGCGCATCTGGATTCAAACCATCCTGCCGCCAGCCGTCACCACAGCCCTGTATTTCATCATTTTCGGCGAACTGATCGGCGCACAACTGGGACCCGTCGAAGGCTTGAGCTATACCCAGTTCATCGCGCCCGGCCTGATCATGATGGCGGTCATCACCAACGCCTATTCCAACGTCGTGTCCTCATTCTTCAGCGCCAAGTTCCAGCGCCATATTGAGGAAATGCTGGTCTCGCCACTCCCCAACTTCATCATCGTCCTCGGTTTCGTCGGCGGGGGGCTGGCGCGGGGACTGGTGGTCGGTTTAGCGGTGATCATCACTTCACTGTTTTTCGCGGACCTGCACTGGCAACATCCGCTCATCACCCTCGCCGTGATCGTTTTGACGGCGGTGCTGTTCGCGCTGGCCGGACTGATCAATGGCATTTACGCCAAGAGCTTTGATGACATCTCAGTAGTCCCGACTTTTGTCCTGACCCCGTTGATCTATCTGGGCGGCATCTTCTACTCGATCCAGATGCTGCCACCGTTCTGGCAGGATGTCTCGCTGCTCAATCCCATTCTCTACATGATCAATGCCTTCCGCTTCGGCATTCTGGGCGTGTCGGATATTGATATTCGTTTGGCCTTCGCCATTATCGGGCTGTTCATTGCAACGCTGTTTGGCTACAGCCTGTGGTTGCTGCATCGCGGCACAGGTATTCGTAGCTGAACGGTCCTCCCGGCGGCAAAATCCACAATATGCGCTGATACATCCCGTTTCGCGCATTCCCAACATTTTCTCCTATGCTTGATAAAGGCTCGCCGGTTCGCCGGTTGCCCTTTTCAGGCTGGCGTCTCGTCCAGCCGCAACTAAAAACACCAAAGGAGAAGTTCACTCATGCGTAAGCCCACTGTTCAAGCCCTCCTCGCCGGTGCTGCACTGGCCCTGTTGACGGGTCTGGCGCACGCCGAAGTCGTCATCAAGTTCTCGCATGTCGTCGCCGACAGCACCCCCAAGGGCCAAGGTGCCCTGATGTTCAAGAAACTGGCCGAGGAGCGCCTGGCCGGTAAGGTCAAGGTCGAGGTCTATCCCAATTCCCAGTTATTCGGCGACGGCAAGGAAATGGAAGCATTGCTGCTGGGCGATGTGCAACTGATTGCTCCATCGCTGTCGAAATTCGACCGCTACACCAAGCAGATTCAGGTCTTTGATCTGCCCTTCCTGTTCAATGATATTGATGCGGTTCATCGCTTCCACACCAGCCCGTCTGGCAAGAGCATTCTTAACTCGCTGACCAAGAAAGGTCTGACCGGGCTGGCCTACTGGGATAACGGCATGAAGCAGCTTTCGGCGAAAAAGCCGCTGAAAATGCCAGCCGACGCCAAGGGCCTGAAGTTCCGCATCCAGGCTTCGGACATACTGGAAGCGCAGTTCAAGGCGGTCGGCGGCGTTCCGCAGAAACTGGCGTTTGCTGAGGTCTATCAGGCGCTGGAAACGGGCGTCGTCGATGGTGCCGAGAATCCCTGGTCCAATGCCTATTCCCAGAAGTTCTTTGAAGTGCAACCCTACTTCACCGAATCCAATCACGGCTATCTCGGCTATATGGTCGTGACCAACGCCAAGTTCTGGAGTGGTCTGCCCGCTGACGTGCGCACGGAGTTGGAAAAAATCCTGGCTGAAGTGACGGTTGAGGTCAACAAGTCCTCTACCGCCCTCAACGAGGGCGACCGGCAGAAGATCAAGGATTCCGGCAAGACCGAAATTCTCCCGTTTACTGCTGAACAGCGGGCGGCCTGGCTGGCGGCGATGAAGCCGGTCTATGACAAGTTCACCGGCGACATTGGCAAGGACATTGTTGAAGCCGCCAAAGCGTCCAACAAGCCGTAATCCCCGCCTCCCGGAACTGACCACCTCATGCCGGCGCATGGGGTGGCAGTTCGCGCTTCCGCTCGGAGAATCCCTATGCTGATTCGCCTTATTCATCATCTGGAGGAGGGTTTTATCGCCCTGCTGCTGGCGCTGATGACCCTGATTACTTTCAGCCAGGTGGTCGCCCGCTATGTTTTCAGCACCGGTTTCGGCTGGGCGCTGGAACTGACGACCTATCTGTTTGCCTGGCTGGTGTTGTTCGGCGTGTCCTACGGCATCAAGGTCGGTGCGCATATCGGCATCGACATCCTGGTGCGCCAGCTCCCCCACCACCTGCGCCGCATCGTCGGTCTGCTGGCGGTGCTGGCCTGCTGCGCCTACTGCATCATCCTGCTGGTCGGTGCCACGGGTTACGTCTACAAAATCTATGAAGTGGGCATCGAAGCCCAGGATTTGCCCATCCCGCGCTGGATTCCCTTCATCATGCTGCCGCTGGGCCTGTTGCTGGCGCTGTTGCGGCTGTTGCAGATCGCCTGGCTGACTGCAACCGGGCATCTGGAAGGTTTGCGGCTGGCGGATGAAGCGCGTGAAGCTATCGAGTTGGCTGAGGGCGTCGAAGTCGTCGAAGTCGCCGAAGTTTTGCATCCTGCGCCTGGCCAGAATCGCCCGGAGAAAGCCCCATGACCTCGCTCTTTCTGTTCACCGTCCTGTTTCTCCTGCTGTTCATGGGCGTGCCAATTGCGTTCTCCCTCGGCCTGGCCAGTATTTTGACCATCCTGTTTTTCACCAACGATTCGCTGGCCTCCATGTCGCTCAAGCTATTTGACACCATGGAGCATTACACCCTGCTGGCGATTCCGTTCTTTATTCTGGCTTCGGCCTTCCTGACCACTGGCGGCGTTGCCCGACGCCTGATTCGTTTCGCCATTGCCGCTGTCGGTCATCTCAGGGGGGGCCTGGCTATCGCTTCAGTGCTGGCCTGTATGTTGTTCGCCGCCGTATCCGGGTCATCGCCGGCGACGGTCGCCGCCATTGGCTCAATTGTCATCGGCGCGATGGTCAAATCCGGTTACCCACAAACCTATGCGGCGGGCATTATCTGCAACGCTGGCACCCTGGGCATTCTGATTCCGCCGTCTATTGTGATGGTGGTGTACGCTGCCGCCACTGAGACATCGGTCGGTCAGTTGTTCATGGCGGGGGTGATTCCCGGTCTGCTGCTGGGCTTCATGCTGATGCTGGCGATCTTCCTCAGCGCCCACAAAATGAAAATCCCGACTCAACCGCGTGCAACGTTCCGGGAATTGCTGATTGCCGCCCGTGAAGCGGCGTGGGGATTGGGATTGATCGTCGTGGTCATGGGCGGAATTTACGGCGGCATTTTCACCGCGACCGAAGCGGCGGCGGTGGCGGCGGTTTACGCCTTCATCGTAGCGCTGTTTGTCCATCGGGACATGACCTTCCGCGAGGTGCCGCATGTCTTCGCCGAATCCGCCAAGGTCACGGTGATGCTGTTATTCATCATCTCCAACGCCTTTTTGTTCGCCCATGTGCTGACCACCGAACGCATTCCCCAAATGATGGCGGAAACCATTATCAGTTGGGGGCTGGCCCCCTGGCAGTTCCTGATTGTGGTCAACATCGTGCTGCTGATCGCCGGGAACTTCATGGAGCCGTCATCCATCCTGCTGATCCTGGCACCGATCTTTTTCCCAATCGCCACGCAGTTAGGCATCGATCCCATCCATCTGGGCATCATCATGGTGGTGAACATGGAAATCGGCATGATTACGCCGCCAGTGGGTTTGAACCTGTTCGTGACTGCCGGCGTGACGGGAATGCCCTTGTGGGAGGTGGTGAAAGCGGCCATGCCGTGGTTAATGGTAATGCTCAGCTTCCTGATCATCATCACCTACGTACCGCAGATCAGCCTGTTTCTGCCACAGTTGTTGTTCTAAGTCGGTTGGCTGGAAACAGAAAGGGCGGCCCAGGCCGCCCTTTTCCATTTCCTGCACGGTAGTCCGTCCCTTCAGCTCCAGTACCGAATCGGCCCACTGTCGATATGGACGAAGTTGGCGCGGGGATAGTAGCCGACCCCACCCGCGCCCAGTGAGCGCGCAACCCGGCAGAGATCAGCGACCCGCCCGCCCGGAAGCCGGACATCCATCGCCATGGCCTGCATGTGATAACTGTTGCGCGCCACGCCACGACTCCGTTCGCACAACGCACTATTGGTCATTGGCGAGCGGTAGGCGCTGATCACATGGACAGGCGCACGCGCCTCCAATTGCAGTTGCAGGGCGTAAAACTGATCGAGAACGTTGACATCAAACGCTCTGACCTGGTTATTGTGATGGTCGCGCAATCCCCAACTGACCTCCTTGATCGATTCGCGGATGTAGCCCTCGCGCGGCGTCCAGTAGACCCGGCGGATCGTTTCGCCGGTATTAGGGTTGTAAAATGACAGGTAGCGTTCGCGACGGATTGCGGCTTGAAGTACTTCCGGCGCTAAAGCTAAAGCGCCAAGTCCGCCTGCCGCCAGTTTCAGAAATCCGCGTCGGCCCATTGCTGATGGGTCTTCTTCGTTCTGGCTGTTGTTCTCGAGCGCTGCATCGATTCGCATCCGTAAACTCCTCCCCATGACTCAAAATAGGCTTTTTCTGAACTCTAACCAAAGCCGATTTGATTAAGCAAGCATTAGATTTGCAATTTTTTTTTGCTATGATGCAACAAATTAAAAATGTCCCAAATCTTGCATAAACCTTTTTATTCTGTGTACAACAATAACTTTGCTTATTTCCTAGTGTTTTCGACGGTTTATTTTAATTAAAAAATAATTGATTTTAATTATTATTTTTTTAAAATAGTGAATGAGCCTGTTTGCTTCATTATTTTTTATACAACTTTGTTGTTTTGATAATATATTTTATCAAAAATACAAAAAACAACATACGCCAAAAAAACAAAACTTAATTGAGTAAAAAGAATGTCGACCAGAAAAGAAAAGTTCCCGGTGACGCCGGCGACCCGATGGCTCCAGACCCAGGGGATGGCCTTCGACGGCCACCTTTATCCCTACCAGGAACGCGGTGGCACGGCTCACAGCGCCCAATCGCTGGGCGTAGATGAACACCAGGTCATCAAAACGCTGATCATGGAGAATGAACATCGGCAACCCTTGATCGTGCTGATGCATGGCGACCGGCAAGTCTCCACCAAAGAACTGGCCCGGTTGCTGGGCGTCAAGACCATCGCCCCCTGTGATCCGGCAGTCGCCAGTAAACACAGTGGTTATCTGGTGGGGGGCACGTCGCCGTTTGGCGTCCGTAAGGCCATGCCGGTTTATCTGGAATCCAGTATCCTCGACTTGCCGCTGATCTACCTGAACGGCGGCAAGCGGGGTTTCCTGATCAGTCTGCCGCCCGCCGAAGTACAGCGATTGCTCCAGCCCACGCTGGTCAATGTCGCCATTGAGGAATGAAACTTGAGTGAATCTGATTTTTTCGCCACCGCCCCGGCGGGTATTGAACCGCTGCTGACGGCGGAATTGGCCGTGCTCGGTGCCCAGCATCTCAAACCGGCGCGTGGCGGCATCCGCTTCCGGGGAACGCTGGAAGTGGCCTATCGCGCCTGTCTCTGGTCACGCACTGCCAGCCGGGTGCTGTTGCCGCTGGCCGAATTCCCGATGGCTGACGCCGATGCGCTGTACGCGGGTGTCCATCAACTCCCCTGGGAAGAGCATCTCGCCCCGGAGGGCACACTGAGCGTGGAATTCAACGGCACCGGTTCCGGCATCGACCACAGCCACTTCGGTGCGCTGCGGGTCAAGGACGCCATCGTTGACCGCTTCCGGGCGCAGTGTGGCCAACGCCCCGATGTGAACCGGCAACAACCGGATGTGCGCATTCACGTCCAGCTTCATAATGGTCAGGCGACGGTCAGCCTGGATTTGTCCGGCGACAGCCTGCACCGGCGCGGTTATCGGGAAGCGACGGTATCCGCGCCGTTGAAAGAGACGCTGGCCGCCGCGCTGCTGCTGAAATCCGGCTGGCCGGAGATTGCGGCTGCGGGTGGTCCCCTGATCGATCCGCTGTGTGGTTCCGGGACGCTGGCCATTGAATCCGCCTGGATCGCTGGCGACCGTGCGCCCAGCTTGTCCCGCCAACACTGGGGATTCAGTGGCTGGCTGGGCCACGTCCCGGCGCTGTGGAAGCGTTTATTAAAGGAGGCGCAGGAACGCTGGAGCGCCGGTCAGTCGCGTATTCCGCTGATCCTGGCCAGCGACCATGATCCCAAAGCGGTGCGGGCGACGCTGATCAATGCGGGACGGGCGGGTGTTGCTGACCGACTACGGGTTGAACGGCGGGATCTGGCTAAAGTGGAACCACCGCCGGGTCCACCGGGATTGTTCATTGCCAATCCCCCGTATGGCGAACGCCTGGGCGAGCAGGATGAACTGGCGGTGCTGTACCCGCAAATTGGCGACCAGCTCAAAACGCATTTCGCCGGTTGGCGTGCGGCGATCTTCACCGGCAACCCGGATTTGGGCAAGCGTATGGGACTGCGGGCGGAAAAGGCACATACCTTCTATAACGGTCCCCTGGAATGCCGGTTGCTGCGCTTCCGGGTGGAACCGGAGTTTTTCGTGCGATCACCCCATCACTCCTCCTCCCCGGTTGTCGAGGAAAGCCCAAGTGGCGGCGAGGAACTCGCGGGCGCTGAGGATTTCATCAACCGGTTGCGCAAGAACCTGCGCCATCTGGGCCGCTGGGCGACGCGGGAAGGCGTGCATTGTTACCGGCTCTATGACGCCGACCTGCCGGAATATGCGGTCGCGATTGACCGCTATGAGCAATGGCTGCATGTCCAGGAATACGCCCCGCCGGCCACCATCGATCCCGCCAAAGCCCGGTTGCGGCTGGCGCAGGTCATGGCGGCGCTGCCGGAGGTGCTGGAACTGCCTCGGGAAAATATCTTCCTCAAAGTCCGGCAACGGCAGCGCGGCGTCAATCAGTATCAGAAGCAAGCTTACCAGGGCCGGTTCCATGAAGTGCGTGAAGGATCGGCGCGGTTCCTGGTCAATTTCACCGACTATCTCGATACGGGGCTGTTTCTCGATCACCGTATCACCCGGCAACGGCTGGGGGAACTGGCGAAGGGCCGGCGCTTTCTGAACCTGTTTGGCTACACCGGCGCGGCCACGGTTTATGCGGCGCTGGGCGGCGCGGTCAGCACCACCACGGTTGATCTGTCGGCGACCTATCTGGACTGGGCGCGGCGCAATCTGGAATTGAACGGATTGCAAGGTCCGTGGCGGCGCTTCATCCAAGCTGACTGCCGGAAGTGGCTGGCCGAGGCGCAGGAACGCTATGACCTGATTTTTCTCGACCCGCCCACCTTTTCCAACTCTCAGCGGATGGATGGCGATTTTGATGTGCAGCGGGATCATGGGGACTTGCTGCAAGACGCCCTGCGCCTGCTGGCTCCCAATGGCATACTGATTTTCTCCACGAATTCCCGCCGCTTCCGGCTGGATCGGGAGGCACTGGCGGCATGGCGGATTGAGGACTGGAGTCGGCCAACCTTGCCGCTGGATTTTACCCGCCATCCGAAAATTCATCAGTGCTACCAGTTACAGAACCAAGGCGATTGACCTGCCATGCATTTTCAACTGCTGCATACCGATGGCCTCGCCCGGCGCGGTCGGCTGACCTTTCCGCGTGGCGTGGTGGAAACACCCGCGTTCATGCCGGTCGGCACTTATGGCACGGTCAAGGCCATGACTCCGGAGGAATTGCGCGAAGTCGGCGCGGAGATCATTTTGGGCAATACCTTTCATCTGATGCTGCGGCCGGGAACGCCGATCATTGAACAGCATGGCGGATTGCATGGCTTCATGCACTGGCACGGGCCGATTTTGACGGATTCGGGTGGTTTTCAGGTATTCAGCCTGGCGGCGCTGCGGAAAATTACCGAGGCCGGGGTGAAATTCCGCTCACCGATAGACGGCGGCATGGTGTTTCTGGGGCCGGAAGAGTCGATGGCGGTGCAGCGGGCGCTCGGTTCGGACATCGTGATGATCTTCGATGAATGCACGCCTTACCCTGCGACCGACCTTGAGGCCCGCAAGTCCATGGAGATGTCGTTGCGCTGGGCGCGGCGCAGCAAGGTCGCGCATGACGACAACCCTTCAGCGCTGTTCGGGATTGTCCAGGGCGGCATGTATCCGCACTGGCGGCGCGTGTCGGCTGAGGGCTTGCGGGAAATCGGCTTTGATGGTTATGCGATTGGCGGTCTGGCGGTGGGCGAACCGCTGGCGGAGCGACTGGCGATGCTCGATTGCACCACACCCTTGTTACCGGAAGATGCGCCGCGTTATCTGATGGGGGTGGGCAAGCCAGAGGATCTTGTGGAATCGGTGCGGCGGGGCGTGGATATGTTTGATTGCGTGATGCCAACCCGCAATGCGCGGAATGGGCATTTATTCACGCACTACGGGGATATTCGCATTCGCAACAGCCAATACCGCCAGGATGCGCGGCCTCTCGATGAAACCTGTGGTTGTTATACCTGTCGGCATTATAGCCGGGCCTATCTGCGGCATTTGGATCAATGCCGGGAGATTCTCGGCGCTCGACTGAATACGATTCATAATCTGCATTATTACCTGGATTTGATGCGGCAATTACGGATGGCGATTACTGAAAACCGGCTGGCGGGATTTGTGGCGGATTTTTATGCACGGCGCGGGCAGGCAGTTCCCGCTTTTTCCTGATTAGTGGGATTTGCCTGCATCACGTTAACGTACTCAACCTGAAGGAGAACGACTGCCATGCCATCTGCCCGCCGCAAACTGCCGATTGGCATTCAAACCTTCGCGCAAATCGTCAGCGAGGATTACTACTATGTGGACAAAACCCCACTCGCTTACCGTCTGATCGAACACGGCAAGTACTATTTTTTGTCTCGCCCACGCCGGTTTGGCAAGAGCCTGTTCCTCGACACCTTAAAAGAACTGTTTGAGGGTCACGAATCCCTGTTCCGGGGGTTGTATATCCATGACCGATGGGACTGGAAGACCGTCTATCCGGTCATCCGCTTCAGCTTCGGCGGCGGAGTATTGAAATCCCTGCAAGACCTGCGTGAGACCCTGCATCGCCAATTGGATGACCAGGAACGGCGACATGATCTGCCCGCCCGTTATCCCGATCTGCGCAGTCGTTTTCAAGACCTCATCGCTCGCCGCTATGAGCAAACCGGTCAGCGGGTCGTGGTGCTGGTGGATGAATACGACAAACCGATTCTCGATAATCTGACCGACCGCGAGACGGCTTTGGTCATGCGGGAAGGCTTGAAGGATATTTATAGCGTCATCAAGGATTCCGATGCTTACATTCATTTTGCCTTCCTCACTGGCGTCTCAAAATTCAGCAAGGTCAGTCTCTTTTCCGGGCTGAACAATCTGAACGACATCACCGTCGATGCGAACTATTCGGCGATCTGTGGCTATACCGAAACGGACGTGGACACCGTATTCTCCCCGGAATTAGAGGGGCTGGATCGGGCCGCGATTCGTCGCTGGTATAACGGCTATAACTGGACCGGCGAGTCGGTCTATAACCCGTTCGATCTGCTGCTGCTCTTTGACAAGCGCCAGTTCCGTCCCTGGTGGTTTGAGACCGGAACGCCATCATTTCTGATCAACCTGATGGCCGAACGCGGCTTCTTTACGCCGAACCTCGCCCGATTACGCACCGGCATGGAACTGCTCTCCACCTTTGACGTGGAACGCATCGCCACCGAAGCCCTGTTGTTCCAGACCGGTTATCTCACGATCCAGAAAGTCGATGAACCGATCCTGGGCCATTGGATTTACACCCTCGGCTATCCCAACCACGAAGTCGAATCCAGCCTCAACGCCAGCCTGCTGTCCGTCTACACCGACGACCCCAGCCAAAGTTTCGCCCATCGCCTGCACTTGCTGGATCTGTTGCTGGCCCATGATCTGGCGGGATTGAAAGACCTGTTTCAGGCGTTTTTCGCCACGATTCCGCACCAGTGGTACGACAATAACCCGATTAGCCGCTATGAAGGCTATTACGCCAGCGTGTTCTACAGCTATTTCGCCGCACTGGGACTCGACATCATTCTGGAAGACGCGACGAATCAGGGCCGCATTGACATGACGGTGAAGTTCAATGGGCGGATTTACCTGTTTGAGTTCAAGGTCGTGGAATTGACGCCGGAGGGCCGGGCGTTACAGCAGATCAAGGACAAGGACTATGCCGGGAAGTATCGCGCTCTGGGTCAGCCCATTCACCTGATTGGCGTCGAATTCAGTCGCGCCAGCCGGAATGTGGTTGGGTTTGAAATTGAAGAGGCATAGCAATAAAAAAAGGCGACCGTAGTCGCCCTTCATATTGATCAACGAGCAACGCTGTTCAAAACAACGTCGCCCGTTTATCCATGGCTTACGGCTTGAATTCGCCTTCCAGCAACTTGGCGTGCGCCGCCGCCAACCGGGCAATCGGCACCCGGGGCGATGAGCAGGACACATAAGTCAGGTTCGCGTAATGGCAGAAGCGCATCGAAGCCGGATGGCCGCCCTGCTCGCCGCAAATGCCGACCTTGAGATCGCTACGGCTCTTGCGGCCATTGTTGACCGCCAGTTCCATCAACTGGCCAACGCCCTTGGTGTCCAGCGCCTCAAACGGATTGTCCTTGAGAATAGCCGACTCGTTGTAGAACGGCAGGAACTTGTTCTCGGCATCTTCGCGGGAGAACGAGAAGGTGGCCTGGGTCAGGTCGTTGGTGCCAAACGAGAAGAATTCAGCCACTTCCGCGATGTCGCTGGCGCGCAGGCAAGCCCGCACCACTTCCATCATGGTGCCGAACTCGAAATGCACCTTGACCGCATACTTGGCCTCAACTTCCGGCAACACCTCGTCGACCAGCGCCTTCACCCGCTTCAATTCTTCGCGGGTGCAAACCTGCGGCACCATGATTTCCGGATGGACGTTGACCTTCTCCTGGATACATTCCGCCGCCGCTTCCAGAATGGCGCGGATCTGCATCTTGTAAATCTCGGGATAGGTCAGGCCCAGGCGGACGCCGCGATGACCGAGCATCGGGTTGATTTCATGCAGGGCGCGCGCCTTCTGCAGGATTTCTTCCTTCTTGGCCAGCACGTCAGCGACCAAATGGCTGTCATTCAGAATGCCCAGTTGCTCGACGGCCTTCGGATTCACCTGGCTGAGGATCTGGCTGATCGCCTCCAGACCCTGCGCGGTCTGGCGCAGATGGCGCAGATGCTCAATGTCGTCAATCAGGGTCTGTTCGGACGGCAGGAACTCGTGAATCGGCGGATCGAGCAGGCGGACCGTGACCGGCCGCGGTGCCATCACCCGGAAGATTTCCTTGAAGTCGCTGCGCTGCATCGGCAGTAATTTGCTCAAAGCGGCTTCGCGATCCTCGGTGGTCTCGGCCAGGATCATCTCCAGCACCAGCGGCAACCGTTCTTTCGCATTGAACATCCGCTCGGTGCGGCACAGGCCAATGCCCATCGCGCCGTAGTTGGAGGCGCGCTGCGCAGCTTCCGGGGTATCCGCATTCGCCATCACCTTGAGGGTGGCGATTTCGTCGGCCCAACTGAGCAGGGTGCGCAATTCCGGGGTAAATTCCGGTTCAACCGTCGGCACATCGCCGAAGTACACCGCGCCGGTGCCGCCATCAATCGTCAGGACATCGCCTTCATGCAGCACCTTGTCACCGATAATGGCCTGGCGGGCATGGACGTTGACGTGAATGGCTTCCGCGCCAACGACGCAGGGCTTGCCCATGCCACGCGCCACAACCGCCGCGTGCGAGGTCTTGCCGCCACGACTGGTCAGAATGCCAACTGCCGCGAAGAAGCCGTGAATATCTTCCGGCTTGGTCTCTTCACGCACTAGAATGATTTTCTCATTAGCGCCACGCCCACGTTTTACCGCAGTGTCGGCGTCAAACACGATCTTGCCCGATGAAGCGCCGGGCGATGCGCCCATCCCGACCGCCGCTGGCGCGACCTTATGCTTGGGGTCCAGTTGCGGGAACATCATTTGTTCCAGCGATTCCGGGTCAATCCGCAACAACGCCCGTTCGCGGGTGATCAAGCCCTCATTGGCCATTTCCACCGAACTGCGCACCATGCCCTGGGCGTTCATCTTGCCATTGCGGGTTTGCAGGCAATACAGCACACCCTTTTCAATGGTGTACTCGTAGTCCTGCACCTCGTGATAATGGCCTTCCAGCTTGTTGCGCAGTTCAACGAGTTGCGCGTACAGCCCAGGCATTTCGTCTTTCATCTCCGCGACCGGCTTCGGGGTGCGGATACCGGCGACGACGTCTTCACCCTGGGCATTCACCAGGTATTCGCCGTACATGACGTTTTCGCCGGTGCCGGGATCACGGGTGAAGCCCACGCCAGTGGAGCAATCGTTGCCCATATTGCCGAACACCATGGTCACGATATTGACCGCAGTGCCGCTGGCCTGGTCCGGGGTGATCTTGAATTCGCGGCGGTAATCGACCGCACGCTGCCCCATCCACGAGCCGAATACGGCCTTGATCGCCAGTTCCAGTTGCTCATAGGGGTCTTGCGGGAACGCCCGCCCGGTCTGTTCCTGAACCACTTGCAGGAACAACTGGCCGATGTCGCGCAGATCGTCAGCGCTCAGGCCCAGGTCGATCTTGACGCCGGCGCGGCGCTTGATCGCTTCAAAATGCTCATCGAAGAAATGGTCATCCACGTTCAGCGCGATCTTGCCGAACAACTGGATGAAGCGGCGATAAGCGTCATAGCCGAAGCGCGCGTTGCCGGTCAGCTTGATCAGCCCGGCCAGGGTCTTCTCATTCAGGCCCAGGTTCAGAATGGTGTCCATCATGCCCGGCATGGACATGGAAGAACCGGAACGCACCGAGACCAGCAACGGATTTTCCGCGCCGCCGAATTGCTTACCGGTTTCCTGCTCCAGCCAGGCCATGTGCGCCCGCACGTCGTCCATCACCCCGTCAGGCAGACGGTTATTGGCGATGTAGTCCAGACAGGCTTCGGTGCTGATCACAAAGCCCGGCGGCACCCGCAGGCCGATCTGCGTCATCTCGCAGAGGTTGGCGCCTTTGCCGCCGAGGAGCATCTTGTTCTTGCCATCTCCCTCGGTGTACTTGTAGATATACTTTTTACTCATGATCCTACCTTCAACGTTGATCTGGTTTAAATTTTGGCATGAATACCGGCCCCATCCGACTTGGCGGGCATGGCCGCCATGGAACGCCGAATGGTTACGTCATCGCCAGCGGGAACGGCTCAGCCAGCGCAAACGATCCGTATGCGGGCTAAGCATAGTCACGGATTCCAACAAATGCCAAGGCCAATCCGTAAAAGAAGCTTTAATGTTGACTTGCTGACCACTTGCCGGGAAACTAACTGTTTACGTTGCGCCGCTGATCATGCCACTTAGTTCCTCGTGAATCCGATGTCTTCAACCGTTTCCCCTGTAGCGATGCACGGGTCTAATCATGCCGCACTGGTATCGGTGCGTGGCTTGTCCTTCCACCGCGGCGACCGGATGATCTTCAATGATCTGCATCTGGAAATTCCACGCGGCCAGGTCACGGCCATTATGGGACCGAGCGGCACCGGCAAAACCACCCTGCTGCGCCTGATTGGCGGGCAACTCCGCCCTGACGCGGGTCGCATTGAAGTCGATGGCCGCTGTGTTCATGAACTCAGTCGCCAGGAACTTTATCAACTGCGCCAGCGCATGGGCGTTCTGTTTCAGAGCGGTGCCTTGTTCACCGATTTAAGCGTCTTCGAAAACGTCGCCTTTCCCCTGCGTGAACACACCCGCTTGCCGGAACGGCTAATTCGTATCCTGGCGCTGATGAAACTGGAGGCCGTCGGACTGCGTGGTGCCCGTGACCTGATGCCCGCGGAACTGTCCGGCGGTATGGCCCGTCGGGTCGCGCTGGCCCGCGCTATTGCGCTCGATCCGATGATGATCCTTTACGACGAGCCATTCGCCGGTCAGGACCCGATTTCCATGGGGGTGCTGGCCAAATTGATCCGCACCCTCAATGACGCACTGGGTCTGACCAGCGTGATTATCTCCCACGATGTCAAGGAAACGACCGCGATTGCAGACTATCTCTATCTGATTTCCGAAGGCCGGGTCGTGGAACACGGGACGCCAGAGGAACTGCATCGCTCCCCGTCGCCCTGGGTCGATCAATTCATGCATGCCCGGCCGGATGGCCCAATGTCGTTCCACTACGTCGCCCCGCCCTACGCCGACGATCTATTGTCGGGAACGCCGCAATGACCGCGCTACTCACCGGACTGGGCCGCTGGTTGCTGGACTGGCTGACCCGCATGGGCCGGGCTAACCTGTTTTTACTGGGACTACTCAGCGCGTTGAGCTTCCTATTCAAGCGTCCCGGCCTGTTGGTCAAACAGCTTTATGCCGTCGGCGTCCTGTCGCTGCCCATCATTCTGGTCTCCGGCCTGTTCGTCGGCATGGTGCTGGGCCTGCAAGGCTACGCCAATCTGGTGGATTTCGGCGCAACGTCGTCACTGGGAACGGTGGTCGCATTATCGCTGATCCGCGAACTGGGGCCGGTGTTGACTGCGCTGTTATACGCTGGACGGGCCGGTTCCGCGCTGACCGCAGAAATTGGTCTGATGAAAGCCACTGAACAGTTGGCCAGCTTGCAAATGATGGCGGTTGATCCCTTTCCCCGAGTGCTGGCTCCGCGCTTTCTGGCCGGTTGCCTCGCCGTCCCCCTGCTGACGGCGATTTTCACCGCAGTCGGCATTCTGGGTGGCTATTTTGTCGCGGTGATTCAACTGGGTGTCGACGGCGGCGCATTCTGGGCGCAGATGCAGGCCAAAGTTTTGTTATTTGAAGATATTATCAACGGGGTGCTCATTAAAAGCTTCGTCTTTGGCCTGCTGGTCAACTGGGTCGCCCTGTTCGAGGGTTATGAGGCTCTGCCCACTTCGGAAGGCGTCAGCCTCGCCACGACTCGCACGGTCGTCGTGTCCTCGCTGGCGGTGTTGGGCTGGGATTTCCTGTTAACGGCGCTGATGTTTGGAGCCTGGTGAGATGCGGCAAAAAAATCTGGAATTGATGGTAGGTCTGTTCGTGATGCTAGGACTGGCGGCATTTGTGGTGCTGGCGGTGAAGGTCAGTGATCTCACCCGCATCGGCGAAAACGATGGCTATCGCATTACCGCCCGCTTTGAAAATATCGGGGGCCTCAAGGTCAAAGCACCGGTCGCGCTAGGCGGGGTGCGTGTTGGCCGGGTTGTCGGCATTGATCTGGACCCCCAAAGCTATGAGGCGGTGGTCACGATGGCGATTGATCCCCGCCACAACCGCCTGCCGACCGATTCCAGCGCCAGCATCCTGACTTCCGGCTTGCTGGGTGAACAATATGTTGGGCTGGAACCGGGCGGCATGGACAGCTATCTGAGTCAGGGCGGCGTGATCCGGTTGACCCAGTCCGCGCTGGTGCTGGAGAAATTGATCGGCCGGGTGCTCACCAGTGTGGCGTCAGGCGACGCGCCCAAGCCATAAACGAAAAGGTTTGAAATTCCCATGAAAAAAATTATCGCATTGAGCTTATTACTGCTGGCATTAAGCAGCAGCGTCATTGGCGCAGAGGTCAAATCTCCCCAGGAGGTGGTGCAAAACACCTCGGCGCAGATGCTCGACGCACTGCGCAAAAACAGTGCAACGCTTCGGCAGGATTCCAGCCGGATTTATGAACTGGTCGAAAAGATCGTGTTGCCGAATTTCGATTTTGAGGTGATGTCGCGCTGGGTATTGGGCCGCGCCTGGCAGCAGGCCACGCCCGATCAGCGCCGCCGCTTTGCCGACGAATTCCGCACCTTGCTGGTGCGCACCTACGCCAAGGCGTTGCTGGAATATTCTGATAACGAGGTGCGGGTGCCGCCACAGCCACCCTCCAGTGGTCAACAGGCGACGATTCGCACCGAAGTTCAGCCCAAGACCGGTCAGCCCATTCAAATCAACTACAGCATGAATCAGGGCAAAGAGGGCTGGAAGGTTTACGACGTGACGGTGGATGGCGTCAGCCTGGTGACCAACTATCGCAGCACCTTTGCCAGCCAGATTCGCGATAACGGACTGGATGCGGTGATCACGGATCTCCAGCAACGCAACGCCCAGGGCGGCCGCTGATGGCCGAAGCGACCGCCACACGGGAAGGCGAGACCTTACGCATTTGCGGCGAACTCGACTTCGATTCCGTTGCGGAGCTGTGTGAAACGGCCTGCTTGCTCTTCCAGGCAACCCCCATTCATCGCATTGATCTCAGCGGCGTCCAGCGCTCCAACAGCGCCGGCGTCGCCCTGTTAGTGGAATGGTTAAGCCAGGCTCGCCGCCGTCAATGGCCCCTCACCTTTGTCAACATCCCCCCCCAGATGCGCGCCATTATCGAAGTTGCTGAACTGGATACCGTGCTGCTGCTGGACTGAACGCTCTCCCACTGACTTTGAACCCCGAATTCCAAACCATGAGCAAACTGATTATCACCGGCGGCGTCCCCCTGTATGGCGAACTGCGCGCCTCTGGCGCAAAAAACGCGGTATTGCCGATTCTGGCCGCGACGCTGCTGGCTGACGCGCCCGTCACCATCCGCAATGTCCCGCATTTGCAGGATGTCACCACGACCATGGAATTATTGGGTCGGATGGGCGTGGACCTGGTGGTCGATGAAAAAATGAATATCCAGGTCGATCCGCGCTCGATCCATACCTTCCATGCCCCCTATGAACTGGTGCGCACCATGCGCGCCTCGATTCTGGTATTGGGGCCGCTGGTCGCCCGCTTTGGCCAGGCTGAGGTGTCGCTGCCGGGCGGTTGTGCGATTGGCTCGCGTCCGGTCAATCTGCATATCAAGGGCCTGGAAGCGATGGGCGCGGATATCAAGGTCGAAAACGGCTACATCCGTGCCCGCGCCAACCGCTTGAAAGGGGCGCATATTGTGCTGGATTTAGTGACCGTGACGGGTACTGAGAACCTGCTCATGGCCGCCACGCTGGCCCAGGGAACCACGATTCTTGAAAATGCCGCCCGCGAACCGGAAGTCGTCGATTTGGCCGAATGTCTGATCGCCATGGGCGCCCAGATCAGCGGCGCTGGAACGGATACGCTGGTCATTGACGGTGTGGACAGCCTGCATGGAGCGCATTATCAGGTGTTGCCCGACCGGATTGAAACCGGCACCTATCTGCTGGCGGGCGCAATTACCGGCGGACGGGTCAAGGTAAAAGACACCCGCCCGGATACGCTGGAAGCCGTGCTCATTAAGTTGGAAGAAGCCGGCGCACAGGTGAATACTGGCCCCGACTGGATTGAAGTGGATATGAACGGCCGCCGTCCCAAAGCCGTCCGTATCCGCACCGCGCCCTATCCGGCGTTCCCCACCGACATGCAGGCGCAGTTTGTCGCCCTCAATGCCGTCGCTGAAGGGACGGGGATGATTACCGAAACGGTGTTCGAGAATCGCTTTATGCATGTATTGGAGCTGCAACGGATGGGCGCACAAATCGAACTGGAGGGGAATACGGCCGTGAGCATTGGCATTCCGCGCCTGACCGGTGCACCGGTGATGGCCACCGATTTGCGGGCGTCGGCCAGTCTGATTCTGGCGGCGCTGATTGCGGATGGCGATACGGTGGTGGATCGCATTTATCACATCGACCGGGGCTATGACTGTATCGAAGAAAAGCTTTCGCATCTCGGCGCACATATCCGCCGGACGCCGGGTTGACGCGCCATGGCCGCATTGCTGACCATTGCCCTGTCCAAGGGCCGCATTTTCCAGGAAACCCTGCCCCTGCTGGCGGCGGCGGGCATTGTTCCCGCTGACGATCCCGAAACCAGTCGCAAGCTGATCCTCGACACGAATCAGCCCGATGTGAAACTGGTCATTATCCGCGCCACGGATGTACCGACTTATGTCCAGTACGGGGCGGCGGATGTGGGCGTCGCCGGCAAGGACGTGCTGCTGGAGCATGGCGGTGAGGGTTTATACGAACCGCTGGATTTGCAGATCGCCAAATGTCGGCTGATGGTCGCCGGGCGGCCCGATCAGCCACCCCGGCAAAGCCGATCCCGCATCGCTACCAAGTACGTCAATGTCACCCGTCAATGGTTTGCCGATCAGGGTCGGCAGGTGGAAGTGATCAAGCTGTACGGTTCGATGGAACTGGCCCCACTGGTAGGGCTGGCGGATTACATCGTTGATGTGGTGGATACCGGCAATACGCTAAAAGCCAATGGCCTGGCACCGCTGGAGCATATTGCCGACATCAGTTCACGGTTGATTATCAACAAGGCGGCGATGAAAATGAAACATACCCGCATTAAGGCGATCATGGAACGGATGGCCGCTGCGGTCGGAGCCTGATCATGCAGGAAGCAGTCAAACCACCCCGGCGCTAACGCGCCACCCCTCCTTAGCCAAGGAGGGGAATTCATGCCAGATTAATCGCTGAAACTTCAAAAGCTTTGCTTCCCGGAGTGTTGCTCATGCCTGACATTCAACGCCTGACGACTGCTGACGCCGATTTCTGGCCGCGCCTGGAAGCGCTGACCGCCTGGGAAGGCGTTGCTGATGAAGTCGTCACCGCCACTGTGCGCGAAATCCTCATGGAGGTTCGCCAGCGCGGCGATGATGCCCTGCTGGAATACACCTATCGTTTCGACCGACTGGACGCCGCCTGCGCTGGTGATCTGGAAATTCCCGCTGACCGGTTGCAAGCAGCATTGGCTGCCCTCCCCGCCGCTCAACATGTGGCGCTGGTGACTGCCGCCGCCCGGATTCGTGCTTATGCCGAACGGCAGCGGCAGGAATCCTGGACCTTCACTGAAGCCGATGGCACGGTGCTCGGCCAGCAGGTGACGCCGCTGGATCGGGTTGGATTGTATGTGCCGGGCGGCAAGGCGGCTTATCCCTCCTCCGTGCTGATGAACGCGATTCCCGCCAAAGTCGCCGGGGTGCCGGAGGTGGTGATGGTGGTCCCCGCACCGGCGGGTGAACTGAATGAACTGGTGCTGGCCGCCGCTGCGGTGGCGGATGTGGATCGGGTGTTCACTATTGGCGGAGCGCAGGCGATTGCGGCGCTGGCCTATGGCACGTCCACCGTGCCTCGGGTGGATAAAATTGTCGGACCGGGCAATGTGTATGTCGCCGCCGCCAAGCGCCAGGTTTTCGGCACGGTCGGCATTGACATGATCGCTGGCCCTTCGGAAATTCTGGTGGTTTGCGACGGACTGACCAATCCCGACTGGATCGCTATGGATCTGTTTTCCCAGGCGGAACACGACGAGGATGCTCAGCCGATTCTGATCAGCCCGGATGCAGCGTTCCTGGAGCGGGTTCTGGCCCGTATCAAGCAGTTATTGCCCGGCATGGAACGGCAGGACATTATCAAGGCGTCGCTCAATCAACGGGCAGCGCTGATTCAGGTGCGGGACTGGGACGAAGCGGCGCAGGTGGTGAATTTTATTGCCCCGGAGCATCTGGAATTGTCGGTGGAGCAACCCGAGGAATTCTTGCCGCTGATTCGCCATGCTGGCGCTATTTTCATGGGTCGCCATACTCCGGAGGCGCTGGGCGATTATTGCGCCGGTCCCAATCATGTCCTGCCGACTTCCCGAACCGCCCGGTTTTCCTCGCCACTGGGCGTCTACGATTTTCAGAAGCGCTCCAGCGTGATTTACTGCTCACCTGCTGGCGCAACTACTCTAGGCCGCACGGCGTCGATTCTGGCGCGGGGTGAGGGTTTGACCGCTCATGCCCGGTCAGCGGAGTTAAGGATTTCTACTGATTAAATAAGGTGTTGGGTTGAATTTATCGCTCCAACGTGTAAGTCAAATCAGCGCCGGTTCCGGTAGTGCTGGTGTTGGATTCAAATACCAGCCGTTTAGTGAGCCGGTATTTGATATTAAAAGTGTTGGCGTTATCCAGCAGGCCCATCCCATAACCCACATACAAATCCGGCGACAGGTATTTGCCCAGCGCCAGGGCCGAGCCGTTACCATCAGCGCCAGGGTTAAATTCCAGTGTATCCAGCCCAAAGGCGTCGCCCAGACCCTTGGTGATCGCGCCGCCACCAAAGCCCAAAGCATTTGCGGCTTTGAACAGCATCGCCGATTCTGCGCCGCTACCCTGTGGCCCCCGGCCCAGCAGCAAGTAGGACAGGATGCTGGCATCCGGCATTTTCGGCTGTGAAACTAGCACCAACTGCGGCTGTTTCAGCGTCCCGCGAACCTGTGCGCCCACCATGGCATCATCGCCAAGATCACTGTCACTGAGCTGCCGGGCCACCCGTAAATCCAGACCGGGATTGTCCAGAGGGCTATTGCTGAACAGGACCTGGCCGCGCTGAATTTCGATTTCTTCACCATAAATCTTGTAGTTGCCCGCTACGACCTCGACTGAGCCACTGCCGCGCGGGGCCAGTTGCGGGGTTTCTTCGACCAGCACATTGCCCTTGAGTTTGCCTTGAAACGCCGGGGTTTCCAGCCGCACGTCATCGCCCAGAATCACCCGCACTTTGGCGAAAATAGCGATGCCCTGGGGCTTGGCTGGCGGCGTTTCGCCATTCCGGCTATTGACGATCACCACATCCCCAGAGGGCTTGATCGCACCGGGCCGGTCGCCGCTGGGCCGCAGGAATGCGCGGGGAATCGTCACCTGACCGTCGATCCGCACCTGTTGTTGATCAAAGCTGATGTTCAGATCAGGACTCAGTTGGATCTGCAAATCAGCGGTATCCAGCGCCTGAAAATCCTGGCCCTTGATATTCAGCTTCACCCGTGGCTTGAGCGGGTCTACCTCGCCGGTGATCTGCATCTGGCCCGGTTTGGACCGGACCGAGCCGGTGACCTGCAACGGTCCCTGTCCCTCGCTGACTGCCGCGATTTGCAAGCCTTCCAGCCGGATGCCCGCTTCAGGAATCGCCGCTCCGGCGTTCTCCAGTCGAATCGCGCCGCGCAGCGCCAGTTTGGTCAGATTGCCGGTCACGTTGACATCGGCCCGCATTTGCCCGGTCACGTTTTGCACTTGCGGCGCGAACAGTGACACTACGCCCAGATCGGTAATGGCCGCGTTGACCTTGCCATTCAGTCGGGGCGTACCGAGCAAATCCTGCACCTGCATGGTCGCCTGTAATTGCCCGGTTTGGGCGAGATCGATCTGCGCCTGCCCGGTCGCGGTGCGCCCATCGGTGTTGACCTGGAGACTGCCGCCCTTGAGCGTGAAGCGCAACGGCTGACCTTCCGCGACCATTTTCAATGTGCCGGGAGCGAGGTTCAGATTGAGTTTGGCCTGCATTGCACCGCCCGGTTTGCCGGTTGCGGTCGCTTCGGCATTAACGCTGGTCGCCACATCCATGCCCGGTGGCAGGAAGGCTTTGAAGCGCTCTGGGGTGAGATTAGTCAGTTGCAACCGGCCGTTGAGACCTTTCTGGCCATCCCATTGCCCCTGCACACACAGGCGAGTCGGGGCGCTGGTCAGGCAAGCGTTGTCCAGTCGGGCCTGTTGCGCGGAAGCCTGCACGGCAATGGGTTGATCCAGCGTCCAGGCACCCGCTACGGTATCGCGGGCGCTCAACTGCGTGAGACGACCCTGCCAGTTCAATTCCGGCAGTTTTAACTGACCGACCAGCGCCAGCGCAAAGCGGCCCGGTTCGCCGATCAACTCCGCCTTGAGATCATGCGCAGCCGGCGTTCCAGCGCCATCCAGTTTGATGGTCTTCCAACGTTGCCCGCCCAGCACCAGCCCTTCACCTGCGACGTTCAGCAGTGAACGCTCATTGCCGCCGACATCAATTCGCGCCTCGCCTTTCAGTTGCTGAATTTGCGTATCGCCCTGCCGCAGGTCGCGCACGGTGAAATTGGCGGCGACTTGCGGACGCTCGCGGGGACCGCTCAAGGTCCCGGTACTGGCCACTGCCCCGCTAATGCCGGGAACCAGCGTTTGCAATTGCGGCGCGTTCAGTGTCCAACGCAAATCCCAACGTTGCGCCAGTGCACCTTCTGCTTCGACCCGCGCCGCACCCGCGTTCACCCGCAACGCCTTGATGGTTAAATCCTGATTATGAACGGCAAGATTAGCATTACCGCGCACCGCCTGACCGCTCAACGTACCGGCTAATTCCTCCAGTAACAGATTGGCCCGGAGCTGATCGCCGTCCAGACCGCCCTCACTCTTCAAGCGCAGATTCAACTTGCCCGGAATATCCTTCCACTGCACGCCGGGATTCAGCCCTTCACCGCTCACCGCCGCCTGCCAGCGCACCGTTGGCAACCAGGCTGCGTCCGCTTTCCCCTGCACGATGCCTTCCAGGGTCTGCGCCTTAAACTGCACATCACGCACCGCCTGGTCGGAACCCTGACCATTCAGCGTCCAGCGGCCTTTGGGAATGTCCGGCCCCTGCACGTCAGCGGCCAGTTGGAACCGGTAATCGGTCGGGATTCCCTCAGCGTTGACCTCACCCTGGGCGCTTTCCACCTGCGGCGCGCCGGTCAATGGCCAGACCAGCGAGCGCCATTGTCCGGCGACTTTGAAGCGCAGTTCCTGAAATTGCAGTTCCCCTTTGGCATCCAGCGCCAGCGGATGCTGTTTTGCAGTCAATTTCAGCACGTCCAGTTGTAACCCGTGTTCATCGCCCGCAGCGGTCAAGCGCAAGGTCGCCGGACCCAGTTCCGGCAAAGTCGTATTGATTTCACCCTGCCCCTTGAAGCGGGCCAGTACGCCCTGGGCGTCAACCTGAGCGGTAAGCGGCTGACCCGCCAGTTCCGCAACGAAGGGCTTGAGATCGCCCACCTTCAGTTTGGCCTGGGCGGACCAGACGGGTTTGGTGAACAGTTCGCGGACATCGCCGGTCAATTCCAGCGCCGCCGCGCCGCTGACCTGCTGAGTCACGGTCAACTGTTCATGCAATGCGCCGCGAATCTCGCCCTGGCCGTGGAAATCGCCGTAATTGGGCGTGGGCAACCGCCAGGTCAACTGGAGTTGCAGCGGGTAAGCACCGACCGGGTTGACTTGCCCGTTCAGCCGGACATCGCCCAGTGGCGAGCGAACGTCCAGCACTTCGATTTTTAAACCCTCCGCTGCGGTATGCGCTTGCAAATTCACGAAATCGATGAGGATCGGCTCCATCCCATCAGGATGAATGCGCAGATTGCGGCCTTGCAGATCAAGTACCTGAAAGGCCAGCGGTAGTTGAATCTCCGGCAGGGTGAACGGTTCGGTTGAAGGTGTGCTGGCCTCCCCCGGCGGCAGGCGCACATCCAGACCTTCGATATGTAACCGGCTAATATCGAAGGTGGCGTTGAACAGGGTGCGGGGTTGCCAATCCAATTCGGCTCTGGCGAGGGTGATTTGCAAGGGGCCGTCGGTATAGCGAAGCTGTTCGATCTGGATCGGGCCGATCAGCCGGCCTTCGATTTGCCCGTAACTGAGTTCCCCTGGCAAGACCCGCTGCGCCAGCATCAGCAGGCTATTGAGGCCGGTGGGTGTGAATGCCGTGAAGCTGGCGGTCAGCAGGATGATCAGCACCAGCACCAGGGTTAGCGACAACAGCCAAAACAGGATTCGACGCAAGCGGTTTACCATCACAGGTCAGGTCCAATGCTGAGCGAAAAACGGAAGGTATCACCAGGCGGGCGATCCAGGCCAGATGCGAAGTCAACCCGCACCGGTCCGACTGGCGAACGCCAGCGCACGCCCAGCCCCGCGCCGGTTTTCAGTTCCGGCGACAGGCCATCAAAGGCGTCGCCGCTATCGACAAACGCCGCCACGCTCCAGTCGCCCCAGACCCGATGCTCATATTCCAGGCTACCCACTAGCAGATTTTTCCCGCCAATCACCTTATCTTCGTCGTCGGTGGGACCAATGCTGTTATAGGCATAGCCGCGCACACTGGCATCGCCGCCCGCGAAAAAGCGCAACGAGGTGGGCAGGTCAGCGAATTCGTCGGTCATCAGTGTCGTTCCGAAGTCGCCCCTGGCGATGAAGCGATGATCGTCATTCAGGGCGTACACGCCTTTTAAATTGATCGTTCCTTGCAGAAAGTTAATATCGGACAGCAGCGCCGTCGTCGCACCGCGCAGGCCAAAGCCGAACATCAGGCCACGCTTGGGATAGATGCGGTCATCGGCGTCGATCCAGGTCCAGTTCAGGCCGGGAATCAGCAGCAGTGAATTGGCCGTTGAGTCACTACTGGTCTGGTATTGCTCGTTCTGGAAATTCAGATTGTAGTTTTTCAACCACTTGCCGTCCTGCATCTGCCAACTGCCGCCGAGCGTCCAGGTTTCATAGTCCAGATCGTTGTAGTTCTGCTGGACGTAACCGGCGAAAATCGCGTACTCATCGGTGGTTGGGTCTTCGCCCGGAATCATATATTTAGCGCCCGCCAGGGACTTGATCTGGGAAAGCTGCAATTCAGCGGTGTAATGGTGGCCCCACGGATTGATCCAGCGTTGCTCTACTTTCAACTTGCCCCGTGCACCGGTGTCGGTGCCGTAGCCCAGACCGGCGCTGTAACGATGTTTCCGGTTCGGCTCCAGTTCAACTTCGACGGGCGCGATATCGGTCTCGGCAAGGGGGGGCGCGTTGACCTCGACTTGACTGAAATAGGTGCTGCCGCCGAGATCGCCCTGCAATTTCAGCAGTTGCCGGGCATCGTAGGGATCGCCGGGTTTAAACCGGGGATAGCGATTCAACAATTCCGGGGCCAGGAAGTTCTGCTTGAAGGTCACGTCGCCGAAGCGGTAACGCGGGCCGGTGTCATAATGCAGTTGAATCGTCGCGGTATAAGCTTGCAGATCGACGCGAATGGCCCGTTCAGTGAATTGGGCTTCGAAATAGCCGCGTTCCGTGGCCAGCGATTCCAGACTAGCCTTGATCTGCTCATATTGGGGCTGATTCAGAGTTTCGCCTTTTTTCAACGGCAAATGATCCAACAGTTTCTGAAAAACCGGGTCCTGCCGCCCTTCTCCCAATACTCGCACGTCCATCAGCGCAATTGGCAAGGGCCGACCAGCTTGCACCCGGTAACGCGCTTCCCAACCGCTCGCCGTGGATTCCAGCGAGGCTGCAATCGTCGGTTCGTAATAGCCAAACGGCTCCAGGCCCTGGCGGATTTCCTGTTCAGCCCTGGCATGGAGCCAGCGCAGGCGGATGTCTTCCGGCGCGGCTTTACCGGCGAAGCGGTTAATATCCAGGAGCGCTAGTACGTTATTGCGTAATAAATCGTCTAATCCTTCAACGGTTACCGTGAGCGTACCGTTGCCGTTGGCCGGTGGTTCCGGAACGGCATCTTGGGCCGGGAGCATTCCGCTGACCAATAACAGGCTGCATAGTAGCAGCCCGGTCAGGAGTAATCGCCAGGGGGGGATCGTGCGCGTTGTTGAAGTCATTGGCTAAAGGAGAGCGGCGTCGGAAATCAGCGTCAGTCGCTGGGTGGCGTTTATAATCGTTTACCATAATTGGCGAAGTCGGGAAACGGCAGCGCCGCAATTTTTTTCTGACCGGGAGCGGATAATGACGCCAAACCTTGATGATTCTACCCTTGAATCCTTCGTCGGCAACACCCCACTGGCGCGGTTGCAGCGGTTGCCGGGGCGCACGACCAACCGGATTTTCGGCAAGCTGGAGGGCAATAATCCAGCGGGTTCGGTCAAGGATCGTCCGGCCCTGAGCATGATTCAACACGCCGAAGCACGGGGCGTCATCCGGCCCGGTGATACCCTGATTGAAGCCACCAGTGGGAATACCGGCATTGCCCTGGCGATGATCGCCGCGATCAAGGGCTACCGGATGGCGCTGATTATGCCGGCTAATCAGAGCGAGGAACGCCGGGCGGCGATGCGTGCTTATGGCGCGGAATTGATTCTGGTCAGCAAAGAGGACGGCATGGAAGGTGCCCGTGATCTGGCGGCGCAAATGGAGCGGGAAGGCCGGGGCCGGGTTCTCGACCAGTTCGCCAACCCCGATAATCCTCTGGCGCATTACCAGACCACCGGGCCGGAAATCTGGCGGGATACGCAAGGTCAAATCACGCACTTTGTCAGCGCCATGGGCACTACCGGCACCATCATGGGCGTATCGCGCTATCTGAAAGAGCAGAATCCTGCGGTGCAGATTATCGGCGTCCAGCCGACCGAGGGTTCATCCATCGCCGGTATTCGTCGCTGGCCCGTCGAATATCTGCCGAAAATCTATGATTCGGCGCGGGTGGATCAGGTGATCGACATCAGCCAGACCGAGGCAGAAGTAACGACTCGCCGACTGGCGCGTGAAGAAGGGATTTGTTGCGGCGTATCGGCGGGCGGGGCAGTGGCGGCAGCGCTACAGGTGTCCGCATCCGTCGAGAACGCGGTGATCGTGACCATCATCTGCGACCGGGGCGACCGCTATCTGTCCACTGGGCTGTTTGCGGATTGATGCAGATCATCAATTTTGCGGGAATGCCCCCGAAAATAACCGTTTTTCGGACTGAATCAGCAAAAATCATGACGTCGGTCGGGTATCAATGGCTGGCCCGCGCTTTCAACGTCGCGCCGGTACAGCACTTTCCAATACAGAGCGACATCGGCAGCGCCCGCTCGACGCTCCGGGAAGGCGATCTGCGCCGGGAAATTTACCCGGAAACGTACCGGCCAACAGCGACCTTGAGCGCTCATCTCACATTCGCTTTCAAGTACGAGGGCGTACATCTGGAGCTTCTCACCCGGTTATTTCGGCTGCCGGAGGTGCGCCAGGCGCTGGAACAGTGGATTGTGCAGGAACCGACCGGCGCTTATGCCCGCCGCGCCGGGTTTCTGTATGAATGGCTGATGCCGGATCGGTTAAAGGTTCCCGATGTGACGCGGGGGAATTACGTTAATGCGCTGGACCCCGAGCAATATGTGGTCGGGACGGCGATCAACCAGCCGCGCTGGCGGGTACGCGATAACTTGCCGGGAACCCGCAATTATTGCCCGATGATTCGGCGCATCGAGGCGGTCAGGGCGGCTGAGGCATTTGACCTGCCCGCCCGGTTGGCCGAACTGGAAAGCGATTTTGGCATGGATTTGATCATGCGCAGCGCGGTTTGGCTGACCGTCAAGGAAAGTCGCGCCAGTTTTCTGATTGAGCATGAGCAGGACCAGGAAGACCGTATTCGCCGGTTTGCCGTGGTGATGGAAGCTGAATGTGGGCGACATGACGACCCATTGGCTCCCGAAACGCTAACGCTCCTGCAACGGGGGATTCTCGGCGCAACCGCTCTGCGTTATGGGATTCGCCGGTCACCCGTGTATGTGGGACATGCGATCCGCTATCAGCCGGTCGTGGACTATATCGCCCCGCATTGGGATCAGGTGGGCGCACTGCTGGGGGGGCTGGCCGGTTTTCTGGAGCGAACTCGGGGCGGTTCGCCTATCGTCCGGGCGGCAACTGCCGCTTTCGGCTTTGTTTACATCCATCCGATGGTCGATGGCAATGGGCGCATCTCCCGGTTTCTGATTAACGACATCCTGCGTCGGGATGGCGCAACAGCGCCACCGATCATCCTGCCGGTGTCCGCGACGATGGCGAACAGTGCGCGTGACCGGGCGGCTTATGACCAGGCGCTGGAGCAGTTCTCCCGGCCACTGATGCGTCATTACGCCGATCAATACCATTTTGGGGAAACCGTCATGGCCGAAGACGGGGTGGAATATAACCTGCACTTCGCCGGTTACGACGATGCCCTGCCGACCTGGCGTTACCCGGACTTTACCGCCCAAGCGGTCTATCTGGCCGGGGTCATCGACGCGACGCTGACCGGGGAAATGCGCAACGAAGCGGGTTTTCTGCGGGCTAACGACCGCGCTCGGAAGGCGATCAAGGCGGTTCTGGAAGCCCCGGATCATGAGTTGGATGCGATGATTCGCAGCATCCGGGAAAATGGGAATACGCTGTCCAACCATTTGCGCAAGCGCTATCCCCGATTGGCTGAATCGCCTGAATTGGGCGAACGCATTGTTCAGGCGGTAGCAGAAGCCTTTACGGGTTAGTAGCGAAAGCATTAGATCCGGGTCGGAGCTAGCCCGGTTGAATTGAGCAAATAATCGGAAAATCAAGTTAGTGGAGCCGCACCAATTAACCCGGAGGGAATATGCAAACCATTTTGGCTCATTTGACGGTCAGCGTGTCAGAGTTGCAACAGAATTTTATGGCGATTCTGGAGCAGGCGGACAACACGCCGGTTGCGGTGCTGAATCACGATCATCCCGAAGCCTATGTGCTGCCCGCCGCGTATTACGAACAATTGATCGCGTGTCTGGAGGATTTGGAAGACGCCGGGCTGGTCCGTGAGCGTGCGCAAGGTCCGTTTGTCGAGGTCCGTCTGGATGACTTACTAAGCTGCGCTTCCACGAGTTAACGCTGGCGGAATGGCGCAAACTGGATAGTACAGTGCGTGAACCGTTCAAGAAAAAGCTGGCGAAACGTTTGGAATACCCACGGGTTCCGTCTGCGGCGCTGTCCGGCATGGCCGATTGCTACAAGATCAAACTGCGCTGGGTCGGTTATCGGCTGGTCTATCGCGTTGATGAAGACATGGTGTTTGTGACAGTGATTGCGGTGGGTCGCCGCGACCGAAGCCAAGTGTATGACGCGGCTAAAGCGCGATGGACCCAGCCCCTCCATGATGAATCAGGCGAATCCCAATAATGTCCACCCGCCGGATCGAAACCTGGCTGCCGATTGTGGAACTGAGCGAGAACAGTGTACGGGAGCGCCGATTGACTATCGGCATGGGCGGCAGTCTGAAACGCGAGGGAGGATGGTGTTCATTTTAGCACGCGCTGAGTTCGATATTTTTTGATACAAAGTTAGTAAGAAGTTGGGCTATTGGGTTATAGTCACATTGTCCTCTACATAAAAGAGGCATCTCATCAATCCCCATAACCGCGCACGCCCGAGGAAAAGCCTATGTCACTTTTTCAGTTTACCCACCCATCACGATTTATCTTATTGATTTTATTTTTTATTTTTAGCACTTCTGCTAAGACAGAGACCTTCACAGTCAGTGCTCTTAACAGTAGCCCTGATTCACTGCGGCGGACACAGGTAGTTAATCCCACCGATTTACAAAGTAATGAAATAACTCCTGGTGGTATGCTTTATATTCAGCCTGTTTGGCCTGAGTTACCATCAAACCAGAGTATAGGTTTCTACAATTATGATGTTGATTTAACAATTAACGAAGATCCGGGTGAAAATAGTAGTTATTTTTGGGCTAACCAATTCCATTTTCTTGATGGTGATGGTGGATGGATAGGTTTACAAACTAATGGTTTTATGCAAGGGCGTTGGATAGGAAAAATGGCTTTATTTTCAATTTGGCAAGCTTTAGAAGCTGACCCAGGGCCAGACTCAATCTGTGAATCTCTTGATGACGGAAAAGTTTTCAGTTGCTTTATGCCTTACCAATGGCAGAAGGGCCATACTTATAAACTTAGAGTCTGGGTTCTGGATACTGATTCAAGTGGTAACGAGTGGTGGGGGGCTTGGATTGGAGATGAATTGACAAACAAAAGCGTTTATTTAGGAAAAATTCTAGTACCCGCATCGTGGCAATGGCTAGATTGGTCAATAGCGTGGGTTTCGTATTATGGTTTCGTGAGTTCTTGCCAGGATATTCCATATGCACATGCAACATTCAGCAGTTTTAATGCCAATGTCAATGTTGATGTTGTTGAATATAATCCTGTAGATTTCATCTTGTCTTATGCAGAAGATAATTGTATTAGTCAAGAAGGAGAACCAGTAGTTATTTCAACACAGCCAATCGAGGTATCTTTTGTAACCGGAGGTAAGAAATTATCAATTAGTAAACCGGGTTCTGGCTATGGAATTGTCATCAGCAATCCGGACGGAATCGATTGCGGTGCAACATGTACTATGAACTTCAATAGCAATATCCAAGTCACCCTGACCGCTATCCCAGCCAGCGGCTCGACCTTCGCCGGTTGGAGTGGCGATTGCTCGCCAGCACCTGCGGGTACCTGTTCAGTCACCATGAGCGCCGCCAAGAATGTCACCGCCACTTTTAACACGACGACGCCCAATACCTACGCACTCACCGTGAGCAAAGCGGGGACGGGTAGTGGTACGGTCACCGGCGCAGGTAACTATGCTGCTGGCGCAACGGTCACGCTAACCGCCACCCCGAACACTGGCAGCATCTTCGCCGGCTGGAGTCCTAGTCCGTGTGCGGCCAACTTCGCCATGCCGGCCAACAACCTGACCTGCCAAGGGACTTTTAATGTGGTTACGGTCGCCTCCAGCCCTTCGTTGGTGCTGAATGGCGATTACAACGGTGACGGGAAGGCGGATCTGCTCTGGCGCAATAGCACGACTGGCGAAGTCTACGGGATGTTGCTGGATGGAACATTCATCAGCCAACAAGGTGGAGTTTACCAAGAGCCAAACACAGCTTGGCAGATCATCCATAATGGCGATTTCGACGGTAACGGCAAGGATGACCTGTTGTGGTGGAACAATCAGACGGGGCAAGTCTACCTGATGCTGATGAACGGTCTGAGCATGGTGGAAGGCGCGATAGTTTACCAGGAGCCGAACACCGCTTGGCAAATCGTGGCAGCCGGCGATCTGAATGGAGATGGCCAGGCTGATCTGGTGTGGTGGAATCACCAGACCGGGCAAGTCTATGGGATGTTGATGAATGGGGCGGCGCGGATTCAGGAAGCGCTGATCTATCAGGAACCGAACACCGGTTGGCGGATTCTGGCGGCTCGTGACTTTACCGGAGATCAGAAAGCGGACCTGCTCTGGCGCAATACTACGACGGGCCAGGTCTACCTGATGTCCATGAATGGATTGAATATTGCCGATGGGGCGATGATCCACCAGGAGCCGAATCTGGCTTGGTCGATTGTTGCAGTGGGGGATCTGAGTGGTGATGGCAAAGCCGACCTGGTATGGCGGAACAGCCAAACCGGGCAGGTGTACGGAATGCTGATGAACGGTTCAGTCATTAGTACGCAGGGGGTGATGTACACCGAGCCTAATACCGCCTGGCAGATTGTCGGCAGTGGCGATTATAACGGCGATGGCCGGACCGACCTGCTGTGGCGCAACAGCGCCACGGGTCAGATTTACCAGATGCTGATGAATGGCCTCTCAGTGGTCGGCGGTGCGGTCATTTACCAGGAAGCGAATCCCGATTGGGGGATTGCTGCGAATGTTAAGGAATAATCGCCCCTTACCCCTTGTCAGTGGTTCCCAAACTTCTGGCCTGTAACACTGGCGATTTTGAGAATGAATGGGCGGTAAGATCACCGCGCTGGCCACCGCTGGTTGCCAGTTATCTGAAAGTAATAAACGACAAGGGTTGGATAGCCGTCTTCCCGGTTATCCAACCCTCGGTTTCGTCTGTGACTCTGGGCCGTCGCTTCAAGCCTCCTCCACTTCAAACCGGACCACATTGCGTTCCACACGGCTGAATTCCACGCCGATCTGAACAATCGGCTGGCCCAGCGCCCGATATTTCTCCGCATAGCCCCGATCCTTGATCTGCTGCAACGCCCGCCCGTCCGGGACCAGTTCTACCACCTTGAACTCAAACAGATAAATCCGGCCCTGGAATTTCACCGTCATGTCAATCCGCCCCTGATTCGTGGCGTCTTCCAGAATAATGTCCAGCCCCAACGCGGCGAAATAGCTGTAAAACACGCTGGCGTAATAGCCTTCGTAGCGACTGATCGGATTGTTGTCGTACCACTGATGCGGGATGGTGGCGAAGAACGCCCGGAACAGGTCTTTCATCTCCGCCAAGTCGTGGGCTTCGAGCAGGCGGTACAACGTTTTCCGGTTTTGCACTTGGGCCTGGGGGTTGGCGGTCCAGGCCCGCAACAGGCTGTGGTAGGTGCTTTGATAGACCTCGTGATTGGGAAAGCGCAGGCGGTAGAAATAGTTACCGCCCAGGCATTCTTCCCCGGCGATAGTCAGATAGCCCGTTTGAAAGAGCAGTGCCTCGGTGGGCATGTCATCGACATCAAACGTAGATAACAACTCGGCGTCCGATTCCAGTTGGCCCAAGGTCGGTAACCAGGTTTCACGCTCGGTGAGCACGCGGATCAGAATCGTCGGCGTGCCGGTTTCAATCCTCCACGGGCGGATTTGGCGTTTGTCGAACAGCAGCAACAGGTCAAAGGGGTTATAGACGGCTTCCCCGGTCCAATGGTAGCCGTTGTACCAACGACGAATTTCATCTCGATCCAGCCCCGGTAATTCGGGGGCAAATACCGTGTCCACATCCGTTTCGGTGTAGCCGCAAATGGCCGAATAGCGGGCATCAACGGTAATATCCACCAGATTATTCAGCCCGGAGAACAGGCTCACCTTGCTGAATTTGGAAACGCCGGTTAGAAAGACCAGGCGCAGGTAGGCATCGGCGTTTTTGAGTACCGAGTAGATATTTTTTAACCCCTCGCGCATCGCCAGCGCCGTCTCGCGGTCGGTCAGATTGTCCAGAATCGGCTTGTCGTACTCATCGACCAGCACCACCACCGGCTGACCGGTTTGCTCATAGGCCCCTTGAATCAACTGCTCAAAACGCCCCGACAGGCTGGTATGGGTACAGGTAACCTGTAAGCGCCGTTGCTGATCGTCCAGGATTTCCCCGATCTTTTCGTCCAGTTCCGCACGGCTTTTGAGGACACCCCCGCCAAAGCTGATCCGGATCACCGGATGGTGGATCGACCACTCCCAGCGGTCATGAATATACAGATCACGGAATAAGGGTTCGTTGCTTTCAAACAGTTCCTTCAGCGTGTCGAGGAACAGGCTTTTGCCGAACCGGCGCGGCCGGGAGAGGAAGTAGTAGCCGCCTTCCTGCGTGAGCCACCAGGCCAGCCGCGTTTTGTCGACGTAGTAGTAATCATCGGAACGAATTTTGGCGAAGGTCTGAATACCAATCGGGAGTTTACGGCGGGCGTTAGACATGGGCGGCAGTCCGAAACGAGAGGATAGGGTTCATTTTAGCACGCGCCGAGTTCAATATTTTTCTTGGGTTTCCGCCTATTTTTGCTGGAGGCAACGGATGCTCCTATACTGGTCGCTCTGCTGAATAACCTGCCGGAAGATCCTGTGACTAAAATCAAAACACCCGCCGAACCCTTCACCCTCCAGATTGACAACCTGACCCATGAAGGCCAGGGCGTGGCGCGGCGGGACGGCAAGGCCGTCTTTGTGGAAGGCGCGTTGCCGGGCGAGGAGGTTCGCTGCGCCTATACCACTCGCCGGAGTCGCCGCGATGAGGCGCGCACGCTGGAAGTCCTGCAAGCGTCGCCGGAACGGGTAGAGCCGCGTTGCGCACACTTCAGCGTCTGCGGCGGTTGTACCCTGCAACATCTGCTACCGTCTGCACAACTGGCCGTCAAGCAGCGCTGGTTGCTGGATAGTCTCACCCATATTGGTAAAGTGCAGCCGGCGCAGGTGCTGGAACCCATGACCGGGCCATTGTGGGGTTATCGGCGGCGGGCGCGGCTCGGTGTGAAGTATGTGACCAAAAAGGGCCGGGTGCTGGTCGGCTTCCGGGAACGGCACAGTCCTTATATCGCCGATTTACGCCGTTGCGAAGTGCTGGATGAACGGGTCGGCGGGGTGCTGGAGGAACTGGCGCTACTGATCGATGGGTTGTCTATCCGCGACCGGTTGCCGCAGATTGAGGTGGCTGGCGGCGACGACGTCATCGGGCTGAATTTCCGGGTGCTGACCCCGCCTAGCGAGGCGGATTTGGCCGAACTGCAAGCCTTCGGGGCGCGGCATGGGTTCGCGTTGTATCTGCAATCGGGTGGGCCGGATAGTGTGCAGTTGCTCACCCCCTCGCCGCCGACCTCGGTTCCAGCGGGGGAGCGGGGCATTTTGCGTTATAGCTTGCCGGACTTTGGTCTGGAACTGGAATTTCAGCCCTGGCATTTCATTCAGGTCAACGCTGCGATCAACCGGCAACTGATTAGCCGGGCCGGTGAATTTCTGGAATTGGGACCGGACAGTCGCGTATTGGACCTGTTTTGCGGACTGGGCAATTTCACCCTGGCGTTGGCGCGGCAGGCGCGGGAAGTGGTCGGGGTCGAAGGCGACGCCAGTCTGATTGAATGGGCGAAGCGCAATGCCGCGCTCAACGGCATCGCTAACGCGCAATTCCATGCCGCTGATCTGGCGAAGGATCTGAACGGTCAGTCGTGGATGCAAGGGCGCTATGACCGGGTTTTGCTGGACCCACCTCGGTCAGGGGCGTTGGACATGATGCCGCAGATCGCCGCGCTGGGGGCGCAACGGGTGGTCTATGTGTCCTGCCATCCGGCGACGCTGGCCCGCGATGTGGGTGAACTGGTTCATCAATTCGGCTACCGACTGGACCGCGCCGGAGTGATGGATATGTTCCCGCATACCGCCCATGTTGAATCCCTGGCCGTGCTGGTTCGGGACTGATTGACTGCCGCCCAAGAGAATCTCTCATGCCCCTCGAACTCTGGCTGGCCTTTGTCGCCGCCTCTGCCGTGCTGCTGATTATTCCCGGCCCCACGATCCTGACCGTGGTTAGTTACTCGCTGGCGCATGGTCGCCGGGCCAATGTTCCCCTGGTCGCGGCAGTGGCGCTCGGCGATTCCACAGCGCTGATCCTGTCGCTGGTTGGACTTGGCGCACTCCTGGCGGCGTCGGCGTTCTGGTTCACGGTCATCAAGTGGATCGGCGGCCTGTATCTCCTTTACCTCGGCATCCGGTTGTTCCGCACCGACGCCACTTCCGCCCGGCCTGTTTCCGCTGTTGCGCCTCAGTCGTACTGGCGGCTGTTTGCCAATACCTACCTGGTCACCGCGCTCAATCCCAAGGGGATGGTGTTCTTCGTCGCCTTCCTGCCGCAGTTCATCAGCCCTCACGCCGACGTGACGGGACAACTCTGGGTGCTGGCCATGACGTTTGTGGCTCTGGCGACGCTCAATGCCACGCTCTATGCCGTGTTCGCCACGGCGGCGCAGCGGTTTCTGGCTTCTCCCCAGGGGCAACAGCGATTTCACCGAGTGGGCGGTTCACTGCTGGCGGGGGCTGGGGTGTGGGCGCTTCTGGCCAGGCATCCCGCATGAATGGATAAAAATCGTTGTGCTGGCTGGTCCTGTTGTTCTGATCACAGGAAAATTTACACGAGGGGAATGGTTGCCCGGTAGAACCACCGGGCTTTCTGGCGCGGTTTCCGAAGTTGATGGAAATCAAAGTGGTACAGAAGGGCAAAGCGTTTTTTTCAGACGCTCCCGATGTTGGCGATTTGATAGCGCTTGGAGTGTGTTAAACAGACCTCGCGCTTTCAAAAATTCTTGAACAGCGAACGGGTCATTAGCGCCGCGACGGCGATGCAACCGAATCCGGCTAACCAGCCTATGTCGATGAAATCACCGGTTGCGTACTGCTCGTTCACCACTAGATAGGTGTAAATTACATTAGCCGCGTAGTAAAAAACCAGGCCGATAAGCACCAGCCACCAGGGACGTGCAACTTCACCGCCCGCCAGGAGCGAGGCAACCAGAACCGTACCGCCCAGCAACAGCGGATCCCCCATGGTGTAGATAAGCGTCACGGTAAAGGGGATGAAAGCATCATCGGTGAATTTACTAAGATTAAAAGTAATCGAAAGCGCCAACGCGGCTAAAAAGAAACAGCCTGCGCTGATGCGCCCCCATAATGGTGCATCAATGTGCAGACTTTTCTTGAAAATAAAAAGCGCAGACAAGACAAAAGGCGTCATGAGCAGATAGCCAATATCCGAATACCATGGATAAGGCGTTTCCTGCCCGGCATAGATCAATGGATACAAAGCAAACAACATTGCTCCAATTCCCCAACACAAAACACCGATACCTAACAGACTCCATACTTTATACATCGCATCGTCCTTAGGAAAAACGAGGCTGGTTAAATAACAAAAAAAGGCGGCGGCAACGGGCGTAATAATTTGCGCCAACAGCGAATAGTTGAAGATAGTTCCCTGGTCAACGCCTAATAGCGGAAACAGGGCAATGGGGGCGCACACGATGATCCAGAAAATTGTTATCGCATTAGTCATAATGGAACTCCTAATCCAGCAGTTGTTGCAAGAGACGAGTCTCTTCGGGGGTTAGAGACGTTAAAGATTTTTTATAACAGGCATGGCCCATTGCGGTTGAAGCCGCCCTGGCAATCATCTCGCTGAGCAGTTTTGCCCAAGTCCGATAGGGTGCCGTACCGTAAATTCGATCATAAGCGCCATAAATTCGATCATAATTCCTATGCTTGGGGAGATTGGGCCATTGCGTATCCATCTCCTGAGATAAACAGTCCTGATAGAGTTCAGCAACACGCTTTCCAAGCATTTTTTGCAAGTTATTAATAACAAGACTTTGAATTTTTAATAACATAACACTCAGGCTTTGGCCATAATCACCGATGATTCTACCACTGCTCATCAGATAAAAAAAACTCCTCCAAAAATCGGTTAGTGGAACACCTTTCTGTGCCTGGTCAATAGTCGTACTAACGCCACTACGGATGTTATTGTAAATCACCTGCCCGGTCTTCATGGAATCTGATTCATCCTGGAAACCTGCTTTGCTTTTCTCCAGAAAGAGATCGTTGATAAAGGGACAACTGTCTGGCATTGGTGGACAGGACTCAGTAATGAACTGACTGATCATGTTAGAATATTCCCAGGGAGTGACTATGTAATTACGATGAGAAGCCAACTCGATTTCTCCCTTACAAATCCAGAGCATCTTTAACAATGCATCGCTTTTGTCAAGATCTCCACAAACGACATCAATAAGCTGTCCTTCTGCAAACTGGAACAGGGCTAACAATGATCCAGCTTGCAGGCGGCAGTCTCCGCAAAACTTGCGATTTCTTAACAAACCCATGATCTGAATAATAAACAAGTCCTGAAACCGTAACATGTTCACTCCTGGTCACCGATTAACGGGTCTTATGAATGAAATAATATCGACATGCAGCACTTCTTTCAATAACCCAAACCATTTTCAGGCAGTGCTCCACTCAATGCAGATATGGTATTTAAAACAGTTTCACTTTAGGGACTATTGTGCAAAATATCCCACTGGACTTCTCCAGCGGCATGTATTCAGAAATGAGCCATTAGAATACCCATGTTCAATGTTAATAATCCGGCTCGTTTCCAGCCTTCCATTTAACATTGCAACCCACGCTCGGTTTCTGTTCCGGCAAAACCGGTTGACCCGCCAACAGGGCATCGGCAGCCGCCCGCAGATTATTCCCAGTCACGGGGAAAGGATTGCCTGGCCGACTGTCATCGAACTGGCCGCGATAGACCAGTTTTCGCTCAGCATCGTACAGGAAAAAATCCGGGGTACAGGCCGCATGATAAGCCTTGGCGGTCGCCTGACTGGCGTCGTACAGATACGGAAACGGGTAAGCGAAAGCTAGGGCCTCTTCAGCCATTTTCGCGGGGCGATCATCGGGATAACGGATAGCATCATTAGCGTTGATGGCCACTATGGCCAGCCCTTTCGGCTGATAGTCGTGGGCGAACTGAATCAGCCCCTGACGGAGGTGCTTGACGAACGGGCAGTGATTGCAAACAAACATCACCAACAGCGCCGGGGCGTCCCGGAAATCACCAAGAGCGTGCGTTTTGCCGGTTGCGGGTTCCGGCAGGCTGAAATTCGGGGCCAGGGCACCGAGCGGCAGCATGATTGAGGTCGTTTGAGCCATGTACAGAGTCTCCATCATTCGGGATGAATGGAATGATAGACGAACCAAGCCAGCGCATGATGGTCAATCCCCGCTAACCCCATGGTTTTTTCAGTCACTTTCTTCTATTTGCACAACGCTCCGGGAGAATCCCCATGCCACAATTGAAA
>JAUPTV010000110.1 GCA_030917925.1 Pseudomonadota bacterium
GACGACCATCCCCTAATGCGCAAGGGGATAGTGCAATTGATCGCCATGGAGGTTTCGCTACGACTGGTCGGTGAAGCAGGCGATGGCCAGCGCGGATTGGAACTGGCGTTGCAGAAACGACCCGATCTGATCGTGCTGGACTTAAACATGCGCGGCTTGAGCGGCTTGGAGACGCTCAAAGCGATCAAAGCCGCTGATCTGGACAGCCGGGTGATCATTCTCACCGTTTCCGACAGTGAGGAGGATGTGGTGACTGCGCTGCGAATGGGTGCCGATGGCTATCTGCTCAAGGACATGGAACCGGAGGAGGTGCTACACAACCTGAAAACCGCCGCCCAGGGCCAAATCGCCTTGAGTAAGCGGGTGACGGCGATTCTGGCCGACGCACTGCACCATGAAAGCCAACCCAAAGCGCTGGACTGTCTCCGATTGACCGGGCGGGAGCGGGAAATTTTGACCCTCATCGCTACGGGTTACAGTAACAAGCTGCTTGCCCGCCAGTTGAAGATTACCGAAGGAACCGTGAAGGTGCATGTGAAGCATTTACTGCAAAAATTAAATCTCAATTCACGGGTCGAGGCTGCAGTCTGGGCTGTTCGGCATGAGATGAAGCCGGGCTGAACACGATGAACATGCTTGGCGTCAGCGGCTGGAGCGGCTGCGGCAAAACCACCTTGATCGTTGCCCTGATTCCCCGGTTGCAGGCGCGAGGTTTGACCGTATCCACCCTCAAGCACGCGCATCATGACGTTGACTTGGATACGCCGGGCAAGGATACCTGGCATCATCGCACCGCCGGCGCCCATGAGGTCATTCTGGCCACCGGTCGGCGCTGGGCGTTGCTGCACGAGTTGCGCGAGGAACCGGAGCCGTCGCTGGATCAACTGGTGGCGCACTTGCAACCGGTGGATCTGGTGCTGGTGGAAGGCTGGAAAACCGGCACTTATCCCAAGCTGGAAATTTGGCGACCCGGTACGGTGGATCGGCCGCCACGCTTTCCGAAGGACCCTACAGTGATCGTGGTTGCCGGTGAACCGGGACTGGATCCCGCTCGGTATGGCCGGCCGGATTTGCCGTTTTTCGCCCTGGCCGATCTGGAGGGCATTGCTGATTTTATTGTTCAGCGCGTAGCGATTTGCTCATTAGACGCTGCAATCCTTGATCGATGATCTGCTGATCGCCCAGAATGAACCGCGCATTGAGCAACTATCGGCAGACAGAGGAGATAGGTGGAGCCGGACGGCAATCGGTCCGTGATCGGGTATCGCTTCGCTTATTACGTTTCACCCGCCGGTATGGCTCATGTGGCGCAGGATGACCGACTGGCCGCCGAGTTGAAACTCATGGCCGCGCGGCTTGATGGCCATGGCCGCAATAATCGCCTGCTTGAGTCGTTCGTGATGGCCTGGATGCGCGCGCAGAACCTGACGTAAATCGACGGAATGTTCATGGCCCAGGCAGAGCAACAAGCGGCCTTCAGCGGACACCCGCACCCGGTTGCAATCGCCGCAGAAGTTGTGGCTGTGCGGCGAAATGAAGCCAATGTGCGTCGCGCTGCCGGGAATACGGTAATAGCGCGACGGCCCGCCGGTGTTTTCCGTAGAAGGAATCAGAGTGAAGGTTTGGGCTAGATCGGCGCGAATGGCGTCGCTGGAATAATAGGCTTCGGCGCGATCGTGGTCGCCAATGACGCCGAGCGGCATTTCCTCGATGTAGCTGATGTCCAGCCCGTTATCGATAGCGAAACGCGCCAGGTCGGTGACCTCATCATGATTGCGGCCCTTGAGAATCACCGCATTCAGCTTTAACCGCTGAAAGCCAGCCGTCTGGGCCGCCCGAATGCCGCGCAACACGGTATCGAGTTCGCCCACCCGGGTGATGCGGCGAAAGCGGTCCGGGTTCAGACTGTCTAGGCTGATATTGAGTCGCGCTACGCCGGCCGCTTGCAGGTCGGCAGCGTAGCGTTCCAGTTGTGAACCGTTGGTGGTCAACACCAGTTCGGCCAAGCCGTGTTCGCGCAACTGGCCAAGCTTCCGGAACAGCCACAACACATTCTGCCGCACCAGCGGTTCGCCGCCGGTGATGCGGATTTTATGCGCGCCCAGATCCACGAATGCCCGACCCAAGGTCGCCAGTTCTTCCAGCGTCAGGACCCGGGCGCGGGACAGAAAGGTCATCTGTTCGCTCATGCAGTACAGACAGCGAAAGTCGCAGCGGTCGGTCACCGAGAACCGGACATAGTTAACCCGGCGACCGAAGCGGTCGACCAGCGAGGTCGGGGATGGAGGCATGAGCGTCAAGGACCTCAGCGCTGGCGCACGACCTGATAAGGCCGAGCCGGGTACGTCACCGGCACGCTCCAGATATGCACCAAGCGACTGAACGGGAACACCAGAAACACGGTCATGCCCAGGACCATGTGCAGTTTAAACAGGAAACCAATCGGCGCAATGGCAGTGACTGCTTCCACGGGATCGAAAGTCACAACATTCCGCGCCCACTGCATCAGCAACAGCATATTCCCGCCGTCCAAGTGCATCAGCGAGACCGGCACGGTCAGCAGGCCGAGAATCAACTGCACATACAGCAGCAGCAGAATGAAGATGTCCATTTTGGTACTGGTCGCCCGTACCCTTGGATCGGTCAACCGCCGCTTCACCAGCATCGTCAAGCCGACAAAGCACATCACGCCGAAGATCGTACCGGCCACGACCGCCAGCACTTGCTTGGCGCTGGCGGAAATGCCCAGCGCGTGCAAAATTTCCGGCGGCGTCAACATGCCAAACAAGTGGCCAAAGAACAGCAGGATAATGCCGACATGGAACAGATTGCTGGCCAGTCGCATGTCCTTCTTGTTCAAAATCTGACTGGAATGCGCCTTCCAAGTGAACTGGTCACGGTCAAACCGTGCCAGACTGCCGATCAGGAACACAGCGCCAGCCAGGTAGGGATAGACGCCAAAAAACAGAGTATCCAGGTAACTCATGATGTTTGCCTCAACAAGTTTTTCCCCTCCTTGGCTAAGGAGGGATGGCGCATCGCGCCGGGGTGGTTCGTCTAGCCTGACTGGACAGCGGGCTGTTGCCAGGAACCCGACGGGGGAACCCATTGCATCGGTTGCGGCGCGCCCGGCAGCGGGCGGTTCATGCCGCAACCTTCCTGATTCCCGAGAAACGTCACCGCCTCCTCTTCCCAAATCTTGTCCATATTCACCACGGTCTGATCCGGTCCCTCATCGGCGACCTGGCGGCGAATATCCGCAATATCC
>JAUPTV010000111.1 GCA_030917925.1 Pseudomonadota bacterium
AAAATGTCTTTATTAAACATTGACCGACTCTCTATCGCCTTTGGCGCTGACAAGCTGCTGGATGGTGCCAGTTTCCAACTCGATGCCGGCGAACGGGTCTGTTTGATTGGCCGCAACGGCACGGGTAAGACCACGTTATTGCGCCTGCTGACCGGGGAGTTGCTGCCGGACAGCGGCGACATCTGGCGGCAGCCCGGCTTGCGCATCGCTACCTTGGCTCAGGATCTGCCCACCGATACGGCGGCGACCGTGTTTGAGATCGTCGCCAGTGGGCTGGAAGGATTGGGCCAGTTACTGGCCGATTATCACGAAGCGGCTCACCAGTTAACCCACGATGCGGCGCCAGAAGCTTTGCAGCGGGTGGAACGCTTGCAGCATGAACTGGAAGCCCGCGATGGCTGGCGCTGGCAGCAGCGGGTGGAAACGGTCATCAGCCGTTTGCAATTACCGGCGGATACGCCCCTGGCGGAATTGTCCGGCGGCTGGCGGCGGCGAGTGTTGCTGGGCCGGGCGCTGGTCAGCGATCCAGAAGTGCTGCTGCTCGATGAGCCGACCAATCACCTGGACCTGGAAACCATCCAGTGGCTGGAAGAGGAGTTGCTGGAGTTCCGGGGCGGCCTGCTGTTCATCACCCATGACCGCGCCCTGTTGCAACGCCTGGCGACCCGGTTGCTGGAGCTGGATCGCGGGATGCTGACCTCCTGGCCAGGCGATTACCCGACGTTTGTCGAAAAGAAAGCCGCGTTCCTCGAAGTTGAAGCCCGCCATCAGGCGAAATTTGACAAGAATCTCGCTCAGGAAGAAGTGTGGATTCGCCAGGGCATCAAGGCGCGGCGTACACGCAATGAGGGGCGGGTGCGGGCGTTGGAGACCTTGCGTGAGGAACGCCAGGCGCGGCGCGAGCAGACCGGCAAGGCGCGCTTTGAACTGGAGCAGGCGGAAGCCTCCGGCAAGCTGGTGATTGAAGCGAAGAAGATCAGTTACGCCTGGGGGGATGAACCGCTAATTCGTGACTTTTCGCTGCGAGTCATGCGCGGCGACCGGATGGGCCTGATTGGTCCCAACGGTTCCGGGAAGACCACCCTGCTGAATTTACTGATCGGGCGACTGACGCCGGATGCCGGGCAAGTGCGGCTGGGCACGAAGCTGGAAGTGGCTTGGTTTGACCAGTTACGCGAGCGGCTGGACCCGGAGCAAACGGTGCTGGAAACGGTGGCGGAAGGTCGGGAGACTGTGGCAATCAACGGTCGGAACCAGCATATCATCGGCTATCTGGGCAATTTCCTGTTCACGCCACAACGGGCGCGGTCGCCGGTCAAATCGCTGTCCGGCGGGGAACGCAATCGCTTGTTACTGGCGCGACTGTTCACCCAACCAGCGAATGTGCTGGTAATGGACGAACCGACGAATGATCTGGATCTGGAAACGCTGGAATTGCTGGAGGAGTTGCTGCTGGATTACAGCGGCACCTTATTGCTGGTCAGCCACGACCGGGCATTTCTGGACAATGTGGTAACCAGTTGCCTGGCGTTTGAAGGCAACGGGCAGGTGCGTGAATATGTGGGCGGCTACAGCGACTGGTTGCGCCAGCGGTCCACGCCTGAACCGGTGGCAGCCGCTAAACCTAAACCGGTTGCACCCCCGCCCAAATCAGCGAAACCAATATCCCCTGGCAGGTTGAGTTACAAGGATCAGCGGGAATTGGAACAGTTGCCGGTACGGATTGAAACGCTGGAGCAACGCCAACAAGCCTTGCAGGCTTTGACGGCAGATCCAGCGTTTTATAAGCAGGAGGCTACGGCAGTGACGCAGCGTCTGGATGAGTTGCGGACCGTGGAGACGGAGTTGGAAGCCGCGTATGAACGTTGGGCGGCGCTGGAGGGGTAATGCTTCTCCAATTTGCCGAGTTGATTTGTAGAGATCAATAGCGCGTCATTTCCAGATAACCCTGCCCGTGAACCAACTGCTCGCCATCGCGGCCACTCACCATGACCGCGCCTTCCCAGTACCGCACGGTCAGCCGCATTTCCTGATCCACCACTTTCGGCGTCACGGTCAAATCCAGGTTATCGCCGGGCAGGCGTAACCGCCAGCGGGCTGGGTAACGGTCGCCGGTATGCGGACTGATCCATTCCCCTGACGGTTGCAGATCGACTTCGGTCTCACGCAACAACCGCGTTTGCCCCCCGGCATTGACCAGTATCCCCTTGCTGAATGGGTCCATGCTCCCATCCTTGCGGCGCAGTCGGTAGAACATCAAATCCCGTCCATCGTCGAGTTGCAGCGCGAACCAGTCCCATCCGCTTTGTTCCGGCCCCAAAGCGCTGGTACTCCATTCCCGGTCCAGCCAACTGGCCCCATTGACCGTGAAGCGCTGCCCCGCCAGGCTGACCGTTCCCTGCGTCGGCAAGCGGGTGTAAGAATAGTAATAGGATGCATTACCCGGTTCAGCGCTTTTCTGGCTCAAACCCCGGTCACCCTGCAAAACCACGGGCCGATCCGCCTGGAGCGTCAGATCCAGGGTGATATCGCCTTCCCGCGCCCGCACCCGCATAGGCCAGGCGTCGGTTGCCGTTCCCGACAATTCCCAATCATCCAGCCAGACCCGGAAGGGCAGCGCCTGCGCTCCGGCCAGCCCCACCGCGCCCCGACTGAATCGCTCAAAGCCGTGATGCTGTTCACTGCGAACATCCACCAGCGCAAAATGGCCCATATAGATCTGGTTCGTGCGCCAAGCAGAATCAGCCGTCAGCGGCTCAGGCGTCAGGGCGATGCGGAACAGGGTCAACTGGTAGCCAAACTGCCGACCCGTCGCATCGACCAGGTTCCCGGTGACGTACCACCATTCGTTACGAAATTCCGGGTGGGGGCCGTGATCAACCGGGAAGTGGAACGGGCGCGGCTGCTCGGCGCGCTGATAGCCAACACGGTCGCCACTGCCCAGCGCTGCTCCGACCGTCAGGCTTTCTGGCGGTTTAGGCGGCGCACGGAAGAGCAGGGCGGTCAGCGCCACGCTCAGACCCAGGGCCAGCAGACCACCCCAGCGCCAGAAATACCGCAGGTTCATCAAGATGTTCCGCGAGAGATCCCGGCCTTCAGACCGGGGAGGATGTCAATTTTTTCTCTTCGTAGACCTCAACATAATCCGCGTTGCGGCATCTGCGGTATCTACAGAGACCAATGCGCCGGTTTTTTGCGAAGAGGCCGGATCGCTATTGGCAAAAAGCTCGCTCCAGTCGCCCTTTCGCAGAGCTTCCAGATTCGCCCCCAGGGGTTTTCCACTCTTGGCAATCGCCGTCAACGTCGCGTGATCCTGTGGGTAGCCGAACAGAATTCCACCAACAACCACACCATCACGCACGACCAGTTTGCGATAGCGCGTGTCCTGGAGATTTTCATGCACGAAAACCTCATCCGCCGGCTGCTCCGGTTCAAACTGTCCGACCGACGCGACATCGACGCCAGCCACTTTGAGTACCGTTGACGGCACTGTGCCGGTGTAGGTGCGATCACCGCCCAGCGCATTGATAGCCGCAATCTCCGCTTGCGTGACCGAGGCGGGCCACAGGCCGTACACCCGCCCCTGAAATTCCGCCGCATCGCCAGCCGCATAAATTCCGGTAATATTCGTCGCCATCCGGTCATCGACGATGACCCCCTTACCCGTGGCGATGCCCGCCTGTCGCGCCAATTCAACGTTCGGGTTGATGCCGACACAGGTTAGAAACAGGTCCGTATAAATCTGGCGACCGTCCTTCAGAACGACGGATTCGATCCGTTCAGCGCCATGCACGGCTTGCACTTCGGCTGAGAGCACGATTTGCAGGCCCAGTGCGGACAGATAAGTGGTCAGAAATTCCGCCGCCCGCGCATCCAACTGGCGCGATAGCAGCCGCTCACCGCGTTCCAGCACCGCCACGCGAAGCCCCAGTTTATGCAGCGCATAGGCCGCTTCCAGACCCAGCAGCCCGCCGCCGCCGATAACTGCGGCACGACAGTGATGTTGTTGCGCAAAGCCACGAATCGCCATGGCGTCCTCTGCCTCACGCAGTACAGTGCTGCCAGGCAGTCCAAAATTCTCGATGGGCGGGATCAGACTGCGGCTGCCAGTCGCTAGGATCAGCCGGTCATAGTCGAGATATTCGCCCGTACCGAGTTTAATCTGGCGGGCGGCGGGATCAATAGTCAACGCCCGGGTGTTCAGCCACACCGAAATCTTTCGCTCCTCGTACCACTTCTCCGGCTGGAGATAGAGTCCGGCCATCGCCGAACGGCCGTAGATCAACCGGGTAATCGCCATGCGGTTATACAAGTGATGCGCCTCGCGGGAAATCACTTCGATGGCGCAGTCCGGATGGTTGCGGCGCACATAATCGGCGGCAGTCACGCCGGCAATGCCATTGCCGACAATCACCACCCGCTTGATCGCCCGGTCTACCGCTATCGCTGGCGGCGGCACAGTCACCGCGACCGACGCGGCATCAGCGGACAGACTGACGCAGACATGACCCTGAATGCGCGCGCAACAGGCCATACGCGTCCCTTCGCCGCGACCGAGGCGCGCAATGGTGGCTTTTTCCTCATCGCTCATCGGCGAAAGATGATCCCCGTTTTCCAGCACGGTGATCGGATCAGCGCCGCACATGCCCATCCGGCACCCGGATTCAATCGGCATATTGTTAGCTTCTGCGACTTCCAGCAGTGTTTTGCCCGGTTGCGCGATGATTTGCACATCGCCCGGCTGGAAGGTTACTTGCAGACCGCCCTGAGCGTCCTGGCGGGCCAGAGCGCGTTTGGCCGTATCGCTCAAACCCACGGTTTGCGGCTCGGTCGCCGCCCGACGGAACAGATATTCATGATGAAAACTGCGCGCCAGCCAGCCGATGCTGGCGACGATCAACCCGCCCTGTAACGCCGGAGTTAGCCATTCGACAGGTTTTAAACCCAGCAGGCCCGCATAAGCGGCGACCAGACCGGGCATAACAAACCAATAAAACAGGTTGAGCGACCCCATGGCATAGATCGCCGTGAGTTTGGCACGGGTGACTTTCAGAAATGTATCGAGGAAGAAAAAGAGTCCGGTGCTGATGATGACCGTGAACGCAAAACGTCCATAAAGCGCCAAGGCCGTTTCCTGGCCGGGGATCGTCGTGAAATACGCCCAGATCAGTCCTGGAAAGGCTCCGGCGAAGAAGCGGCGATAACCACGGTAGTGCAAGTCATCGTCGTACTGGTCAGCCAGATACGCCGCCTGTGGATTAAAGTCGTAGCAGTTCTTGGCGCAACCGACACAGGGATTGCAATGGCTGTTGGGAATCAACACCCACGGCGTCTGGCCGTACAGGCGCTGTACCGGGAGCAGGGGACAGAAGGTGCTGCACCAACCGCTTTTACCCTTGAACAACAATCCGCCGAATAAGGCCGCCGCCAGGGTGCCCAGCAGCAGGATCGCGACGGCGCGGCCATCGGTGTTAAACAGCAGATGGCGAGTGGGCACGGCGACGAACAACGCTGCCATGCCAAAAATGAAGGCGTATTCCTTGAGCCAGACCGGCAGCGTCAGGCCGCGAGTGAAACCAAAAACACGGGGAATCTGGTTCGCGGTGCTCAGCGGACAGACATTGCGCCACAGACCCGGCGCGGCGAAAAATACCAGCGGCAAGGTCGGCACCAGGATTTTCCAGAAGAGCGCCAGCCCCTGTTCGGGATGGAAGGCCAGCAAATACGCCACCCCCAGGGTCAAGGTGACGGAAATAACCCGCAGCGCCTGCCAAACGCGCAGTGGAATGCGGGTTGGAATCTGTGTGTAGTTGGGAAAGAGTGGACTGGCACTCAAGCGAACCTCCTGATCAAACGCAATGAAATGTCCGGCTACCGGCCTTGGCGAACCGGACTAAAGACCCTTCGCCGCCATGGCGATGGCCCTACGCAGGCGTAAGGACAAAATACGGCCCAAATCCATTAACACGATACGCGCCAGTTCGGGATGGCGGCCGGCCAACATCTCGAAAGATTCGAGTGACAGGATATGCACTTCGCCGTCGGTGACAGCCTGCACCGTCGCTGACCGGGCCTGGCCATCGAGGAAAGCCTGTTCGCCAAACACCGTGCCTCCGCTCAAGTGCGCAATACGCAACAGTCGACCACGCTTTTGCGGCAGCACGACTTCGAGCGTACCGCGACCGACGATATACAGCGCCCGCCCAGTGTCGCCGATGTGCAGTAATTCTTCACCAGCCCGGAAAGCCCGACGCTGGGTAAAGGATAAAAGGATTGCCCAACTCTCTTCGCCCAGTTCGGGCAAAAAAACCAGCGCTTGTTGGGCAGGCTCAGCGCTGTCCTGCGGGTAATCAAAAAATCCTGAAGCGTCCATCGTTCATACTTCCTGCCAGTGAATAGGAGAAGTGATTGAATAAGCCAATCGTAGTCGATCACTGAAGATTATCAATGCTGCCTGCAACAGAAATTAAAGCCGTCACTCAGTGTGCCTTTCTTCATAGCGAGATGTTACTTTGAGGTTGCTGGCGGTTGTGGGTTCTATCCATCGGTCGCCAGATGATCCCGATGAGGCTATCCTGGCAAAGTTGGAATCCAGTGAATAGCCTGGCAGTGTTGACGCCTTCCTGGCCCTGTTGCAGGGAGGAGGATTCGCGGTGGACACGACGGTTGAGGAACGGTTACGGGCAGGCCATGACCGGAAAACCCCGCGGCACCAGTTGTTGAAAGCCGCCCGAGTTGAGCGAATTGAACAGTTGTTCGATCCTGATTGATCGCTGCTCAAACGGGCGGTCACTCTTTCAAAACCGCCCCATCATCGCGCTCAACATTTGAATCTGGCCCGGTATTCGTTAAGCTTGCCGCTATTCCCCTTTTTCGCCGGAACTCACCCATGCTCCAACCCCTGGCTCATACCCGCATTCTGCTCGGCGTCACCGGCGGCATTGCCGCCTACAAGAGCGCTGATCTGGTCCGCCGATTGCGTGAAGCGGGCGCGGAGGTCCAGGTTGCCATGACGCCTGCCGCGACCGCTTTCGTCGGACCGCTGACCTTCCAGGCGGTGTCTGGCCAACCGGTGCGCACCGAATTACTGGACATCAACGCTGAAGCCGGTATGGGGCATATTGAACTGGCCCGCTGGCCACATTTGATTCTGATCGCTCCGGCCACCGCCGATTTCCTTGCTCGACTGGCGCACGGTCTCGCCAATGACCTGCTCAGCACACTCTGCCTGGCCACTGACCGACCTATCGCTGTCGCGCCCGCGATGAACCGGTTGATGTGGCAAAACCCCGCGACGCAGGATAATAGCCGGCTGCTGGCGCGGCGTGGGGTGAAACTCTGGGGGCCGGGTACGGGTGAACAAGCATGTGGCGAAGTCGGCGCGGGGCGAATGCTGGAACCGGTGGAATTACGCAATCTCGTGGTGGAGTTACTGGGCGCGAAGGGCGGCAGCGCGGAACTGCGCTCTGAACCGACGCATTCCGCCGCTTGGCCATTGGCCCCCCATGATCTGCAAGGTTTGACCGTCCTGCTCACTGCTGGCCCGACCCGCGAAGCGCTGGACCCGGTGCGGTTTATCAGCAATCGCAGCACCGGGCGCATGGGCTTCGCGGTTGCGGAAGCGGCGGCCAGGGCCGGGGCACGGGTGGTGCTGGTCAGTGGACCGGTCAACTTGCCAACCCCGACCGGCGTTGAACGCATTGACGTGGAAAGTGCACTGGACATGCATGAGGCGGACATGCACCGGGTGCGGGAAG
>JAUPTV010000015.1 GCA_030917925.1 Pseudomonadota bacterium
CTCTGGGGAATCGAATCGGCGAAAACCAAGCCTTAACTCCTCTGGGCAATCCTCTATGAAACAGAAAACCCTGATTGTGAAGTCAGGAATCCCCGTCCTTCAGGGCGGGGAGGAGGTCAAAGGTCTTGGGCAGCACCCCGGCGAGCTGCTATCCGCGCTTCGTCGTTAAACCACTCCGCAATCGCGCCCAGTCGAAAGCGGGTCCCGGATCAGTCTTTCGCCCCGGCGCGATGTCGGCATGACCGGCCAAGCGATCCGGCGTGATCGTTGGATAAGCCGCCCATAACGCCCGAATCACCGCCGCCAGGACCGGGTATTGCCTATCGTCGTAAGGGGTCAGATCCGCGCCTTCCAGTTCAATGCCAATGCTGAAATCGTTGCAGCGGGGGCGATCAGCGTAAATCGATGCGCCGGCGTGCCAGGCCCGGCGCTGGAAAGGGACGTACTGCACCAACTCGCCATCGCGGCGAATGAGCACATGCGTTGACACCCGCAATTCGGCAATGGCCGCAAAATAGGGATGCGCCGCCGGATCGAGCTGATTCATAAACAGCGCATCAATCCAGGGACCGCCAAATTCGCCCGGCGGCAGACTAATGCCATGAATCACGATCAAATCAGCAACGACGCCCTCCGGACGCTCATCGCTGTTCGGCGATAGCCGTTGTCTCGCAACCTTCAGCAGTCCCGTGGCTAGATCGACACGCATCGCTGCTCACATCAGCGACTGCTCAAAGTGATAGCTCATTTCCGTATGCGGCCGTTGCAGGAAAAAGCCCTGTACATAGTCAATGCCGCAGGACCACAGCAGCGGCAGGGCGGAGGCGTCTTCGACCCCGGTCACTACCGTGGTAATCCCCAGGGCATTCAATGTACGCGTTAGTTGGGTCAGCTCTTTCTGGCGGTTCTTGTCATCCAGATCCTGGGTGAACCGAGCATCCAGCTTGACGTAGTCCGCGTCCAGGGCTTGCGCAAGGGTTTGCGCCCGTTCATGACCGCTGAAGCGATCCAGCGATACGCCACAGCCCATATCCTTGACCTGGCGAAGAAACGGTTGCAGCGTCGATTGATAAAGTCCGGCCACCGTTTCGGTGATTTCAAACGCCAGGCGATCAGCGGACACGCCGGTTTTTTGCAACCCGCCCTGGAACCAGCTCAGTAATTCTTCGTCCTGCAAAATGGTGGGCGAGATATTGATAAACAGGATGACCGACTGGCCACGCATTTGCCGCTCGCGCAGCACCCGGATGGAATGGGCGATGACCCAGCGATCCAGCACCATACCAATCCGATGTCGCTTGACCAGGCTGAAGACAGTTTCCGGCAACAGCTCCCAGCCTTCCCGGTTCCGCATGCGCAAGAGTACTTCATAGCGTTCCATGGGATCGCCACGCAGGCTGACAATCGGCTGGAACAGCAGGTTCATGCGCTGTTGCTGCACCGCTTCACGAATCTCCTCCAACAAGCGCCGCTGTTGCGGGTTGGCGGCATCCGGTTCGACACTTTGCGCATGATGGACATGAATCCGGGCATCCTTGCCTTCACGGGCCATACCACAGGCCAAATCAGCCTGCTGGATGAACACCGCCGCCTCGCGCAGATCAGGGCTGGCAATGCTGATGCCGATGCTGGTGTGTAACTGGAAATCCGTATTCGTCAACCGATAAGGCTCGGTCTCCAAGGCCGTCTGCACCGCTTGCGCCGTGGCAGGCAACGCTTCCTGACTGGAAAAGCCCAGCAGCGCAGTAAATACGGCATCGCCAAAACGGGCGGCGATGGCGTCGGGTCCCAGAACGGCCTGCAACCGTTGCGCAGCCTGCTCAATGACCTCATCAGCGGCAGAGACATCCTGGCTGTCCAGTCCACGCAGATTATCGAGCGTGATCAACATGATCGCCGCCGACAGAGCATTAGCCGTAGTGGCGATCAGCACCCGTTCCAGATGGGCCAGAAAGTAGGGGCGGTTGTACAGGCGACTCACCGTATCCCGATGGCTCAACTGACTGAATTTGTGATGGAGACCGCGCCCCTGTCGCAACCGTCGGGTGACCGCTGTCAACAACAGCTCAGGATTCGGCGGTCGGCTGAGTAACGCCTCGCCGCTCAGACCCACATTCACCAGGCGCTGGCCCGTATTGGCCTGCGCCGACAACAGTACTAGTGGCAACTCGTGGAACAGTTCATGCTGTTGAATGGCCTGCGTCAGAAGCACCCCGTCAACATCCTTCAGATCGAGGCTCATAACCAGCAAATTGGGTTGAAAATGACGCAGAGCGGATAAAATCTGTTGGGGTTGGGCCAGCACTTGCGTCACCATGCCGTGACTTTCCAGCCAGCGGGATATTTCCCGGGTGGCGGACAACTGGTCATCCACAATGAGAATGCGCTGGCTGAGCGGTTTTAATATCCGCACGTCCAGCGCTTCCAGCAACATAGGCAGGTCGACCGGTTTGGTGAAGTAACCGGAGCAACCCGCTTTGACCGCGTCGATCCGGGCGGTAATGTCGCCCCGGTCCGCCAGGAAAAACAGTGGAATATCCGGTGCCAGTAACGAGCGTAATTCGCTGATTTCCTCAGGGAGCACTGGCGGGCCGGCAGCGTCGTCCAGATCAATGATTAACGCTGCGGGTTGGGTGGCGGGCGTCGGTCCTGCCGATGCCAATGACTTGCGCACTTCGGCCAGGCTGGCCCACCGTCGAACCTGGAAGCCGCCCCGTTGCTGGAGTTTGCGCACCAGATCGCCGACCGATTCCGGCGCAGCCAGCCAGAGTTGCGACCGGTTCGCCACGGGAATAGTCAGCGTGGACGGCGGTTCGCTGCGCGTACTCTGAGCAAACAGTGGGGTCGTGATGGTTTCAATGGGGCGGTGGGTGCGCGGTTCACCAGCCTGCGCATTGCTGGCGGGTCCTGCCCGACACAGCGCATCGATCACCGCCATCAGGCGTTCCCGGTCAGCGCCTTTGGGCAGTTCGTTTTTTTCCAGACAGGCATTGATTTGCTGTTCGATCCGTTCCGCCAACACCATGATGCGCTGGTGTTCGGGTTTCGCACGAGCCAAAGCCAGAACATCCTGCGCCGCCCGCAGTAGCAGCACAAAAAACTCCTGACCCCACTTGATGTAAACAAGCTTTTCAGCGAGATCACTGATGCGTTGCAACTTCTGGGTCATGGCCAGATCATTTTGCAACTTCGGGGAGGGTAAAGCGGGGGAGGCGGGTTTCGATTCCATCACGGGTCCTGGTGGCGCATCCTGATTCCTGCCCCTCTCCAGTGGAGAGGGGACCGCTGATAACGAAATTATTGGGCTTCGAGATGGTAGGAAATTACCCGCTCGACTTCATTTTTGGAACCCATGATCACCGGACAGCGCTGATGCAGACCGGTCGGCTGCAGTTCCATGATCCGCTGGGTGCCGGTCGAGGATAATCCACCGGCCTGTTCGACGATGAAGCTCATGGGATTGGCTTCATACATCAGGCGCAGTTTGCCTTCCTGATTCTTCGAACGCAGCTTGCGGTCAATAGGATAGAGGAATACGCCGCCCCGGCACAACACCCGATGCACGTCAGCGATCATGGCGCCCGCCCAGCGCATATTGAAGTCCTTGCGGCGCGGACCCTCCTTGCCTTCCAGACACTCGTCGATGTAGCGGCGCACCGGTGGATCCCAGAACCGCATATAGGAGGCATTGATCGAGAATTCCTGAGTGTCTTGAGGAATCAACATGTTGGGATGAGTCAGGATGAACTCACCGATGCGCTGGTCAAGGGTGAAGCCGTTGGTGCCGTGACCGGTCGTCAACACCATCATCGTGGACGGCCCATACAGCGCATAGCCGGCGCAGACCTGCCGAGTCCCCGGTTGCAGGAAATCGTCTTCAGTGGCTTCGCCCGTAGCGCCTTCGGGACGACGCAGGATGGAGAAAATGGTGCCGACAGCGCCATTCACATCGGTATTGGAAGAGCCGTCCAGCGGATCGAAAATCAGCAGGTACTTGCCACGGGGATACTGAACCGGCAGGTGGTAGACGTCGTTCATTTCCTCGGAAGCCAGCGCGGCGACGTGTCCACCCCATTCGTTACGTCTGATAAACAGGTTGTTGGAGATGACATCCAGCTTTTTCTGAGTTTCGCCCTGGATATTTTCGGTATCAGCAGTGCCCAGTACGCCCACCAGGCTGCCATAGCGGACGGCGCTGGCGATTGCCTTGCAAGCAATCACGACATCGTTGATCAGACCCGTGAAATCACCCGAAGCCTTCTTGATTTGCCGTTGTTCTTCGATCAGAAATTCAGTAATAGTGATACCGGTATGCATAATGGTTATCCCTGAGGTTGTGTAAAACCGGGTAGGCCGACGGCACAGGTTGGTTTATCGAGCCGCCGTTGCTGAATTATATCTCCTTTAGCCGACGGGTTTCAGGGTTTCCCGTGGGGCAACAGTGGGAGGTTCTGATGTTGCGATGCAACATCGTTTCTGTTATAACCTGAAAAATCAGCCAATGAGGAATTTGTCATGAACGAAAAATCGGTTGCTTTGAATGCGATGTGCGGGTCGCTGGTCGAGCCGTTGACCCAGGTCAATCGGTTCATGGCTTCGCAGTTGGAACAAGGCGTGATGCTCGGTTTGGACAGCTTGCGGGCGTATGTCGATTTGGGCGTAGCGCAGATCAAGGTGGCCCTGAAGGTGAGCGATTCGCACAGCCTGCATGAATTTGCTGACAGCCAGTTTGCGGTGCTCAGTTTCGTCGGCCATCGTGTGCTGGACGACAATCGGGCGGTCAGTGAGTGGGGCAAAGCCAATTACTGCGAGGCGAACCGCCTGATGAGGAAAAACCTGCTGGGTTTGCTCTCCAAAGCTTGAAGTTCCTAATACGGCCACCACAGCAGAAAGCCGCGTGGCGTGTGGGTCAGCGCAACGCTGACAATATAGCCGAAGACGGCCAGCGCGGCGACCCAGGCCGCAGCGCGAATGGGTTTGGTCGGGCCGTATTTCAAAGCGATGCTGCCGAGAATAATATAGACGATCAAACCCAGGACTTTGGCGGTCAGCCAGTCGTGAACGAAGGGATACTGTTCCAGAATCACCGCCAGCCCCAGGGCGCTGGCCAGCAATACCGTATCGACGACATGCGGCGTGATGCGCAGCCAGGGCCGTTTTAGCCAGTGCGCATCGATGAGCATCCCGATCCCGCGCAGCGTGAACAGGGCGAAACTCAGGACGATGGTGGTCAGGTGCAGATGTTTGAGGGCAAGGTACACGGTTTCAATTCCTAGTCGTTCATTTGGGATGCATTATAAACGAGTGATCTTCACCAAACCGGGGAGGGGTGCGTATGCCGATGCAGGTTTGTAATGGCGCAACGTTGAAATGCCTGTTTGCGGTGCCGCCGGGAATCAGTACGCTGATCGTACTCCCGCTCAATCGGGTGATGACCAGCAATCAACCGGCGGCCAATATCATGGACCATATCCCCATGGTGAATATCATGCCCTTTGGGATGTGCATGTCGCCGACCAATCCAGCTTTTGTGTCGGCGACCGCCGCCGCAATGGGAGTGCCAACGCCGGTTCCCTGTATACCCGTTACGCCCGCGCCATGGATTCCAGGCGCGCTGACCACGTTACTGGGCAATATGCCGGCGTTGAACAATACTTCGGTGTTAGCCTGCGCGTTGGGCGCTCCCGGTTGCATCAGTATTCTTATGCCGGGCCAGTTCACCGAGCAGATTCC
>JAUPTV010000112.1 GCA_030917925.1 Pseudomonadota bacterium
AACGCCACTCGGTCGTGGTCGCCGCTGAATTTGTGTTTTGTGTAGGCGGCATCGACAGCGGCATCCAGCTTTTGATGGGCTTTGGTTAAGACCGGGGGCATGGTTAACGGGCCATACAGGTCGGCCAGGGAGGCTTCCGGGAACTGGGCACGAACGGCCAGTACGGTTTGCGCGGCGCGTTCAATCGCCTGCTTCTGCGCGTCGGTCGGAGCCTGTGGCCAGGGGAAGTTGTTGTAAACAATCCCGGCAGAATACTGGTAGCGGCTTTCCAGTCGTCCGCAAACCGTTTTCATCCATCCCATGTGCAGGGTAGAGGATAAAATACCGAAGTTATAGATTGTTGCATCTGGAATTATTAACGTTGTTCCACTGGCGATAATGTCGGGGAAACAAAAACCAATAGGAATGTAATCCCGATTTTCCGATGATACTTTTGGGATCAATAAATATTGAACCGAAGGCTGCCTGATCTCACCAAATAAGCCGGGTGTTTTTGCCAGCAATTTTGTTTGCAGCCGGTTACTGGATAGCCGGTATTGACGATTTGCTTCAATTCGTTGCAGAATTTCTGGAAAGTCGCGCAACTCGGAAGGATGACAATTAACCAGCCAAAGACAGTATCTTGGAATTCTGTTGATAAACTCGTCTCCACCCAGGTATTGCCTGATATAGCGCTCAGCTTTCGGGTATTTTTCCAATAAACTGTTTTTTTCCTGCTCACTGATGATTAAGTTCCCTTTGTCGATGGGCATATTGCCATAATTTATTTCAGGGATACTATTATTTAATGGGCGGGATCGCTGACTAATAAAAAGGGTTGGCGCATCAATTAAATAGGGGTTAATAACGGTCGCTTTGATTTCCTGTGGTTCAGCGTTAGGCGTTTCATAATCAAACAAGCGTTTGTCCGGCGTGTCCTGCACGGCAAAACCGATGATGACGCAATGCACTGCCGCCTTGCCCCGCGCCTCGCTGGACCATTGAAAAGTGCGATGGGCGAAATGAATTTTCACGCCGCGTTTCAGCAAATCCGCCCACAGGACGCCGACCTGCTCGCCCTGGGTGATGGAATTGGTGGAGACAAAAGCGGCTTTCATCGCGGGCTGCTCAGCTAGATAATCCGCCGCCTTGCGATACCAGGCCGCGACATAATCCAGCACCCCGGCACTCGGCGTATCGGCAAAAATCCGCGTCATCTCCTGTTTTTGCGTAGCCGATTGCTCTTTTTTCCCCACAAACGGCGGATTGCCCAGAATGTAGCTCAGTTCCGTCGGCTTGACGATCTCCCGCCAGTCCAGGCACAGCGCGTTGCCGTGAACCATCGTCGCAGATTTACGCAGCGGCAACCGCACAAAGTAGCGGCCAAATTCCTCCGACACCCGCAGATTCATCTGATGATCCATCAGCCATAGCGCCGTTTGGGCAATCTGCGCCGGAAATTCCTCCAGCTCGATGCCGTAAAACTGATCCACATCACAGAGAATCTGGAACTGCCCGATATCCAGCGACGCGGTGTCCTGATCTTTATAGAGCGCCCGCAACACGTCCAATTCCAGTTTCCGCAACTCCCGATAGGCGATGACCAGAAAATTACCGCAGCCACAAGCGGGATCGAGGAATTTTAATTGCGCCAGCCGCTGATGAAACTCCGCCAGTCGTTTGGGCTGATGTTTGACTCGTTCAAACTCCGCTCGCCATTCATCCAGAAACAGCGGCTTAATTAGCTTTAGGATATTCTTCTCCGAGGTGTAATGCGCCCCCAGATTCCGGCGGACCGTCGCATTCATCACCGATTGAAACAGACTGCCGAAAATCGCTGGAGAGATCCGGCTCCAGTCCAGTGCGCAAGCATCCAGCAATAGTTGCCGCATCCCGGTATTAAACGCCGCGATAGGCAAGCGCTCTGCAAACAGCCGGCCATTCACATAGGGGAACGCCGCCAATTGCTCATCCAGCGTTTTCAAACGGCGTTCAACCGGCGTATCCAGCACTTGAAACAGATCGGCCAGCCAGTACGCCAGATCCTGCCCATCGTCTGCCGTGCGCTGCTCAATCAAATCCTGAAACTGGCGGCGCTCGAAAATGCTGGTGTCCTCGGCAAACAGGCAAAACAGCAGGCGCACCAGATACACCTCCAACTCATGCCCGGCATAGCCAATGGTCTTGATCTGATCATGGAGTCGCCCCATCTGCTCTGCCGCCTGGATATTGACCGGGTCCTGCTCCTGAGCGACCGTGGTTTGATAGCCCGCGATGAAGCCGAATAACTGAACGTGCTGGTACAGCGCTTCCAGGGCAAATTCGGACTGGGAACCGGCTTCCAGGTCATACAGCCGGAAGCGGGCAAAATCGGAGACGAGAATATAGCGTGGCAGATCGCGGTCCTTGATCCCCGGAAAGTAGTCTTTCGCCTGCGCAAAGGCCCGGTCCAGATTCTTGCCCCGCGATTTGTGTTCAATCAGCAGGATGCCGCGCCAAAGCAAGTCAATATAGCCGGTTTGACCGTCCCCCTTGTTGACCTTCGCCTCGAACGTCGCCACCCGCCGCCGCGACACGCCAAAGATCTGGAAAAACTCATCCCAGAAGGTTTTGGCTTCGGCGTGCTCGGAAGACTCGTCCAGCCAGCGCTGGGAAAAGTGCAGCGCACGGTCTTTAATCTCGTTCCAGGACAGGGGCATAAGTTGATCGAATAGTGTAGGTTAATGGACGCCTCAAAGCCGCTCCAGCCAGTCCGCCGCTTCAGCAATTCCGGTCGGCGCAACGGGCGGTTTAGCGGGCTGGTTCAGTAATTCCTGCAACGCTTCGGCCAGGTCGCCGGTGGTCAATTGTTCGCGGCTGACCTTGACACCATGCCCCTGTTCCTGCAACCAGCGACTTAACCACGGTTCCTCCGGCCAATCGTCACGAGCCACATACAGCGTTCGGACGCCATTGCAAGCGGCTTCGGTAAACGCGCCATAACCGGGTTTGGTCAACAGCACGTCACAGGAACGGATGAGGTCCACCATCGGCAGATCCGCCAACCGTCCCCAGTTCGGCATATCCACCCGCGTAGTTTGCCAGGTCGGCGGCGTCAGCCAGCGCACACCTTGCAGCGTTGGCCACTCCTCCAGCGGTGGGCGCATGTCCACCCCGCCCAGCCCGATCAACACCAGTATCTCGTTCGCGGGCAAACCCAGCCGACGGTTGATCTCGGTCCGCCGCTGTTGACCGAGCGCCGCAATCGGGCCAATCGGTTGGGCGTTGTGCAGTTCCGGCATCGGCATGGACGGCGCGGGTTGCAGGAAGGCGACAGCGCTGTTGTAAGCGGCCAGCATCGGTGCGCGTAACGCTGCCAAATCCGGTTCATGCCGCCCATATCCAGCCAGAATATCCGCCCAGTTCAGCGAACACAGCGCCAGCGCCGGAATGTCCAACCGGGCGGCGGCGGCCAGGGTGAGATAGGGAATATCGGCCAACAGCCCATCCGGTGCAGCGTCCCGCAACAACGCTTCCTGCCAGGCTAGTCGCGCCGCCCAATCCGCATGGAACGCCCGGTAAGCCGCCAGACTTTCGGCCACCTTGGCCTCCAGCGCATCGACCATGACCATACCGAAATCGGCGGCTCCGGCCACGACCGTAAATTCGCTATCAATACGCTGACGCAATACCGCTTCCGGCAACGCGCTTTGCACGGTCAACCGCCCGGCAGGATGACGCCGCCGCCATTCATTCAGCACCGGCGCGACCTGCGCCAGATGACCAAAACCATGCTCGGACAGGGCTACATACAGATGAGAATGCGCATTCATTGATTTTTCCACTGCGGCTTGATGGCTGGGGGGAGTAGTCCTGCTTTTGGTAGTGGTCTTTTGCTCATCCTATTATAAAAAATAGAATTTCCCTTACCAACCACTAGATTTTGCAGGACTACCCCCTGGCGGAGTTGAAAGCGATTGACGTAAGACAAACATGTACATTCGATTCAGTGAATAGCTGATAGCCACAGACCTATGAGCTACGGTAGCCTATAAAAAAAAATAGGCTTCCCAATTAACATCCATAGAGGTAATCAGTTGATTGCCTGCATTAGATGGACAATTAAGTTCTAACCATTATTAAGGAAGCTATAGGTGGGAGGTACGCGCTGCCCATTCTAATTTCGCTGTGTCGTGCTGGAGGAATAACTCTATATGAACATCAACTGCATTAAAATTAGTTGGCATCTGCTGGCTATAGCCATTCTAACGGTAGCCACCGCCATACCGGTATGGTCTGCGCCTGCGTGCAAGACGGTCGCAAAAATCACCCCGACGAGACAAAATGTTGATGCCGGACAGATGATCAGTGGCGTTTTTACTCCAACCCAAATCAAGCTGGATGGCACCAAGTCGCAGGACGTTGACGTTGACGCTAACCCTGGCTACCAGTGGGAACAGATAGATGGCCCGGAGGTGACGCTGAGTAACCTGAATGCCCCGACATTGATGATCACAGCACCGGAAGTGCCGCCAGGGGGGGCAACGTTGACCTTCCGGTTGACCGTGAAAGGTTGCAGCAATCCCGTTCAGACCGATTCAACAACAACCATCGTGAACGTAGCATACATCGAGCATAACCAGCCCCCGCTTGCATCAGCCACGGTAGACCCGGTCGAGGTGCATGAGGGTAATATCGTGACCTTGGATGGCAGTCCCTCCACAGACCCTGATGGCGATGTGCTGACGTACCAATGGGCGCAGGTCCTGAACCCTGACGGCATTGAAGTTACCCTACAGTCAGACCCTACAGGGGCCACTGCAACATTTACTGCCCCAGACGTTTACCCAAACGACGGTGTGTCTCTGACATTTATCCTGACGGTCTCGGATGGTTATTTGTCCAGCTCTACCCAAACGACGGTGACAGTTATATGGGTCAACGACCCGCCGACAGCCCAGGTGATTTGCCCAACGGTCATTGATGAGTACCAACAGATCACCCTTGATGGTCGCCCATCGTCGGACCCCGATGACGGTATCATCACACATACCTGGACTCAGACCCAGGGTTTGCCCAATGCAGATTTGTCTCAGGTTGATCTAACCGCCAGCGTCATCAGTTTTACCGCACCGCCATTAACATCCACGTTCAACACCATGGCCTTCAGTCTAACCGTGACTGACGCGGGCGGACTCTCGGATTCCACCGCCTGCTCGGTTATTGTCAAGGATGTGACCCCCCCTACGATCTATGGTGCCACTGATCAAACCGCAGAAGCCACCTCCGCTGAGGGCGCGATAGTAGACTTTACAGTCACTGCCACCGACCGGGCCGATGGGGAGCGTGAAGTCGAATGCGACTTTCCATCGGGCCACCAGTTCGCACTCGGAAACACCCCAGTGACCTGTAGCGCCAGCGATGTTGCCGGTAATACCACGACAGCCTCGTTCCAAGTGCGGGTGGTTGACACCACGCCGCCAGACACTCACATTGTAGACACACCAAAAAATCCAACCAATCAAACCACAGCAACCTTTAGCTTCACCGGGTCGGACCTCGTGACCGCTCCCGGAAAGTTAACCTTCCGGTGCCAGTTGGATGAAACTCCTGAGGCTCCCTGCTCGAATCCCGTCACCTATAGCGATCAGCGTGAGGGTCAGCATACCCTGAAAGTGTGGGCTATTGATGAGGCAGGGAACCAGGCAAAAACCCCTGCAGAGTTTCCTTGGCAGGTGGACACAACTCCACCCATCATCACGGCCACAGTCAGTCCCGAGCGTCCAGAGTCGGGGTGGTGGAATAGTACGAGTGGCGCACCGTCAGTTACATTTACTTGTAGCGATGCAGCCTCCGGTGTGGCCTCTTGTCCAGAGACCTATACCTTTGGCGAGGGTGCGCACCAAAGCCACAGCGACACCGCTACTGACCAAGCGGGCAACAGCGCGACCGTCAATGTAAGCGCTATTGACGTTGACCTGACTCTGCCCATCATCGACTCCTGGACTAGCGAACCAGCCAAGGACAGTTCCTACTACTTCGGTTTCGTCCCTGTAGCCCCAACCTGTGTGGCCACAGACGCACTATCGGGTATCAAGGACTGCACCATCACAGGTTATGGGACGACCGTAGGTAGCCACACACTAAACGCTACAGCAGAGGATGTCGCCGGCAACCGCCAGAAGGTCGTTATCGGCACTTACACCGTGTTAGCTTGGACACTTCGCGGCTTTTACCCACCAGTAGATATGGATGGCGTCTGGAATTCTGTCAAGGGTGGCTCAACGGTACCGTTAAAGTTTAGGGTCTTCGCTGGGCCAACCGCGCTGACCGATGTTGCTGTCGTCGACCAGTTTACCGCCAAGAGCGTGATTTGCCCGGGGGCTTCCGCCACGACGGCCGATGTTGAATTCACGACCACCGGTGGCACCGTACTGCGCTACGATGCAACGGCGGGTCAGTTCATTCAGAACTGGCAGACCCCCAAAAATCCTAACGCCTGCTACGAAGTAACCATGCAGACCGACGACGGATCACCGCTCATCGCACGATTCAAGTTGAAATAACAGACCAACCGGGGACTGGAAACAGTCCCCAAATTGAAGGTCAACGTCATCCGCTCAAACATGGGCTAAGGCCCGAACTGCCCGCCGTTGTCCGCATACCCAATAAAGACAGCAATTCCTCTCCTTTCCTTGGAGATAGCGGATGATCATCGATACGCTGTTCGCCCACCAGATTTTGCAGGACTACCGATGGCCGAAACCGGCAATCTTCGGCGGCTTGACCTTGCAATTCCAAATTGCCGGACTATGGTTTTTCATAATGTCAGCCACAGTCGGGGCGCGGTCGACCGCATCGAAGGCTGTGGCTGAAGACTATTAAAGCGTTTCCGATGTCGTCCGGCCTGGCCGGATGTTGTCGATTCTTCAGCACCAGTACTGCGGACTTTATCGATATGCCCACTCAAATGCTAGAAACCAGCCAGCCGGTCGCCTGGTTGACCGAACTGCCGCCCCTTGGCATGGACGCCAAGAGCATTGTCGCCGACTTTCGGCGCTATTTCAGCCATACCTTGGGCCGTGATCGGCACACCAAATACGCCTATTACATGTACGAGGCGTTGGTGCTGACGCTGCGTGACCGGTTATGGGAGCGCTGGAAGGATACCCGTTATGCTTATGAAGAGGATGGCGGCGTCCGGCGCGCTTATTACCTGTCCATGGAATTTCTGATGGGGCGGGCGTTCAGTAACGCCATGCTCAATCTGGGCCTGACGGATCCGGTCCACAAGGCGTTGCAGGACATGGGCCTGAACATGGAAGAGCTGGCCGAATGTGAAAATGACGCCGGTCTGGGCAACGGCGGCCTCGGTCGCCTGGCCGCCTGCTTCATGGACAGTTGCGCCACCCTGCGCTTGCCGGTCGTCGGCTACGGGATTCGCTACGCCTACGGCATGTTCCGCCAGCGCATCGAAAACGGCTATCAGGTTGAGGAGCCGGATCACTGGTTGCGCAGCGGCAACCTGTGGGAACTGGAGCGTCCGGAATATACCCAGCGGGTGCGCTTCGGGGGGCGTAACGAAGCGTTTATGAAACCCGATGGCGAAATGGGCTGGCGCTGGATCGATACCCACGATGTGCTGGCCGTGCCCTATGACGTGCCGATTCCGGGTTATCAGAACGGTACGGTGAACACCTTGCGGCTGTGGTCGGCGGCGGCGACCGATGAGTTCGATTTCGAGGACTTCAACGCCGGCAGTTATACCGAAGCGGTGGGCGCCAAGAACATGGCGGAAAACATCACCATGGTGCTCTACCCCAACGACGCCACCGAGAGCGGCAAGGAATTGCGGCTGCGCCAGCAGTATTTCCTGGCCTCGGCCAGCTTGCAGGACGTGCTGCGCCAATGGGTGCGTGTCCATGGCGAGGATTTCACCAACTTCGCTGCCAAGAACTGCTTCCAGTTGAACGACACGCATCCGACCATTGCCGTTGCCGAGTTGATGCGGTTGCTGATGGACGAACATGCCGTCGGTTGGGATCTGGCCTGGACAATTACCAGTCAGGTAATGGCTTACACCAATCACACCCTGTTGCCCGAGGCGCTGGAGCGCTGGCCGGTGCGGCTGTTCCGGCAATTGCTGCCGCGCGTTCTGGATATTATTTACGAAATCAACGCCCGCTTCCTGGCCGAAGTCGCCCGCCGCTGGCCCGGCGATATCGAACGGCAGGGCCGGATGTCGCTGATTGAAGAAGGGTATGAGCAGCAGGTGCGCATGGCTTATCTGGCCATCGTCGGCAGCACGTCGGTCAATGGCGTGGCGGCGCTGCATTCCGAACTGCTCCAGCAAGGGCTGTTCCGCGACTTTTACGAGTTGTGGCCCGACAAGTTCAACAACAAGACTAATGGCGTCACTCAGCGCCGCTGGCTGGCGGATTGCAATCGCGGTTTGAATACGCTGATTACCGAAACCATCGGCGCGGGCTGGGTTACTGATCTGGAGGAACTGCGCAAGCTGATTCCCTATGCCAAGGACGCCAAGTTCGGCGCGAAGTGGCGGCAGGTCAAACACGACAACAAGGTGCGGCTGGCGGCGCTGATCAAGGCTGATTGTGGCGTTGAGTTCAACCCCAAGGCGATGTTTGACGTGCAGGTGAAGCGTATGCACGAGTACAAGCGCCAGTTGCTGAACATTCTGCATGTCATCCATCTGTATGACCGGATCAAGCGTGGCGATACCGCGAACTGGACACCCCGTTGCGTGCTGCTCGGCGGCAAGGCGGCGCCGGGCTATTACATGGCCAAGCAGATCATCAAGCTGACCAACAACGTCGCCAAGGTCATCAATACCGATGCCGATGTTGGCGATCAGTTGAAACTGGCGTTCCTGCCCAACTACCGGGTGTCAGCGATGGAAATCATCTGCCCCGGCACCGATCTGTCCGAGCAGATTTCGACCGCAGGCAAGGAAGCGTCCGGCACCGGCAACATGAAGTTCATGATGAATGGCGCGGTGACGATTGGTACGCTGGACGGGGCGAATATCGAAATCCGCGAGGAATGCGGCGATGAGAATTTCTTCCTGTTTGGCCTGACCGCTGCACAGGTTGAGGAGCGTCGGCAGAATTACAATCCTGTCGCCATTATCCAGAGCGATCCCGACATTACCCGGATTATGCATCTGCTGGAAAGTGGCCACTTCAACCAGTTCGAGCGGGGCATTTTCGATCCGATCCTGCACTCGTTGACCAGTTCGCATGATCCGTGGCTGACGATTGCCGATTTGCGCGGCTTTCTCGATGCCCAGCAGCAGGCGACCCTGGCCTATCAGGATCAGGAACGCTGGACGCGGATGAGCATCATGAACACCGCTACCAGTGGCAAGTTCTCCACTGACCGCACCATGCGCGAGTACAACGCGGAAATCTGGAAGCTGAAACCGCTGCCGAAAATGCCGCTGGCGTAAGTGATCAAACTCCCTCTCCCGTCAGTGGGAGAGGGTGATTTAAAAATTCTGTTTTAAATTAAATAATTATAGTAACACTACTTTTCGATAAATTCTGAATCGGCTTTTCCCTTAGCGATCTTGGCGACCTTGGCGTCTTGGCAGCTCATCAGTTTTTCAGGGTTAAACCGGCTGAGAATCGGTATAAAATAGGCGGTAGCACTTCACTGTAAAGGTATTTGACATGAACAGGATGCTTAAAGTCATTATTGGAATAACCACCGGGCTGTTCACAGTCAGTTGTTCAAATCTGCTGCCCACCGTCAAACAGACTACGGATTCCCAGTGGGTCAGTTATGAAGACGCCAAGCGGTCCTTTGACCGGATTATGCCCGGAAAAACAACGGTTGCCGAACTCAAAAGCCTTGGATTTGACCCCTTTGAAAAACCCAATATCAGACTGCTCAATTATTTGGAAATTACCGAATTATTTATTCCCAATGCATCGATTCAACTGGTCGATCTGCATCCTGATATACAGACCTGTCTGAAAGCAAAGAGCGCGTGCCAGGCTTATGAGATTGCACCAAAGGATATCAACAGCCTGCGTTATGGAAACGTGTTGCTTGACGTATTTAATTTCAGAAAAAAAACCAGAACGACCGGCTGGAAGTTTCAAGGTTTGATTGTTCTGAATGACAATTTGGTGGTTTACAAACTGGAAGGCGGTCAACCGAATATTCTCGAATTGGAAGATAAGGAAAATCCGCTCGGTCCTTTCCAGAATATTAGCATCGACCCGAACATATCTATTTAATAACAATAATGAGTTCGCTCATTAGCTGAATTGTCGGCAGAAATAACCCCGGCAGTGGAGGATGCATGGCTGAACATTACGATCTGATGGTGATCGGCGGTGGCAGCGGTGGTCTGTCAGTCGCGGAACGGGCGACTGGTTATGGTGCCCGTTGTGCGTTGATTGAAGCCGGGCGACTGGGCGGCACGTGCGTGAACGTGGGTTGCGTCCCCAAGAAAGTGATGTGGTACGCGGCTCATCTCGCGCATACGTTGGACGATGCGGCGGGTTATGGCTTCCGGCTGGATTACTTCGGGTTCGATTGGCGGAAGCTGAAAGATGCTCGTGACACCTTCGTTCAGAATATCAATGAGTGGTATCTCGGTTATCTGGCCAAGGCCAAGGTCGATCTGTTGAACGGCTTTGGCCGGTTCATCGACGCGCATACCCTGGACGTCAACGGTGAACGTTACACGGCTGACCACATCGTGATTGCGACGGGTGGTCGCCCGCAGGTTCCCGAGTTGCCGGGCGCGGAATTTGGCATGACCTCGGACGGGTTCTTTGCCTTGCCCTCCTGTCCACCGCGCACCGCGATTGTCGGCAGTGGTTATATCGCCGTTGAACTAGCGGGGATGCTGCAAGCGCTGGGTTCGGAGGTGACGCTGCTGCTGCGCAAGGATCAGGTGCTCCGGTCGTTCGATGCGTTACTCCGTGAACAGTTGATGGAGCGGTTGCGCGAGGATGGCGTGACGGTGCTGACGCAGACGCAGGTCCGGGCTGTGGCGCGGCTGGCGAATGGCGCACTCAGTTTGCACTGCGAGGGTCAGGCCAGCACACTGCCTGTCGATGCGCTGATCTGGGCGATTGGCCGCGACCCGAATACCGACGCGCTGAATCTGGCGGCAACGGGAGTATTGGTGAATCCCAACGGTTCCATCCCGACCGATCCGTTTCAGAACACGTCGGTTTCTGGCGTTTACGCTATCGGCGATGTGACCCAGAACTTCCATTTAACCCCGGTGGCGATTGCCGCCGGCCGTCGATTGGCGGACCGGTTGTTCGGTGGGCAACCGGAGCGCCGACTGGTTTATGAGAATATTCCGACCGTGGTGTTCAGCCATCCGCCGATAGGCACGGTGGGGCTGACCGAGGAAGAAGCCCGGCAGCAATTTGGCAGCGCGGTGCAGATTTATCAGACGCAATTTCGGCCCATGTACCACGCCTTCACCCACCGCCAGCCCCGGACCGCGATGAAGCTGGTCTGCGTCGGCCCGGAGGAGAAGATTGTCGGTTGCCATATCATCGGCGAGGGGGCGGATGAGATGCTGCAAGGATTTGCGGTTGCGGTGCGCATGGGTGCCACCAAGCGCGATTTTGACGATACCGTGGCGATTCATCCCACTAGCGCCGAGGAATTGGTGACGATGCGCTGACGGGTGGAATTTTAAGGTGTTGAACGCCATTTTTAGCCCCTGACTATGAGGTTTTATGTCCATTCGTCCCTTTGAGCAGCACACCCCGCGTATTCATCCCACCGCTTATGTCGATGACCTGGCGCTGGTGATTGGCGATGTCGAAATCGGCGAAGACAGTTCAATCTGGCCGATGAGCGTAGTCCGGGGCGATATTCATCGTATTCGCATCGGTGCTCGCACCAGCATTCAGGATGGGACGGTTATTCATGTCACGCATGACAGCCGCTTTTGTCCCGGCGGTCAGCCGACGCTGATCGGCAATGACGTGACCGTGGGCCACAAGGTTATTTTGCACGCCTGCACGGTTGAAGACTTTTGCCTGATCGGTATGGGCGCGATTGTGATGGACAAGGCTATCGTGCGTTCGCGGGTGACGATTGGCGCCGGGAGCGTGGTTCCGCCCGGCAAGGTATTGGAAAGCGGATTTCTTTATGTGGGCAGTCCGATTAAACAGGTTCGCCCCTTGAATGAGTGCGAACTGGAGTTTCTGGAATATTCGCCCCAGAACTACCGGCGGTTGCAGAAGCGGCATCAGGCGATGCGCAACCTGCCGTAGCGCCGGAATTTCCCGGTTATACTGGCGGTTGTCTACCTAATTGGGATTACGTCCGCCATGAATCCAATTGCGATTATTTTGCTGATTGTTGTCGTCCTGCTGGTGTTGTACGGCATCGTTATCTACAACCGTCTGGTGAATCTCAAGCATAATGTCGGGATGTCCTGGTCGAATATCGACGTGCTGCTCAAACAGCGCCATGATGAATTGCCCAAACTGGTTGAGGTTTGCAAGCAATACATGGGCTATGAACGGGACACGCTGGAAGCGGTGATGCAGGCCCGCCGTGGAGTGGCCGACGCCCAGCAACGCTACGATTTGCCTGCACTAGGGGCGGCGGAAAGTCAGTTACGGCTCGGGCTAGGCCAATTGTTTGCGGTAGCTGAGGCGTATCCTGAATTGCGGGCCAATGCGAATTTCCGGCATCTGGAGAGTCGTATTACCGGTTTGGAGAATGCCATTGCCGACCGCCGCGAGTTCTACAATGACAGCGTTAATCTCAACAATGTCCGCATTGAACAATTCCCCGATGTCATGGTGGCGCGGTTTTTCAACTTCCGGCCTTTTCGCTTGCTGGAATTCAGTGAGCCGGAAAAGCAGGATGTGGATCTGGCGCAACTGTTCCGCTGATCCGCCGCGTTGATGTTGCAACCTCGATTTAAAGACCTGCTGCGATTTGGCGTCCTCTGGTTCGGCAGTTTTCTGCTGGTCCGGCAGGACGCCGCGCTGGCGCTGAAACCGCCGCCAGTGACCGTGCTGGCCGCGCTGGCGCTCGCTATTGTGGTGGCTGGCGCTTATGGGGCGTTGTATTACGGACGACGCGCCTGGCGGTTGGCCGATACCCCGATTGCCCGCATTCGCTCGGCCTCTCAGGGGTATGTGGAGTTGTATGGTCGCGCTCGATTGATGGAAGGCCCGCCGATTTTAGCGCCACTAAGCCTGTTACCGTGCGCCTGGTATGGTTATCAGGTCGAGGAGCGTTGCCAGAATCGCTGGCAGACAGTGGACTCCGGTGAAAGCGACAGCCTGTTTCTCATTGATGACGGGACCGGCCACTGTGTGGTTGATCCGCATGGCGCGGATTTCATCAAGATTCGCCGCGATGTTTGGTATGGCAGTGAGAGCGGGGCGCGGACTCATGCGCTTTGGGGGATCGGCGCTACCTATCGATATACCGAACAGCGCTTGTTGCCGGGTGAAGAAGTCCATGTGATCGGCGGGTTTCGGACCGTGGGCGGGTTGCGTGAAGCGCCGGATATGCAACGGGCGGTAGCCGACTTGCTGGAGCAGTGGAAGCGTGATCCGCAACGGATGGCGCTGTTTGACCGGCGGCGTAATGGCAGGGTTGATCCGGATGAATGGGAGGCGGCGCGGCGGGCGGCAGAAAAGCAGGTGCGGCGGGAACAGTTGCAGCAAGGCGTCGATCCGGATATTCATCTGCTGGCTGATACCGAAGAGGCGTCGCGCCCGTTTATTATCGCCGCCTTTCGGGAAGAGGGTCGGCTGATTAGCTATTTTCAATGGCGAGCTACGGCTTGTCTGCTGGCGGCAGTGACTGCGGGCGGGTTGTTATTATATGGGCTGTAAAACGCTATCAGGAATCATCTATGACCGCTATTCCCGTTTCGCCAAAAAAATTTTTGACTAATCAGGGTAAAAATACCCTGAGTCAGCGGCTGGAAACGATTTTACCGCAGACCCAGGATTTTGATTGTCTGGTGGGTTACTTTTTTATCAGTGGGTTTTTCCGCATGTATCCCGTGCTGGAATCGGTTAAGGCGATTCGTATTCTCATCGGTTTGAAAAATGAGCAAGTGGTGCATGGGTTGCTGCAAATTGTTCAGGATTCCACCGCATCGGAAAGCCGTTTGTCATCGGCGGAAATCCGGGAAATGTTTGGCGGGATGATGCGGAGTGAACTGGTTCAGGCGCAGGACTCACTGGCGATTGAAACCGGCATCCGCACGTTTATTGCCTGGATTCGTTCGGGCAAGCTGGCGGTGAAGCTGTATCGTGAGCAGAATATTCATGCGAAGGTTTATATTATGACGCCTGAGCAGCGACTGCCGGATGTTCATCATGGTTATGTGATTACCGGGTCCAGTAATTTTTCCTACAGTGGTTTGGAGGGTAATCTGGAATTTAATGTGTTGCTCAATGAACCGGAAGACCATGATTATGCCCTGCATCGTTTTAATGAGTTATGGGCAGAGGCGGTTGATGTTAAGGAGGTGCATGAGACCATTATTCAGGTGGTGGAAAGGGAGTCACCATTTGCGTTTTTTACACCCTATGAGTTGTATTTGAAATTTCTGGCGGAATACTTCCGTGATTATTTGGGCGACCGCTCAAAGTTGAATCCGGAAAATCTGCCCGCGAATTTTCGGAAATTACAGTATCAGGAAGATGCGGTTTTTACGGCTTTGCAGATGTTGAAAATGTATGGCGGGGTGTTTATTGCGGATGTGGTGGGTTTGGGGAAGACCTTTATTTCAGCGTTGTTGGCGCTGCAACTGGATGGTCGTTGTCTGGTTATTGCGCCGCCGAGTCTGCTTGATGAAAACAGTCCCGGTTCATGGTCACGGGTGTTTCGGGATTTTTGTATTCCTGGCCACAAGTGCGTTTCGATTGGCAAGTTGGAAGAAACGCTCAAACAGGGCGTTGATTTCTATAAGTATGTATTTATCGATGAGTCCCATCGTTTCAAGGGCGATTCGACACAGCGTTACGAATTATTGACCCGCATTTGTCAGAATAAAGGCGTGATTCTGGTTTCAGCGACGCCCTATAATAATACGCTGGATGATATTTACAGCCAGTTGAAGTTGTTTCAGCCCCCGCGTAATAGCACGATTCCCGGATTGCCCAATCTGGAAGCTTTTTTTGACCGGTTGCGAAAGCGGTTGAAAGGCTTGCATCGTCTGGATGATGCGGAACGCTATGTTGAGACCGTTAAGGAAAATGCTCAGGAACTGCGGGATCGGGTGCTGAAATATATTATGGTGCGCCGCACCCGTCGTGAGATTGAAGAGTTTTATGGCGATGACCTGAAAAAACAGAAGTTGGGATTCCCGCAAGTGAATGATCCGGTGCCGTTGTTCTACCGGTTGAACCCGGATGAGAATGACGTTTTTACCCAGACTTTGCAGCAGATTACCAGTGCGGATTTTCATTACGCCCGCTATCAACCGCTCAATCCACTGTATTATACCGGGTCGCTGGAAGAGCGGGTTGTGCAAGGTCAGCGTAATTTAGCGACGTTTATGAAAATCCTGTTGGTCAAGCGTTTGGAAAGCAGTTTTTATGCGTTTCAGGAGACGCTAGGTCGGTTTATTCAGTCGCATGAACTGGTGCTGAAAGCGTTTGATTACGGTTTTGTTTATACCAGTAAGAAGCACAGTCGCAAGGTGCTGGATTTTCTGGAAGAGGGCGATGATGATGCGATTGAGGCGTTGATTCAGGAGGAAAAAGTTGAGAAGTTTGCAGCAAAATATTTTACTCCCCTGTTTCGGGAACATGTTGATGTGGATTTGACGGTATTGCGTGAAATTCAGCAGGCATGGCAGGGCATTCAGCGCGATCCGAAGTGGCTGGAATTTAAACAGGAATTGGTGACGCAGCCGATTTTTAAAACCGGGAAACTGGTTATTTTCAGTGAATTTTCGGATACGGCCCGTTATTTGGCTGGGCGGATTAAGGCTGAAGTAGAGGCTAGGACGCTGTTTTTCAGTTCGCTGTCCAGTCCTGAACAGCGTCAAGCGGTAATTGCGAATTTTGATGCAAATAGTCGTGAGGAAGTCGATGATTACCGGATTCTGGTCACGACCGATGTATTGGCAGAAGGCGTGAATTTGCATCGTTCGGCAGTGGTGATTAATTATGATATTCCGTGGAATCCGAGCCGGATGATGCAGCGGGTCGGGCGGGTGAATCGGGTCGGGACAAAGTTTAAAACGATTTTTACCTATAACTTTTTCCCGACCGATGAAGGTAATGATGAGATTGCCTTAACCGAAGCGGCGAAGTTGAAGATTCATGCGTTTATTGCGCTGTTGGGAAATGATGCGCGATTGCTGACTGGTGATGAAGAAATTACCTCGCATAATTTGTTTGACCGGATTAACTCCCGGCAAGCGGCAGAGGGTGATCTAGCGGAATCGAAGAGTGAATTGAAATATTTGCGGCTGATTCTCGATATTAAGGAGCAGCAACCGGCGTTGTTTCAGCGGATTCTGACGCTGCCCCGGAAAGCGCGGTCGAGTCGTACTACCCCCGATACTAACCTTCCGCTACAAGCAGGGAGGGAGTTGGATGGTGCGGTGCTGACTTATTTTCGCCAGGGACGGTTGGACAAGTTCTTTCGCGCTCAGGATGGCGATGAGGCGGTGGAGGAACTGGATTTTTTCAGCGCAGCGGGGATTCTGGAAACAACGGAGCAGGAACTGTTGCAGGAGATTCCAGCCGAAGCGTTTTACCGGTTGCTGGATCAGAATAAGCGTGGATTTCAGGGAGCGACGACGGTGGGGGTGGATAGTTTGTCATCGACTACCGCGACGAGTGGCCATGAGGCGGCACTGTTGAAGCGGTTGCGGGCCAGGGATTTTCGCAATGCTGCGGGGTTGACGCCGGAAGATCGGAAACTGGCGGTGGAGGTTCATCGCTTGATCGCGGAAGGTCGAATCGGTAAAAACACTTTGCGCAAGGTGAAAGCAGCGTTCGAGCAGACGGCTGATCCGGTTGAGATGGTCGCCATTCTCCGCAAGGAAGTCGCCAGTCAGTATCTGCTGGGCGCGGCTCCAAAGGCGGATTCAAAGGGGGTATCGGCTCCACGGGAGCTGATATTGTCTTCTTGGTTGTTTTGCGTTCCTGGCGGATTTGACCAATAATCCGAATCTGAAAGTCAATCAGGAACTAAATCATGTTGCAACTTAATATTCACGAAGCGAAAACTCATCTATCGCGTTATCTGCCGGCGCTGGAACAGGGTGAGACGATTCTCTTATGCAAACGGAATGTACCGATTGCTGAAATTCGGCCGTTACCAAAAATGCCCATTCAACCTCGCCCGCTCGGATTAGCCGCTGATAAGGGTGTTGAATTGCCGCCGGAATTTTTTGAGCCGTTGCCGTATTAATACCAGACGGTCACATTCAGGCTTACCCCGTGCGAACTGTCTGGTAAAAAATTTAAATAAGGAAATGAATCATGGATAAATTAACCGCGCAACGTCTGGTTCGCAGCACTTTTAAAGCGCCTTTTGATCGGGGGCGTTTTCGGGATTTTATTAACGAATTGTGCAATGGTTTTAATCAGGATAAAGCGCAGACTATGCAAGTGCCGGATGCGTTTGCAGCTCATGTGAAAAGTTGCCAGCGGTTGGGGACGTTTGCATCGCCGGAAGAGGAATTGGCGGATGTGTTGGTTGTGCATTTAACCGAGTCCTGGAAGTTGGAGCGCACGCGAACAGCGCTGCGGGATTTTGTCGGGCATAAGTTGAAGCGTGGCGATGCTTATAAAGAGGCGGGCTTGATTGCTTTTGTGGCTCCGGATTCGCAGTCGTGGCGGTTTTCGTATATCCGTATGGAGTACGAAACGAAGCGCGATCCGAAAACCGGCAAGATTAAGGCAGAGGAGCGGTTGACGCCAGCGCGGCGTTATTCGTATCTGGTAGGGGCGGATGAGGAGTGTCATACCGCGCAGACCCGGTTTCTGCCGCTGTTGCAAAACACTATGGCGAAACCGACGCTGGCGCAGATTGAGGAGGCGTTTAGCGTTGAGTCGGTCACGAAGGAGTTTTTTAATGAATATGCGCGGTTGTTCAAGGTCACGGAAGAGGCGTTGACTGCGGCGTTGGTTCCTCATTCGGCGATTCGGGAGGATTTTCAGGCCAAGGGGGTGAGTACTACGGATTTCGCCAAGAAGCTTCTGGGCCAGATTGTGTTTCTGTATTTCATTCAGAAGAAGGGTTGGCTGGGAGTAGGAAAGGGCCAGGCGTGGGGTGAGGGGCCGCGTCATTTTATGCGGCAACTGGTGGATCGGGCGGCAGCGAAGGGGCAACGTCTGTTTAATCAAGTGCTGGAGCCGTTGTTTTATGACACATTGGCGACGGATCGTGGCCCTGATGCCTGGTGTTCGATCTTTGAATGCCGTATCCCATTTTTAAATGGCGGTTTGTTTGAGCCAGTGGCCGGGTATGATTGGAAACAGCAGGCACTGACGTTGCCGAATGCCTTATTTACTAATCAGCAGCTTTCGGCGTCTGGCGATATAGGCACCGGGATTTTGGACGTGTTTGATCGTTATAACTTTACGGTGAATGAAGCGGAGCCGTTGGAAAAGGAAGTGGCGATTGATCCGGAAATGCTCGGTAAGGTGTTTGAAAATCTGATTGAGGAAAATCGGCGCAAGGGGTTGGGCGCGTTTTATACGCCGCGTGAGATTGTGCATTATATGTGTCAGGAAAGTTTGATTAACTATCTGGATACGGTAGTGAATCAGCCGAACCGGATGATGGCGTTGACCGATATTGAGATGCTGATTCGGGAGGGGGCGCAGGCGGTGCATTATGAGACGGCCCGCAAAGAGGGGACTGTGAGTGTTCAGCGCCACTTGCCAAAAGCGATTGAGGAACAGGCTCGCGTTTTGGATCAGGCTTTGAAAACAATTACGGTTTGCGATCCAGCGATTGGTTCGGGCGCTTTCCCAGTGGGGATGATGACCGAGATTGTGCGTGCTCGCACTGTATTAACGCCCTATCTTAAAACTGGGGATGGTGGCGGGGAAGATCGCACCGCTTATCATTTCAAGCGCCAGGCGATTCAGAATTCACTGTATGGCGTAGATATTGATAAAGGTGCTGTTGAAATTGCGAAGTTGCGGCTGTGGTTATCGTTGGTGGTCGATGAAGAGAATGTGCAGAATATTAAGCCCTTGCCGAATCTGGATTATAAAGTGGTCGCGGGTAATTCACTGTTGGGCGTAGAAAAAAATTTGTTTAATGACGAATATTTTAAACAGTTGGAACTGCTCAAGCCGAATTTTTTTGATGAATACGACCATGCAAAAAGAGCGCAATCCAAAGAGCAAATTGATGGGTTAATTTATCAACTGACCAAAAGCCGGGAAATTTTCGATTTCGAGATTTATTTCTCCGAGGTTTTTCATGCGAAAGGTGGTTTTGATATTGTCATTGGTAATCCGCCGTATGTGCGCCATGAAGAAATTAAAGACCTGAAACCGCAGCTTAAATTGCGCTACGAATGCTTTACCGGCACAGCAGATTTATTCACTTATTTCTACGAACGTGGGATTAAGTTGCTGCATAACGGTGGTCAGTTTGCTTTTATTACTTCAAATAAATGGTATCGCTCCGGTTATGGGGAAAAGCTGCGGGGTTGGTTGACGAAACAGACCCGGATTCATGAATTAATTGATTTTGGCGATGCGCCAGTTTTTGAAGCAATTGCATATCCGACGATTGTTTTGTTGCAGAGAATCGTACAAACCGAGGCGGATGCTGCTGCTACTTTCCGGGCATTAACCTGGAAGCCCGGTCCACCCATTGCAGATTTTGTGTCGATTGTCCGTCGCGACAGTTTTGATATTCCACAACGCAGTCTTGATAAATCCGGTTGGCGTCTGGAAGGGGCGGCTAAACGGAATTTGCTGGAAAAACTTCGTGCTGCCGGTACGCCATTGGGTGAATATTGCAAAGGTCGACTTTATCGGGGTATTGTCACTGGCTTGAATGATGCGTTTGTAATTGATCGCACTACCCGAGATCGGTTAATTTCAGAACATTCTTCTTCAGTGCAAGTTTTAAAGCCTTTTTTGCGTGGAAGAGATGTTAAACGTTGGCAAGTAGAGTCGAAGGATTTATGGTTGATTTTTACTAGGCGTGGAATTGATCTAAAAAGGTTTCCGGCAATTCAGGAATATCTGATGAAATTTAAAGCTTCCCTCACGCCAGGGATTTCTGGTGGTCGAAAATCAGGAAGCTATCAATGGTATGAGGTTCAAGATAACATAGCTTATTGGCAGGAGTTCGAACAGCCTAATATTGCATGGGGAAATCTTGCTACTCAACCCCAATTTACTTTTACCCCTACTGGCTACAATTTATGCGCCCCTGCAACATTTTTGGTTTCGGATTCTAAATATCTTTTGGGTGTTTTGAATTCTGAAATTACACGGTATCTCGTTTCACAAAGTGCAGCGGAGAGACAAGGTGGATTCCTGGAATATAAGCCTATGTATGTTTCTCCAATCCCTATTCCTGTTGCTACACCTGCCGAACAATCCGAGTTGGAAATACTGGTTCAGCGTATTCTTGAAAATCCAAACGCTGAAAATATTGCTGACAAGGAAGCCGAAATCAATGATCGGGTCTATCGGCTCTTTGGTTTGAATCGTGATGAAATTGCGCTGATTGAAAGTGTTTAGGATTGTGAGTTTTTAATTTTAAACTATGGAGAATAAAATCTATGCGTATCGAAACCGAACTGGATAGTTTCCATACTGAGCGCTTGCTATATTTGCAACAAAAGCTCCAGAAACCATTGACAGAGATTGTTGCTGAAATGTTAGCTAAAGCAATTGATATGGCGATTCCTGAAGAAAGAGAACCCCAGGAAACAGAAGGACAACGCATCTACCGCATTTTTGAAGAAGCTGGCCTCATTGGTAGTTTTGATGATGACGAAAGCCTTTCTGTCGATTACAAGAAGCACTTATGGAATAGTCAATGATGATTATCGTAGATACTGGATTTTGGGTTGCATTCTTCAATCGGAGAGATACCTACCATCTCCAAGCACGTCGATGTGTACCGCACTTGCAGGAATCCATGATTACTACTTTGCCGGTTGTGACTGAAACCTGTTATTTGCTTCAACATCGTGCGGGGATACCTATTATGTTAGCTTTCGTGGGCGCACTCCGCCAAGGTGGAAGCCAGATTTTCCAAATCCACGAGACGATGTTGATGCGTATCGAAGCATTGATGCATCAATACGCTAACTTACCTATGGATTTTGCTGACGCCTCGCTGGTGGTTCTGGCTGAAGATTTAGGGCATGGACGGATTCTTTCTACTGATGAGCGTGACTTTCAGACTTATCGCTGGAAAAACCATTATCCATTTGAAAATTTATTATTAAAAAACTAATGTTTTTACTGATCCGGATTTAGGCAAACAGTTTCCAAAACTGACGAGATCCTATGGATATTATTCAACATCGTCGAGTAGAAGCGCAGAGAAAGGAAATCGCTCAAGCGGCAGTCGAGAGTCTTGCTGAGTTTCGTTCGGGCAAACTCAAACCAGAACCTGTTGAGGATATTATTGAAAAATTACGGCTTAACTTAAAAAGTTCAATCTACAAATAACCGGAGGATACATCATGCAACTCGTCGTTGAATATCCAGATGTGTTACCGGATGCACTACGGATCAGCCGCAATCAGTTTGAACAAGAAGCCCGAATGGCGATGGCCGTTAAATTATTCGAGTTAGGGCGTTTGACGAGCGGCCAAGCAGCAGAATTAGCTGGATTAGATCGCGTCGAATTCATCATGAATTTGCATCGATATGGCGTTTCACCGATCCAGATTATGCCTGAAGAACTAGCGGAAGACTTATAGGTTGGCTTGCCAAACCAACCTATAAAGGGGCGCTATATTGGGCTAAAGGTCGCCATGCTGGAGCGGCAAACCGGCACACACATTTCCCCATCTTTTAATCAAAAATCTTCCCCGGATTCATAATCCCGTTCGGGTCAAACGCCTGCTTGATGGCCCGCAGATAGCTGATTTCTACCTCGTCGCGGGTGTAGTGCAGATACGGCTTTTTGAGCAGGCCCACGCCGTGTTCGGCGGAAATACTGCCGCCATGCCGTTGCAGGACGGTGAATAGATGTTCGCTGACCGTCCCACATTTTTCCGCGAACGCCGCCGTATCCAGATCTGCCGGTTTAAGAATATTGATATGCAGATTGCCATCGCCAATGTGGCCGTACCACAGCACTTCAAAATCTGGATATTCCCGCTGCAACAGGGCTTCGGCCTCACTCATAAACGCCGGCACCTTGGAAATCCGCAGTGCAATATCATTCTTGTAAGGCTGATACGGGGCGATGGATTCGCTGATGTCTTCCCGCAACCGCCAGAGTTCCTGGGCCTGGGCCTGGCTTTGACTGATGACGCCATCCTCCAGCCAGCCCTGATCGGCGCAATGCTCAAACAAGGTCAGTGCGGTATCGGTATGTATCCCGTCCGGGTTCTCAAACTCGATTAAAGCATAGTAAGGCGTTCCGGCCTCGAAGGGGCGTTGCAGACCCTTGGCGAGGACATGACGCAGCGCCAGCTCGGAAAAGAACTCAAAAGCGCTCAATTCCAGCTTGTTGCGGAAGATGTGGTACAGCGACATCAGGCTGTCCAGATCGGGAACGCCCAGCACCATGATCACCGGTTCACGCAGCGGGCGAGTGAGACTCAAGGTCGCTTCGACAATGATGCCCAGCGTGCCTTCACTACCGATGAAGAGATGCCGCAGATCATAGCCGCTGGCGTTCTTGATCAGTCCCCGGTTGAGTTCCAGGACATCGCCGCGCCCGGTCACGACTTTCAGACCGGTCACCCAGTCGCGGGTCAGGCCATAGCGAATCACTTTAATGCCGCCCGCGTTGGTGGCGACATTGCCGCCAATCTGACTGGAGCCGCGTGAGGCGAAATCGACCGGGTAATACAGCCCCCGGTCACAGGCAAAGTTTTGCAGGACTTCGGTGACCACGCCAGCCTCACAAGTCACGCTGCGGTCGGTGGGATCGAAATCGAGAATCCGGTTCATCCGCTCCATGGACACTACGATTTCACCCTGACACGCCACCGCCCCGCCACTCAGGCCGGTGCGGCCGCCCGAAGGTGCCAGCGCCAGCCGATGCTCGTTCGCATAGCGCACCAGTTGCTGCACCTGATCCAGGGTTTCCGGCAGCACCACCGCCAGTGGGTTCGGCGTATACATGCGGGTCCAGTCGCGTCCGTAGTGCAAGCCACTGTCCGCATCGGTGCGAACATGGGCAGGGTTAATGAAGGCGCGGATGCCGTCAAGCAGGGCGGCGGAGGCATTGGGATCATGCAGGGTCACGGTAGCGGGAACTCCAGGTTGCAAGAGCGAAGGTTGCCAGTCCCGTTCAGAGGGATTATGTTCAACCCTTCTATTCTAACACCGGCAAAATCCTCTGCAGCTATGAGTCAGACTTCACTCGAAAAGAACCGCATCAAAATCTTGTTGCTGGAAGGTCTTCACGTCAGCGCCGTGGAGGCGTTTCAAGCGGATGGCTACACCCAGATTGATTTTTACACCAAAGCGCTGCCCGAACCGCAATTGCGGGACGCGATCAGCGACGCTCATATCGTTGGCATCCGCTCCGCCACCCAGTTAACTGCCGGGGTATTGGAACATGCCCACCGCTTGATCGGTATTGGCTGCTTCTGCATTGGCACGAATCAGGTCAATCTCGACGCCGCTCAGGAACACGGCATTCCGGTCTTCAACGCGCCGTTTTCCAATACCCGCAGCGTGGCGGAACTGGTGCTGGCGGAGATCGTGCTGCTATTGCGCGGCATCCCCCAGCGCAATGCGGCGGCGCATCGCGGCGGCTGGATCAAGACCGCGACCGGCTCTCGTGAAGCGCGGGGTAAGTGCCTGGGCATCGTCGGCTATGGCCATATCGGCACCCAGGTCGGTTTGCTGGCCGAGGCACTGGGGATGCGGGTGGTGTTTTACGATATTGAAACCAAGCTGGCGCTAGGCAACGCCCAACCCTTGCCGTCGCTGGACGCTCTGCTGGACCGGGCTGACGTGGTAACCCTGCACGTTCCCGAAACACCGCAGACCTTCCAGATGATCGGCGCGGAGCAAATCCAGCGGATGAAGCCGGGTTCCGCGCTGATTAACGCCGCACGGGGGACAGTGGTGGACATCGCCGCCTTGACGGCGGCGCTGGAAGCTCATCATCTGGCGGGCGCAGCGATTGATGTCTTTCCGAAAGAGCCGAAAGCTAACGATGATGAATTCATTTCGCCTTTGCGGGCGTTTGACAATGTGCTGCTGACCCCCCATGTCGGCGGCAGCACCGAGGAAGCGCAGCAGAATATCGGCCTGGAAGTCGCCAGCAAGCTGATTAAATACAGCAATAACGGCTCAACGCTCACGGCCGTTAACTTCCCGGAAGTGGCGCTGCCCGAGCATCCTGGCAAGCATCGCCTGTTGCATATTCACCGTAACCAGCCGGGCGTGCTCTCGCAGATCAACGCCATTTTCTCCGAGGAACACCTCAATATTGCCGGCCAATATTTGCAGACCAATCCCCGCATTGGCTATGTGGTGATCGATATCGATGATCCGGGGCGGGCGGAAACACAGCAGTTGCGCAAACGGCTGGAAGCAGTCGCCGGCACCATCCGGACCCGGGTGCTGTATTAACTATCGATCCCGCTCTTGGCGGAGAGGGGAGGGGAACGCATCATGTCGCTGCGCGATGAATTGTTGAAAGCCGGTCTGGCGTCGGCGGATAAGGCAAAAAAAGTCCATGCCGATGCCCGCAAGCAGGATTATCAGCGCAAGAAAAGCAAGATCGCGGATGAGGACGCCGCCCGGCAAGCGGAAATACGTCGGCAGGCCGAGGCGGATGCGCTCCGTAAACGGGAACACGACCGGCAATTGAACCTGGAGCGAGAGGCGGAAAAGCACCGTCGGGAACGGGCGGCCCGCGCCCATCAGTTGATCGACAGCCATCGCCTCAATAACCCGGATGCGGAGATTCTCTATAATTTTCTGGACAGCGACGGTCACTGGATTCGCGCCATTCGGGTGTTAGCGCCGCAACGCCAGGGGTTGGCGATGGGGCAGTTAGCCATCGTGCGCGGCGACCGGCATGAACACGACTTCCCCTTGGTGCCTCGGGACATCGCGTTGAAGTTGTCGGAACTCGCCCCGGAACGGGTGTTGCTGCTGCATCCGGAAAGCGATGGCTCCGAGGCCGAGGAGTCCTTGTTGGATTCGCAAGCAGTTTAATGTTTTTATCCAATCGTGCGCGGGCTGGGCCTGCCACACTAGAAATAAGCCATCCGCAGGCAGCGCCTTTTATCGCGATCCGTGAGCGCCTCGGCCTGTGGCGTTTATTGTTTTCCTGCTAATTGCGCATGGTGCGGGAATAGCCCTGATCAATGGGACCTGGGTCCCAGCAGGTCCGTTAGTTCTTTCGCTTCAAAGAGACTATCCGCCCAGGCTTCCAGTTGTTGAATATCCGCTTGGCGCAAACGGGTACTGGCCCATCGCGGCAATGCGCCAAAGCGCCGACGAATCAGCTTGGCCAGAAGTTTCTGGCGACCCAGTTTTTCACCTTCCTCGCGGCCTTCCTTTTTACCTTTCTCAATAACAATACCGACCAGTTGCTGGTAGGCGCGGGTTTCTTCCAGGGGCGTCAAGACTTGCAGCATACGCAGAACCTCCTCATCGGAGTCGGTACGCTGAACGGTATGCAGTGAATTTTAGCAAGCACCGCGACTGATTAATCGACATTACAACAGAATGTCACGCAGCCGCGTCCAGCTTTCGTCGGGCAGGGTTTTCAGGATGCGCACCAGTTTTTCATCACCGCTTTGCAGAATCCGGCTACGGATGTAGGGTGCCATCGTTTCCGATTCCTGGACTTCAGTTTCGTCAAGGTCCATGCCCCGGATGATTGCGCCGGTGCGCAGCGCTTCATCCAGGGTGAGGGTAAAGCGGGTTGCAAAGGCCGCGCCGCAGGTTTGGCAGACGGTGGCATCACGGGGATTCAACGCCTCGCAATTTGGGCACGGTTTGACGCGAGGGGCGATGAGCGGGAATGCGTGTCCGCATGACGGGCAGATCTTCGCGTTTAATGGACAGTCGCCGCCGCAGGCCGGGCAGCGTTTTGCGTGGACACTCTGGCCGGTCCGGATCGAGGCAGGCATTTCTTCCTCCACCCGTCGGGCGTAGCGCTCGAAGGTTTCAAAGGAGGGCATCACCACATAGGCGCGGGTGTCGTCGTCGGGGCCGTAGGTGCGCACGACCCGGCCAATCGCTTGCCGAAATGCCAGTTCGGTCATGGCATTGGGCAGATAGACCAGCACCCGCAGTCGGGGGATGTCCACCCCTTCGGAAATCATCGCGACCGAGACCAGCCAGCGCTTGTCAGTACTCTTGAACGCTTTGATTTTGCTTTCGGGATTCGCCATCTGGCTGTGCACCAGCACCGGCGTTTCCCCGTCGATCTGTTCAATCAGTCGGGCCAGGTATTCAGCCATATCGATGGTTGGGGCAATGACCAGACCGCCGGCGTTCGGCAGTCGCAGGCGTAGATCGTCCAGTTTCTGGCTGGCGCATTCGATCATGGTGGCCTGGTAGCCGGTCGCCAGAGGTGTTCGGGCGTCAGCTTCAAACTGGGGCGTACAGGCGAGCCGGTAGAAATCCAGCGCCCGTTGCAGGCCAGCGATACGAGCCAGTGGTTGAGGCAGTGTTACCGATTGCTGGCCGGATATCTGAAGGGCCTGGCCATCTTCTAGATCAACGGTAAAGCGGCCTTCGTGACGGTGGAAGGTGACCGGTCGGCAGTAGCCTAGATCGACAGCTTGGCCGTAGGTCAGGGTATAGGTCCCGCCTTCGGGATGGTTGATGGTGCCCGCGTCATCGTAAGGCATCCACACCGATTCCACGCCGTCCGAACGAATCGGGGTGCCGGTCAACACCAGCGCAAACCGGGCATTGCTAAAGGCGCTGTCGGCCCCTTCACCCCAGGCGGCTTGTACGGCGGCATGGTGATGTTCATCGCAGATCACCAGCACCTTGGCGGCACGGCACATCGCCTGTAGCGCATCTTCCAAGCCCTGAATGGCTGACCAAGTGGCGCACACATCCAGACCGAGGCTCTGAATATCGCCATCACGGGCAGTGACTTTGCTCATATAGCGGCCGGTCACGCGCCGGAAATCGTCCGCCCATTGGTTGACCACTTCAGCGCGTGGAGCAATGACAATGATGCGGTCGATGTGCTGATGTTCGAGCAGGGTTTGGGCAATGACGCAGGACACCAGGGTTTTACCGGCGCCCGGCGCGGCGTTGATCAGGAATCGGCGATCCTGCCGATCTTCGAGCAACCAGCGGAGCGCCTTAATCAGGGCTTGCTGTTGCCACGGTCTGAGTTTGCGCATGGTTTAGCGATTCCTCCGTTTCAGGTTTTGACCCAATACTCGGTGAGTTGAATTTCTCGCACCGGTAGATTGGCGGGCGGTTGCAGCACGGCGTGTTCGTTGATGCGCCGCACGGCGGTGGCGTAGGGGACGTTCCGCGATTCGATCATCCAGCCTTGACGGCGCATATCGGACATCAGGCCGGTCAGGTTTGAGACACCGTACAGCACCAGGGCTTCGAGGCGGGTGATGGGTTGACCGGTGGCGAGGTGTTCGCGCACGGCCAGAGTCATGCCATGTTTCGGGTGGGGATTCACTCTTCAGTTCTCCGGGCGGCTAAACGGGCGAGACCGTTGTGGATCATGATTTCTTCGGCATCCCTGCGGCGCTGGGCCAAGGTTTGACGATATTCATAATTCAGGATACGCCAGCCGCCATCGGCCATAGCGACATCCAGGCTCCATTCCTCGAAGGGGATGCCGCCGGTCCGCAGTTCAAAGCTTGAAGTGTCTTCCGGGACGGTGAACAGTTCGACTAGGGCAGCGGCTTGTTCCAACAGTTCGCGGGCGGTGAATCGGTCCCCTACGGTTCGGCGGAGTTCCTGAAACACAGCCCGAACCTGTTGCGGTCGATTCATACCTTCCCCCTGAGTTTGTGCTGATGTGGCTTTATGGCTCCTTAGCAGGGGGCGTGCCAATTAATAAAATTATTAAATTTATTTTAATAAACAACACTATAATTAGTGAAAGTGTGGGTGGAATGTGAGGGTGGGGCGGTTGAAGCTATAAAATTTATTACTTGATAAGAAAATTTATTACGTGCAGTTCAGCTCAATGGGTAATGTTAGTGAGCTGTTGCCAAATGTCGCTGCGGGAACGAAAGGCGCTTAAAGAAATGCTCAAGCGTGAATTGGAGGCAAGAGATGACCAAACGTAACTTGTTTATCGAAATGACGGAAGGTTTTGAGGCACTGGCCGAGGAACGTGCCGGCAAAAGGACTTTACGCACTCATGAAGTGGAAAGCTTGCCCGCGCCGAGCATGAAGGCTGCCGACATTACCGCGCTCCGTGAGCGCCTCCACCTGTCACGTCCGTTGTTTGCCCGCTATTTGCGTACCAACCCGCGCACTCTCGAAAATTGGGAACAGGGGAGGGCAAAACCGAATGCCCAAGCGGCCTTATTGATCCGCTTGGTTGAACATTACCCCGATACGGTCGAGCGACTGGCGCGGTTGTAGTGGAGAAAATCACTTTATTATTTAATGGGTAAGTTCAACGGGGACGGCCATTTCAAACTTCTAGGGCGGGCTGCGGGATCGAAGAGGCGTTGAATTTTGTCTTTATCCTCGCGGCCAAGTCGACCCCATGTCGACCAATCATCTGGCTTGCCCGTGATGTCGAACCCTCCGGGAACGCTGAAACCCACTATGTCGGTGATGAGATACCGTTCGTGGAAGTCATCCCAGAAGAAGACCTCTATCGTTAAGTTCAAGGATTGTAAAGCATTACCGAGCGAGGTAAAGCTCGCCTTCCAGTCTGCCTGGGTCGGGAAGGTACGGGCAGGCCCATCACCCCTGCAAAAACTACGGTGGATTTCAATATGCGGCTTGATGGCACGCGACGCCAACGGCGCTAGCAATCGGTAGAACTCACGGTAGTTGTAGCTGTTTGGATCGAGATTGGGGTCGATGAACATCAGTGAGTTAGCTTGCATCAGCATCCGGTTCATCACTTTCAGGTAGCTGTCCGTCTTTCGGTCTACTGTAACCGATGGACTGCGGCGCTGCCACCATGTTGTGCCCGTGAGCTTTTCTATCGATGCGACCTCGCTTTGTGCGAACTGCTGTTTCGTTGCATGCGCGGCAATGATGCCAGTCAGGGGTTCAATCCCATGCGCCGATAGACTCTCCTGACACCAGTGCTGCGCCGAGGTTGGCGTGGTGCCGGGTTGCGACGGAAAACGACTCAGTCGGTTGTTGCTTTGCAACTTCCTGAGAATTTCCTTGCCCAGGCGATGCAGGTTGCCGGACTGTTCCAGGCAGAAGCGACTCCATCCACCGTCGCGTAAATCACGCACCAGCGCTTCCTGTAGAAGGGGTTCCTTGAGATGTGGCAGGCACATCTCGATGAAAGCCGGGTTGGAATAAGCTGCTGGATCAAAAATGTCGGGAATGAGTACATATTCGTCAAGCATCGCCGAACTGCTCCCGCAAGCCTTCTTCGAAGAAGCCGCCGGGCCAGGATTTGACCAATTCACCAAGTTCGTTGAGCGGCATTTCACGCACAATGCTACATGTACCGTCGGGTTCCACATAGAGGACGGAAATATCTGCGGGGGTGATCGGTGGCAGCCCCGTATCTTTGTGAAGGTAGGTTTCGCGCATTCGACGCATCAATCGCAAGATCAAATGCTCGCTATGGGTTTCCAAAATGAATGTGTTTTTGCGCTCGCCGAGTGCGGCTTCGATGAATACATCACCCAGTTCAGCTTGCAACGCCGGATGAAGATGGATTTCCGGCTGTTCCATGGCGATTAGCTTGCCTTCTGAACCGTAGGCCATGACCAAAACGGGAAGGACCTGGGAGATGCCGATACCCACGTCTCGGTGAGTGACGAACGTATTAGTACGCTTATCAATCAAGACTAGCTCACTCAGCAATCTGCCCGGTTTTTCTTGAAAAGCCGACATCGTTTTCTCAAGGGATTTTTGGTGGTCCTTGAAATAAGGAAGACCCATTTGGGGGTAAGCAGCAGGATTTTCCTGAAAATCACCAGGCATCAAGTCGAGTTCACTTTTTTCGATCTCTTCCAATCGAGACTCAATGACCTCTTCGATGGTGTCTGTACCGAAAAGCGAACGCACTATGAGTTTGTAAGGTGTCTTCAATTTGTCGGACCCTAGCCAGCCATTCACCATTTGGCGCACTTGATCATCGCGCCGCACCACGTCCCACGCATAGCCGCCTCCCGCATACCAGTTGGCGTCTTCGTGTTCGGCAAAGGCGAGGTGTCGAGGTGGAAAGGAGCGCAGGGGACCGAGATATTGAAGGTGTTTGAGTTCATCGGCCAGCACGTCGGAAAGTCCCTTGACGAGGTCGTTAATCGTGCGAGGCAAATAAAAGCGCACGGCTTGAGCGATGTCTTCGCGGCGATTGCCCTTGCTAATCGGAAACAACATGCTCACCGGCGAGAGTTCCGTGCCTTCAGTTTTGGGAAGTTCCACGGCGGTAGGGAAGAACTGCTCGATGCGGACCTGCAACTCGGGCAATACCTCAGCGATGGCCACATTAGCCCCATCGAAATCTTCTGGGCGCATCTCTTCGGAGGTAGTGGCTGATTCGACCAGCGCCTTGAGTACCTGCCGGAAGACGGGGTGGGTGGTATCCAAACGGTCCAGTCGCAAGATATTGCTGTCACTGTCCGAGCGCCGGCGGCTCATATACAGCAACTCGGCATGGTCGACGCTGATATCGATGGACTCTACCCTCGGCTTAGCGTCCGGTTTGGGGCGATCCTGATCGTCCAGTTCGATACCCAGAGAGAGCGTTACGGTGATAGTGTTCACCGACGCGAGCAACTGTATGAGACGCCCACTGAGGTTTGCAACCGTCAGTTCCGCGCCCCATTCCACTCTGCGGTTGGCTTGGGCGCGATGGACAAACTGGCGAAAACCGCCGAGATCAATGCTGCTGCCGCCTATATCCGTGTGATGGACATCGAGGCGAGCAAGGCTGCGCTTCTCGCGGCCAAACTGCGCCTCGTGGGCTAGCGCCAGACTGTGGATGAAGCTGGACTTACCAGCGCTGTTGGGGCCGAAGATCAGAGTGATGGGTTTGAGCGGAATGCGCTGGGTATCGGCAAAGGCTTTGAAGTTGCCTATGTGCAGGGCGGTGAGACAGCGGTTCATCTAGATTCCTGGTCGGCGTCGCCCGCTTTACGCTCGATCTGATCGATGTTGCGCTGGGGGGTATGCTTTTGGGCTAACTCTGTTGCCAGCTTATTGATCTGCTCCGCATAGTGAATGCTGCTACGGGCGTCGTTGGTACGGATGGTTTTGCCCAGTTCGTAATCCGCCATAACTCGAAGAGTGCGGCTTTGCGCCAAGCGCGCACCGATTTCTCGGGCGAGCGCTGAGCCAAGAAAGTCTTTGGTGGGTACTGATTTGAAGCGTCGAATCAGAGATGCATGTACGCCCTCGTTTTTATCCGGTGCGGGCGGCGGATTCGGGCATAACAAGCTCACTTCCAAGGCCCGATGGTAGCCTGCGTAATAGCCGCGACTAACCGCTGTGCGTAGACCGATTTCTTCGGGACTGTCGGCATGACGTCGGGCTTCGTTCAGCCAATCCTCCGGGGTGACGCTCACGCCGCCTCCTGTTCGCGGAAAATCGTGATGAACTTTTCCAATGGCCAATCATCGTGTTCGGCCAATTGCCTGACCAATTGATCATCGAGCGCTTGAGCTTCTTCAAACGTCAAGGGCAAGCGGAAAGTACGGCTGAGAAAGGCTTGACCGTCATTGCCTACAAAGTCTTCGATGGTGACTTTTCGATTACCGCTCTTCAAAGTCCGCATCAACGCCCAAGCGGGTTGCTGCATCGCGACGATTTGGTCATCGGTCAAGGCTGATTGTTCGAGCATTGGTTGGATGGATTGCATTTCGGTTTCAATTTCGGCCAGATCACCCTCCCACTGATCTGGAACCCGCTTGCGGTATTCAGTGAGGAGTTGGGCAGTCAACTGAAATCGCCCCGCAAAATAGGCATTAGTGACCATCATTTCTATAGCGTCCAAGTCGAGCGGGTCACGTTGCATCACATTCTGGGCTTGGCGGACCGCTTCGTCGTAGCGATAAAACCGCTGCAATGTCACTGCGTAATTCAGGGCGCGTTGCGGATTCCAGCTACAGCGCAAGGCCGCTTCATGCTCTCGGCAGGCTTCATCTTCACGATCTTCCAGAGAAGCGATGATACCGAGCGCCATGTGGGCGTCACCGGGACTGTGGGCCAGCAAACCCTGAGCCTGATGACGGAAAGAGCGCAATTTGACGTCGTTGCGTAATCCGCTGCGTTGAAAAGCCACCAGTTGGCTGATCAGTTCATCAACTTGGAGTACGGGTGCGGTCATGATTGTGGTCCCTTCAATGTGGTATCAAGGCAATTGTGCAAGCCCCGCTTGCACAATTTAGCTTTCCTGCTGAGCCTTGGGAGGTGTAGCAGGTGTTCGATCATGGGGCAAGTTTCAGTTCTTTCGGAAGCGGCAGATTCAGCAGGCGGGCCTGCTGCTCCATTTCGGCCAGCAGTTCCTTGCTATGCGTCTTGCGCCATTTAGCAGTGAGTTGGCCGGAGAAGGCTTGCGTCATCAATACATCCCACAATTGATCAAGCTGCGCTTTTGCCTTTTCTCGGTAGTCATCTAAGCCAAGTAATTTAGATGCTGAAGATGCAAAGATAAGTTGTGCTTCTTCTAGCGGCACAAGTATTTCGATGGGATAAATTCGACTCCCGGATATCAGAGGTTGGCCCGCACGTCCAGCGTATTGGTTAAGGTTTGCCAGATCCAAGGCAGCAACCAAGTAACGATCATCAAGAGGCTCAAATTTATCGGCGACGTACAGCGCGTTGTCTGTAATCCATGCATTTCGATCAGAATAGTGAACCACCCCACAGTAAGCGCCAACACGCCCAAGAACAATTTTTCGCTCCTCGAACATATACTCGTCGTGAAAACCATTTATGCCGTTGCCGCCATAAACAGGATACGTTCCCTTCTTGTCCATATCCTTGGCAGGAAGGAAATTTCCACTTTTTACCCTGATCAACTTGCCCAAGGGTTCTTTCCGCAACCGTTTCGGATTCGCCGCCGGATCGCCAAACATCTTGAGAAACAGCGCGGGCAGAATGCGGGCGGCCTTGGCGTTAGCCTCGCGGCGCAACCGGCGCAGTTGGTCGGCTTCTTCGAGGATTTCGACGATGCGGTGTTGTTCGTTTAGGGCCGGCAAGGGCAATGGAGCACGTCGAACCACACCATCAGTTACAGCGGGATAACTTGCACCTGTGGCATTTGCTACGAGGAAATCAATAAATTCATGATGCTGTGCCCGATAGAACAGATAACGGGAATTCACAAGTTTCGGATTTGCACGAAGCACGGAGAACCCGGTTGAGGCGATTTCACCATCAAGCTCTTCAGGCACGAGAGCAACCGCATTCAAGTTGGGGCGAACAGTGGAGACCAAGACATCTCCTGCCTGAACGAGTTTTCGAGCGCGGCTAGGTGCATCTTCGCATGGGATTGGATCGAAGCGGGAAATGCTTTTCTGTTCTCGATCAATGCCTGAAATGTCTATATAGCGAAAGCTACCTGCACCGTTTCTGGAGGGGTCTTTCTGTACCGTTGGCAGGCAGACTTCACCCATTGTCGTCTGCAACCACCTCATTCCGCCAACTCCATCAGCAGCTTTTCCAATCCCGCCACCACCTGCCGGTAATCGGCCAGCACCTCCTTCACCAGTTCACGCGGATCTTCATCGCTGACCTTTTCCGTGACTCGCGGTTTCCACTGTCCAGCGCCAAGGTTGTAGTCGGCATCGCCGATCTTCTCTTTCGTGGCCCACCAGCAATTCGGCTCCGCGCTACCGTGCGGTAGCAGGGTATTGGCTACCAGCCCTGGCGGATTCTTGAAACCACCGGACTTATAGATTTTCCACTGGGCGAGCAGGTCGGGAATGTCGCTCTTGTCCGGGGTCTCCACCCGACCACCGCCAGAGACCTTATCCGGGTCGTAGCCGTCGTTCCTCACCTCATAGAACCAGACCTTATCCAGCCGCGCAGCGCTCTCGGAGGCGGGCCGCCGGAACACCAGCACCGCAGTTTTCACTCCGGCGTAGGGCTTGAACACGCCTGCCGGCAGGCTCACCACCGCCAGCAAATCGAAGTCGCTAAACAGCTTCTTGCGCAGATCGACATGTGCGCCGGTGGAGCCAAACAGCAGCCCTTCGGGAACCACCACCGCACAGCGCCCACCCGGCGCGAGGTGAAACATCATCAGCGACAAAAACAACAACTCGCTTTTCTTGGAGTTCGTGGGCAAATCAGCGCGGATCGAATCCTTGGGCAACTGACCAGCAAACGGCGGGTTAGCCAAGATCACCTTGTAGCGGCGGCGCAGATCGTCTTCGGACAGCCCGCCCATGTCGGAAAGCGAATTGGCGCGTTTGAGCCGGGCGTGACGGATGCCGTGCAGCACCAGATTCATCATGCTGATCCGCACCATCTGGCGCGAGACATCAGTGCCGAAGACCGAGGCTTCGAGCAGGCTCCAGTCGGGAATCTTTTCGCCCGCGCCCTTGCGATAGGTTTGCAGCTTCGGAATGCTGGCCTTGATCTCGGCGAGCGTCTGGCCTTTCTTTTCCAGCCAGTCTTCGCCGTAAATCGGATATTCGCTGATGTGATCGGAATACTTGGCGAGCAGATAATCTACCGCGTCAATCAGAAAACCCGCCGTGCCGCAGGCCGGATCAAAAATGGAATCGCCAAGGTCGGGATCGAGCATCTCGACCATGAAGGCGCGGATCTGGCGCGGGGTGCGGAACTGGCCGTTGAGCGAACTGGAACCCAGATGCACCAGCAGATATTCAAAAATATCGCCCTTCACATCCGGCCCAAGCTTGCGGAATTCAAAACCATCGAGTTCGTCAATGACCTGCTTGAGCACGTTGGGATCAACGATCTCCAGTACCGCATCGCGGAAATACTCCGCCACCTCCGGCTCATCCCTGGCGAGCGAAGCCATGTAGGGAAACACCTCATCGCGGATGAAATCACGCAGCGCATTGCCGCTCTTGAAGCGCCAGTGGCTCCAGCGGTAACGCTCAGCTTGCGCGGCAAACAGCAGTTTGGCGTTGCCGCCGGTCGCGCCGAGTCGCACGCGCAACTCCCGGTCAGATTCTTCCTCGTCCAGCAGCTTCAGGAAAATGAGATAGGAAATCTGCTCGATGTAGGTCACCGGATTGGTCACGCCACCGGCCCAGAGGGTGTCGGTAATGTGGTCGAGCCTGCGGCGCAGTTGTGGGTTCACGTTGTTGTCCTATTAACTTTCAGTCGGCGTTTCATCGGGAATCGCATGTTCAAAGCACTGCTGCAAAGCATCAAGTTTGGTGCGTACCTCATCGTCGATCATGGTGGGGTCGACGTAACAAACCAGACGATGCAGTTCTCCTTTGCGCAACAACATGGGAAAACCGCTTATTTGGGCGAAGCGGCGGAAAAATTCCTCAGCAAAGTCGGAAAGCTTGATGTGTTGGGTCTGAGCTTGCCATAGCAAATGCCATGCGTCAGGAGGTAGCGTTTTCCAGGTTTGAAAATCCCTGCTGTTGCCTCTGAAAACACGCTCCCGGATCAATTCGTCGAGGACTTCGCCGATAGCGCCCGCAAAAAGGGGCGGCATTTCTGCCTCAACATAAGCGCGCAGAACATCAGGCGTAATGAAGTAATTTTCCGTCTCGTAGCGCTTCCAGTAGGTGATCGTGAGCACGCCACCATCCATGTCCTGCCGGTTTTTACCATCGTTATCGAGGATAGCCAGGCCCTTGAGTCCGGGAATCAGGTTGCGCAACGCATTAAAGTGATCGCGTGGCGTGATGCCAAAACCACCCTCGACCCGCTCCAGTTCGCTTTCAGTCGTTGCGAACGGATAGTTGTCCTGCACATAGAAACAGTTGATCCGCTCGTCCCAGATGCCCGCAACCGGGTGGTCGAGCCGCACGGCCAAGGCCCGGAGCATCTCGATATCGGTGCTGCCTTCGACATAGATCACGTACCCCCGCTCCCGCGCCCGAATGTAATGCTCGGCGCCGAAATGCTTGAGGCTGTTCTTAATATCGGATTTACGGGCGAGATCGTCGGCTCGCCCTTCGAGCAGCAGGATCAGATGGGTATCCAGCGCTTCGTCGAGGATGACTTCCGAATGGGTCGCCATGATGATTTGCGAGCCGCATTCCCTGGCGATGTCACGCAACAGCACATAAATCTGTCGCTGGCGCAGGATTTCGAGGTGAGCGTCCGGTTCGTCGACGAGCAGAATGCTGTTTTTATGGGCGTACAGGTACGCCAGGACCAGCAGCACTTGTTGCAAGCCACGACCGGCCTGGCTGAGATCGAAGGGAGTTTTAGCCCCAAGCTGCCGATAAGTGAGTTCCACTGCGCCGCGCGCGGTCTCCTGAGGTTGATCGAGTTGAATCAGAAACAGCCGTTTCATCAATTGTTGTATGCGTTTCCACTCATCGGGATAGTCACGAACTACCATCAGGCAAAGATTGCGCAGCACTTCAGCGGTCCGGCCTTGGCCGAGCAGTACGTCGATACGTCCCGGTTTCAGGATTGGTTCTTCGCTTTCAAGGCCCGACATCGGGTAAAGCAGTTCCACCTTGATACGGGCTGCGTGTTCGATCAGAGCCATATCCTGCCTGGATTGCTCATCCGGATCGCAGTAAATAAGCTCATCCCCCTTGTTGCGGAACTGCATAGTCAGCGGCTTGGAGACGCCATCGTGCAGGACGCCGACGGTTATCGACATCGTGATATCTCTGTTACCGACGCGAACACGCCCCTGATGCCACAGCAACCGGGTGCGCGGAATAGGCACCGAGGTGATGGCCAGCCGGTTAATCGGCGCAGACGTGCGGTCCTTGGCGCTGGAGTCTTTGCGCAGATCACGCCATGTCTTGACCGCCAGCGACCATAAGGCAAGGGCCTGAATCGTACTCGTCTTGCCGCAATTATTGGGGCCAATGAGGACCGCAGGATGCGCGAACGCGATGTGCTGGCGTTCGCTGAAGCGTTTGAAGTTCTCAATCTCGATGTAATCAATCAGCACAGTTTGATCCCCATCAGGCCGCCAGCACGACTTGATTAATTTCATTCATCATCGACTTAAGACCGTCTTCACCAAACAGTTCGATGCCGATATTGGCGGCGTTCAGGATCGACAGCGGCGGGGCAAACAGATCGTCGAGCGAGACCTGGCCTTTGACCAGACCCCGATTCTTGAGCAGCGCCAGATATTGCGCCTGCTCAGCGGTGAGATTCCGGGTCACTAGCCAAGCGCGGAAGTTTTCCTCAACGCGCTCTTCGCGACTCTTGAGCTTGAGTATCCCCAAGCCGGCGCGGATGAAGTCCACCAGATTGCCGCCCGGATTGCGATAGGCGCGACGCAGATTGTCTTCGTTGAAATAACGCTGAGGCTGGTTCAAACGTTGCGCCAGCTCGGTTTCTTCCGCATCAGTCAGCGGCTCGCCGGCCTTGACCTTGGCGAGAAGGGGATCATGGTCAGCCTGTTGGCAAACGGCCCGCTCCCAGTCGGTCACATAGTCGTGCTTGTCCACCCGCTCCCCGTCAGGGCCGACTTCGAGGTAATGAACCGCGTCGAGCCATTCGTCTTCCAAACCTAATTCAATCAACTCGCGGGCGGTCTTGGCTTTGCCGGATTCGGATGGGGAAACATGACCGCTACCGCCGCTGGCAAAAATGTCGGTGTCCGAGTCATTGAAATACTCGTGATTGCGAAAAAAGTCGTAAATGACAAATCGCTGTTTGTCGATATGCGGTGCCGGGCGGGTTCCGCGACCCCGCATTTGCTGGTACAGAATCGGGCTGCGCACCCGGCGGCACAGGATCAGGTGCAGGAGTTCGCGGCAGTCAAACCCGGTGTCCAGCATCCCGACGCTGACTGCGACCATGGGCAGTTCTTCCTGCTTGAAACGGCGAATCAAATCGTCGGCGTTGGCGACATCCGAGGTGATGGTCTCGGCATAGCGCCCTTGATGCTCCGGGTGCAACTCGTTCAGGTACTGGGTCAACCGGGCGGCGTGATGTTTGGTGATGGCGAACAACACCGTCTTGCCGGGACCGGTTTGCTGACCGGGCGCGAGTTGCTGATAGTTCGCCCAGGCGAGGCGGTCGAACTCTTCCATCATCAACCGATTACTAGCCTCGTTGGTCCATTGCCGCTCAAATTCAGCCGGGTCGTAATGCTCAGCGTCCACCTCCGCGCCCTTGGACACTAGCGTCGTGATCCCGGTCGCAAAGCGGTAGGGTGTGAGAAACCCTTCCTGGAACGCCTGCTGGATGGAGTACGAGTAGTCCGGCGTATCGTCCTTGCAATGGTAGAACTGGAACGTATTGCGCTCGATATACCGGGCCGGCGTGGCGGTGAGGCCGATGTGCAAAGCATCGAAGTAGATGAGCGCCGTCTGCCATGCGCCGTAAATCGAGCGGTGGCATTCGTCAGCGACCACGACATCAAAGTAGCCGCTGGTGAACTCCGGGTAGCGGCTGATCATGGTTTGCAGCAGGCCAACGGTGATTTGCTGTTCCTGGCGCACCATGCCGGACTTGAGCCAATAACTCGAATGCCCCGGCAACAGGTCTTGAATGGCCTCAATGGCCTGCTTGGCCAATTGCTCCCGGTCGACCAGGAACAGTACCCGTTCAGCATGGCCGGCTTCAATCAACCGCTTGAGGTACAGCGCAATCAGATCGGTTTTGCCGCAACCGGTAGGCAGTTCGATCAGGAAGCGGCGTTTACCCAGTTCCACTGTGCGATCAAGCGCCTGCATGGCCCCGGTCTGGTAAGGACGCAACTGCCGGGTTTCGCCTTGGCGGAAACAGATATCCGGGATCGGGATCGTGGCCAGTGGCTGGCGGGTGGTGCGCATGTGGACCAGGCGCTCCAGATCCCGCCGCGAGAAGAACGACTGGACGATGCGGGCATCGTCATTCTGGTAATCCCAGAAGTAGATGAGTTCACCGTTGGTCAGAAAGATGAAGGGCGCGCCGATCTGCTTGGCGTAAGGCAATGCTTGCTGTTTTGCGACGTAAGGCTGGATCGCCCGCCGCTTGGCTTCGATGATGGCTAGTGGCCGACCGCGTGAATCGAGCAGAACGTAATCCGCCCGCCCGGTGGGAATGGCGTCGCCGTCCTGGGTGGAAAGCACGATGCTTTGCGATTCCGGTTCAGCTACGCCGTGAAAGGAGCCTGAGGTCTTGACCTCGGTCAACACCTGCGACTTGTCCGCCGGATTCCAGTCAGCGGCGCGCAGTTGATCGTCGATCAGGATGCGAGCGTCGGTTTCCTGGGTCGGAGCGATCAAGGTGTTATTCCCCACATTGGTTGTTTCACGGAATCTTGTATCTGGCTATTGTATCGAGTGGAAGTGGTTATGTTGCAAGCAATATAAAGTTCCATCTAGCAACCCTCATGCCATCGTTCTACTACTCCATATTTCTCCATCCAGTTATTCAAGGTCTGGTAGCTGGATAACCCAAGCAACTCCGCTGCTTTGGTTTTGTTCCCCTGCGTTTCCACCAGCGCCCGGCGCAGGTAATGCCGGGTCACTTTCCCCAATAAATCAGCCAGATTGAAGCCCGGCGTCAGGGGTTGATCCAGCAGGTTATCCTCCTCGCGGGTGGGAAATAGCAGCAATGCCTCCCGCAGATCCTCCGCCGTGATCGTCATCGCCTCCGACCACAGCGCCGCCCGCCGCAAGGTGTTCAGCAATTCCCGCACATTCCCCGGCCAGTGGTACGCCAACATTAAATTAATTGCGCCGGGAGAAATAACTTTATGTTGATAGCCGGGGTCTTCCTCGCCTTCCCGGTTGACCTGCGCCAGTAACCACTCGATCAACAGGCTCAGATCGCCTTCCCGTTCCCGCAATGGCGGCAGTTTCAGCACCGCCACCGCTAGCCGGTAAAACAGGTCTTCCCGGAACCGCCCAGCCTGAATCTCCGTGACCAACTTGCGATTCGTCGCGGCAATGATCCGTACATTCACCGTCACCGCCTGCGCCGCGCCCACCCGCGTCACGGTCTGCTCCTGCACCACCCGCAACAACTTGACCTGGGCCATCAGCGGCAATTCCCCCACCTCATCCAGAAACAGCGTTCCACCATGCGCCGCTTCAAAGACCCCTGGCCGATCCTGCATTGCGCCGGTAAACGCGCCTTTCTTATGGCCGAACAGTTCCGATTCCACCAGTTCCGCTGGAATCGCCCCACAGTTGACCGCTATCAACGGCTGCTCCCGGCGCGGACTGGCGGCATGAATCGCCCGCGCCAGCAACTCCTTCCCGGTCCCGGACTCCCCCTCGATCAACACCGGCACCGAGCGGAGCGCCACCTTGGCCGCTCGCTGCAATAGCCGCTGCACCACCGCACTGCGATGAATAATCTCGCTGAATTCCGCCCGCGTTGGCGGTTCCCCGGCGCTCAGTTCGCTCAACCGTCGATCCGCCCGGCGCAATAAATCCGGTAGAAATTCCGCCGCAATATCGAACGGCACCGACGCGATTTCAACCCCGTACTTCGCCGAGGACTGGATCAATTCCGCTGGAAACCGGGTTTTGGTCAAGAGAATCCAGACTGCCGCCATCGCCGGGGTACCGGGACTGAGATGGATGATTAACGCGGGGGCGGCGTCCGCTGTCAGTTCGCTCAGCACCTGCCGCGCTGCCTGGTAAATCTCGCCAAAATGCATCGGGCTGGAGAGCGTACACGGGCGAAAGTCCAGCGCAGCGTCAGTGCGTTGCCGCAGCCAGTCCAGATAATGTTGGGTCTTCTCCGGGGTGTAATCGCTCAGCAGCACCAACCGGGCGAAGGGCTTGAACGCGGCGGCTTGAGCAATGGGGCCAATTCCGGCATTGGGATCGCCATTGGCAGCGTTGAGGTCGGTCTGGCCGATCCAACTGACCAGCAGGGATTCCGGGCGTACCGGGTTTGGGGTTTTCATCAGGCAAATGAATTTCGAGTGATGGCGGCAGTTTGGGTAGAATACCGGCATTAACCAGATTCAGGGAGTAATCGAGATGGCCAGTATTCCACTGCTTGCATTTATTGTCGCGGCTTACACGGCATTGGCGCTGGTTGCGCCCGGCTGGTTGGACGCGACCCTGTTCAGCTTACCGCTATTGTCCGGGATCCCGTTGCCGTTCCAGGGCGGCGACCTGCTACTGGTGATCGGTCTGGCGTTGCTGTGCGTCGAGGTTTACCGGGCAACCAGCAGCTCGACCGCGGCGATTATCAACCATGTTCTGTCCCTGGTGGTATTCATCATCGCCCTGATCGAATTGATCGTGATGCCACAGATGGCCAACATGACCTTCTTCCTGATCGTGCTGATGACCTTGAGCGACGTGATCGCCGGTTTCACCGTCACTATTTCTACCGCCCGACGGGATATTCAGTATCCGTCCTGACCATTTGCCCGAAGGGCTGGCAACTATTACTACAACTGCCGGCCTTTCGCGCAGGACCAGCGCACCGGGGTAGATTTGAAGCGGCTATTCTGCAATGGGGTCAGGAAGTTATAACTCCCCATTAACTATATCCATTTTTTTGTCATAAACCGAGGTCTGTATTTCCATCAATCCTAAAATTGTATGGAAAAGATAGTCATGCGAAAATTGGTTTTTTGCTTTTTCCTTTAATGCTTTTCTGTCTATTTTAAAGCTATCGCTAAACCACATCAAAGCGGCAACATGCTTTTGTGTATCTGGTGCCATGAAATGCGGAAGACCATGAAGGTATAAGTTATTTTCTCCGAGTGATTCACCATGATCACTTAAATAAAATAAAGCCGTTTCAAATTGTTCGCTATTTTTTTTGAGCAAAGCTATTACTTTAGATAGAAAATAATCCGTATACAAAATTGCATTATCATAAGCATTATTAATCTCTTCAGAAGTACAAAGTTCCAATTGATTTGTTTTGCAAACAGGTACAAATTTTTCAAATGATTTTGGGTATCTTTTGAAATAAGATGGACCATGATTACCCATTTGGTGTAATACAATAAAAATGTCTTTGCTTGTTTGCTGATCGATATATTCCTGTAATCCATACAGCATTCCCTCGTCTCTACATTCAACATCATCACAGACGGGATTTTTTTCTGGATTTTTATAGTCTTCGTAAAGCACTCTTAACGCCACCCCCTTTGAATCTGAATTATTGTCTATCCACAAAGTTTTAATGCCTGCATGGTTTAATAAATCCAACAGGTTTTCTGTTGATCTTGCCTTGTTATCGCTATAACTATCTCTACCAAAAATGGAAAACATACACGGCACCGAAACGGCTGTTGATGTTCCACAAGAATACATATTTGGAAAATTAATAATATCTTCTTTTTTAAGCAACGGGTTCGTTTCCCGCTCATAACCGTTCAGTGAAAATCGGTCTGCTCTCGCAGCTTCACCAACCACCAATATTATCAATTCTCTATCAAGATCATTTTCGGGTATCTTAGCATCCGCGTCTAAAGATTTTAAAAGACCGTCATCATAGCGAGCCATCAAAGAAATATATTTCCCGAAAGAATAAATATAATACGTTGGATTTGTATGGTATTTTAGTGTTCTGTATTCTCTAAAGAAAGACGTATAAAACTTGCTAAACACAACGATTAACGAAATTGCGATCAGCAACGAAACAGTAGCTGTCTTAAATTTAGCTATCACTATCTGTTTAAAAGAACCGTATTCCACATTTGCCCTATAAACAAAGATAGAAGGGAGTATGCCTAAAAACAAAAAATATGAAAAAATTTTAAAATTAAAAAGATCTTGAGACTCCGCAGCATGGGTTAATATAATGTTCTGAATCATCGTATGGTCGAAAACGACATGATAGCTATCCATAAAATAACTTGTCAAAGACGATGTTAATAATAACAAGATTAGAACAGGCTTGGTAGTATAAGGTGAGCTGATTAAAATAATTAGAAATATTACTACACTGCTTAATACAACAAATAATGATCCTAAAAAAAATATATTATTAGATGAAAATGGATAAATAGTAATGACATTTGAAAAAAAAGAAACATTATCAAAAGTCACTAAAAATAGGGATACGATAACGATAAGAGTGGATTCACTGATTTTTTTCAACTTTCAATATCCTTCGATAGTTTTTTGGTAGCGCCTGATGAAGCCGAAGCCGGTTCAATAATTATCCAGCCGAAGAATGCATTCCGCTTTTCAGATATGGTGGACGATCATTGCTACGGATACAGCGTTTGTGTAGCGATTGGCCGGTCTGTCGATCATCTTCCGGCCTGATGCATGGCTCCCGCAGAGCGTAGCAACCGGGATAAACGGACAAAAACCTCCAGGCCGCCAAGCGAACTGTCATGCAGTTCAAGTGTTCCACCATGCAATTCTACGATCCGGGCGACGATGGAGAGGCCCAGCCCGGCACCCTGCGCCGCGCCCTGGCGGAAGAAACGCTCGAAAACCTTTGTGCGCAGTTCAGGCGGTATGCCAGGGCCGCTGTCCTGAATCCGCAGTTCCACCGCTTCGTCCAGGACTTGCAGGCACACCCGAATCTGGCCGTTCTTCGGCGTATGTTGCACCGCGTTGCTGATCAGATTCTGTAGCAGGATGCCCAGGCTCGGCGCATCGGCGATCAAGCGGTCATGGTTGCCCTCAGTCGCCTCCAGAGTCAGATCCTGCTGACGTTCCAGCGCCAGCGGGATCAGTTCGGCCAGTTCATTGCGCAAAAAAGCCAGCAGATCCAGTTCGGCCATCCGCAACGTGACCGCGCTGGGTTCCAGTCGCGCCAGCGTCAGTAATTGCGCGATGACCCGGGTGGCGCGTTCGATACCGCCATCAAGTTGCCGGAGAGCCTGATCGCGGTCAGTGGGATCAGGCGCTTGAAGGGCGTTCTGGGTATGGATGCGCAACACGGCCAGTGGTGTACGCAGTTCATGTGCGGCATCGGCCAGAAACCGCTTTTCCCGTTCCAGCAGCGCCATGACCTGCATCAGCAGGCGGTTCAGCGAAGCGACAACAGGCGTCAGTTCCTGCGGCAGCGGCGCGAGTTGGAGCGGTGCCAGATTATCCGGATCACGGGTCTTGAGTAATTGCGCCATCCGCCCCAGCGGACGCAGACCCCAACCGATAGCCAGCCAGACCAGCAGGGCCAGCAGCGGCAGGCCCACCAGATCCGGTAACAGACTGCGCAGGGCGATCTTTTCTGTCAGTTCACCCCGGATGTCCTGACGCTCGCTGACCAGAATCCAATGGTTATTGCGCTGGTCATGCAGAACGAAAAGACGCCACTGGTCGTCGTGCAACAGCGCATCGTGGTAACCGATCAGGTGTTCACTGGGCAGCATGGGAGCGTCGCCCACGCTGTGGACGGGAAGGTTGTCCCGGCGACCCAGGTTCTGCGCCAGTTGGCCTATGGCGCTGGTGGATTGCAGCAAAGTTTTGCCGTACTCATCCAGCACCAGAAAGCCCAGCTTGTTTTCATATTTGTGGCCGAAGGGCTGCGTTTGTGGGCTACCTTCGGTGGCGGCGACCGCTTTATCCAGCGCTTGTTGCAGCGCTTGCCCCGCTTCGTTGCTCATGTCGTGACTGACCATGCCCGCCAGCAACCGGGCATGTTGCGCCATTTGCGCGTCGAACAGTTCCTCGATTTCGTGGTAGGCATCCTGATAGCTCTGGTAGGAAATCAGCGTCAGCGACAGACTGAGCAAGCCCAGCACCAGCAGCAGGGTGCGACTACGGATCGAACCCATCAGAGTTTGTCGACCAGATAGCCAATGCCGCGCACGGTGCGAATCAGCTCGGGAAAGAGTTTCTTGCGCAGGTGATGGATATGCACCTCCAGAGCGTTGCTTTCGGCCTCTTCATCCCAGCCGTACAACGTCTGTTGCAGCTTGTCGCGGGTCAGCACGCGCCCCGGTTGAGCCAATAATTGATGTAGCAACAGAAACTCTTTGCGCTGCAACACAACGGGCTGGCCCTGGTAGCTGACTTGCTGGTTAACCGGGTCCAGACACACTTCGCGGTATTCCAGCACCGGCTGCGGCCGGTTGAAACTGCGGCGCAGCAACGCCCGCAACCGCGCTTTGAGTTCCGCAGCGTCAAAGGGCTTGACCAGGTAATCATCCGCGCCGGCGTCCAGTCCGGCAATCCGGTCGCTGGTGGCGTCGCGGGCCGTCAGCACCAGCACCGGGATCGGGTTGTCTGTCGCCCGCAGGCGCTTGAGCACTTCCAGGCCATCCAGACGGGGCAGACCAAGGTCGAGGATGGCGATAGCGAAACTTTCATGACTGAGCGCATGGACGGCGCTGACCCCATCCTGAAGCCAGTCCACCGTATAGCCCTCGGATTTCAGGGCCACGCGAATGCCTTCCCCCAGAGCAACATCATCCTCAATCAGCAGAATACGCATGGCTAACCCTAATTGGTTTGGTCTATTTGTTGGTGCTGGCGGTGCTTTTTTCCTCGACCGTTTTCAGCAATTGCCGGGCTTCAGCACGGCGTCCGGCATCAGCGCTGGCGCGACCTGGACGATCCGGAGCGGCCAGGGCTTTTTCCAGAGCGGCTTTGGCCTCTGGATAGCGTTCCTCCCGTTGCAGGAAGTCGCCGTAGAAATAGTTGGGATCAATCCCTTTGGGATTCAGCGCCAGCGCTTTTTTGAGCATCGTTTCAGCCTGGCTGTCATCGCCAAAACCGATGGGCCAGCCGGGCACTTGATAATAGAGACTGCCCAGACTGGTATAGGCCGAACCGTCCAGCGCCTTGTCGTTCAGCTTCAGGGCTTGTTCCAACTCGGCCTTGGCCTGTTTGACCAGATCGAGGGCATCGAGTCCGCCTTTGGCACCGGCCCAGGTACTCAAAATAATACCGTGCCAGATATGCAGTTCGGCGGCTTGCGGCTCGCCAGTGACCGCCTTTTCGGCGCGTTGAGCCAGTTCGGCAAAGGCGGCTTCGCGCTGTTTTTCCGGCAACTGGTAGTTGATCTCCGCCCAGCGGGTCTGGAGTTGTTTCAACTCGGTCTGGCTGGCTTCACTGAGCGCCAGGACCGGCAGGCTGATCAGGGCCAGCAGCGACAGGCAGAGATGACGCAGAATTTTCATCGGCAATTCCTTCAATGGTCGTGAGGGGCGAAGTGCTGGATGATCGGCAACTGCTTGCGCAGTGCCTGATCGACGATCCGGGGCAACAAGCCATTGAGCCGGACAAACAGCTTTTCCGGCCAGCCCAGGTAAAGTTCTGCGCGCTCGCGGCGAATCGCCTCGACGATCTGCCGGGCGACCGTGGCTGAATCGTCCATGGCGACTTTCAGTTGGGCATTCATGGCCACGACCGGGGCAGCGTTCATCGCGGTGCGGGTGGCGCGTGGCGCGATGTACAGCACCTTGATGCGGCTGTCCGCCAATTCGCGGCGCAGCGCTTCGGAAAAGCCGCGCAGGGCGAATTTGCTGGCGCAGTAGGTCGCAAAACCCGGATAGCCGATGGAGCCGAAGGTGGAGCCGATGTTGACCAGCAGGGCGGTGGGTGCTTGACGCAGCAAGGGTAGCAGGCGCTGGGTGAGTTGCAGGGTTGCGGTAACATTGAGTTCGATCAACCGGGCAATGGCTTCTTCATCCTGATGCTCCAGCAAGCTGAACTGATTGACGCCGGCCGCATTGATCAGACCGTTAAGGCCGCCGAACTCGCGGGCTGCCGCTAACACCACATCGCGCCCTTCGCGCTGGCGCAGGTCGGCCTGGACCCGGCTGATCTGACCGGGAAAGCGTTGCGCCAGGGCGTCGAGAGTCTGGAGTTGCCGTCCGGCCAGTAACAAGTGGGCACCGCCCTCACACAGTTGCTCGACCAGCGTCTGGCCGATGCCGCCGCTGGCACCCGTGACCAGGGCGCGGCATTCCGAAATTTGCATGACGTTTTCCTCACACGGTCAGCGGGAGATTGCGGAACAGATCGGCATACAGGCGATAAACCACCCTGGCGGTATGCACTACAGCAGCCTGATCGTCGGCGTGATCCAGCCGGTTCATCAAACCCTCGAATAATTTCATGTGCTCCAGATCGAGACTACCGTGGGAATTCAGGTAACTGAACGCCTGCGTGGGGAGTTGCAACGTATTCTGGATGATCCCGGCGGCCTGGGTGGCCAGTGCAACGCTGGTGCCTTCCAACACGTTGACCATGCCGAAGAAACTCACCGGGTTGTGCCGGGCGATCCGGTCGTAGACGTAGCTAACCATCAGTTCAGTCGGTAACGCCGGGTCGCCATGACGCACGACTTCGGCATCCGCGCCACAGGCGGCGAGGTCGTTGAGAATCCACTCCTGATGGCCGTATTCCTCCCGGATGTACTCGGCAATCGCCTGGCGCAGCCATTCCAGGCGTTCAGGCAGGCGTGCGCCGCAAGCCATCAGCAGC
>JAUPTV010000113.1 GCA_030917925.1 Pseudomonadota bacterium
GGCAGGTCTTGATGCAACAGCGGACGGGGATTGCTTGGATCTGCCAGTGCCGCCTGCACCAGCGCATGGCAGGCGGTCGGACTGGTCAGCCACAAAAATATCAGCGTTATTAATAGCTTGACGGTTATCAGGGTCCAACCGCCTTGCAACATCAATCCGAGTAAAATCAGGCCAGCGCCCATCGTGTCGGTAATGCCTGCGGCATGCATCCGGGTGTAAAAATCCGGCATTCGCCACATACCGATACCGCCGACCATGGCGAAAAATACGCCGCCCAGCAGCGCCAAGGCGCTGAGTCCATCGATCAGCCAGGTCATTTAGAGATCGTCCGGTTCGTCCGGCGTGTTGCGCGGCCAGCCCAGGTCGCCGTAGCGAATGAACTTGAGCACGGCAATTGTGCCAATAAAGTTGATGAGTGCATATAGCAGGGCGATATCCATGAAATCAGGACGCCCGCTCATAAATCCCAACACGGCAATCAGAAGTACGGTCTTGGTACCGAAGGCGTTGACTGCCATGATCCGGTCATAGACGGTGGGACCCGCCAGCGCTCGCGCCATGGCCAGCGCCATACAAACCAGAATACCGAGTGCGGCAGCCGCGAACATCAGGCGTTCCTCCGTTCCAGCGCCGCGACTCGCCGATCCATGTCGCCTTCCAGCAGGGACTCCGCGCCTTCCAGAGTCAAGGCGTGAACTTCCAATATCCCGTCGCTTAGTGAAGTGGTGATCGTGCCGGGCGTCAGGGTGATGGAGTTGGCGTAGATTACTTGCCCCATTTCGCTGTGCTGCGTCGGCTTGAGGGTAATCATCGTTGGACTGATCGGTAGTTTGGGGTCCAGAACACGCTTGGTGACATCAAGATTGGCCAGCACGATCTGCCACACCAGCCAGGGCCAGTAGAGCAGGAGTTGCGGCCCCAGCCTGGGATGCAGGGGCTTTTCTTCGGGTTCAAGCTTTTCGATGCGCCAGGCGACAAACACCGCCAGCGCACAGGACAACACGCCAAACGCGAGGAGCAGGGGAACGTCAAAGTACCCGGATAACAGCAACCACAGGCCGAAGCAGAACAGCCACAAACCCAGTGCGCGCAACAAGACGACTACCCCCTGATAAATATTGATGATCTCTATGAGGGTAAAGTAGTCGGCTTGTGGGCAATCTGCAAGAAAGGCTGAAAAAAAGTTTAGAGAAACCGCCAATACAGATAAACCATGCTGATGGCAATCGACATCAGCATGATCGGAAAGGCCAGCAGCGTGTACTCGACAAAGCGAATCGGCTGGCCGGCTCGCTCAGCGAAACCCGCAACGACCAGATTAGCACTGGCCCCAATCAACGTGCCGTTGCCGCCCAGACAGGCCCCTAGCGACAGCGCCCACCACAGCGGCATCAGTCCTTCAGTCCCGCCAAAGGTCGGGGCCATCGCCTTGATCATGGGAATCATGGTGGCAACAAAGGGAATATTATCGATGACTGCCGACAGGATCGCCGAAGACCAGAGAATGACCATCGCAGTCGCGGTCAGGTCGCCGCCGGTCAACGCCAGCATCTTGTCCGCCAGCAGTCTCAGCAAACCGGTGCTGTCTACCCCATGGACGATGATGAACAGGCCGATGAAGAAGAAGATAGTGATCCATTCGACTTCATTAAAAGCATGGGTTACCTGCTGGCTTTGATGTTCCGCATCCCGGCCCCAGTTGGCCAGCAACAGCAGCAACGCCGCGCCGAACATGGCGATGGTCGCCGCTTCCAGGCCCAGAAACCGCGCCGCCATGAAGCCGACGATCACTATGCCGATGACGCTCAGGCAGGATTTCAGCAGCACGGGATCAGTAATCGCTTCGTATTCGTTGAATTGCATGACCCGTTGACGATCTTCCGGTGTCGCTTGAAGATGTCGACCCCAAATGAAGTAGATCGGAATTAGAGTTACCGCCATGATGACGAAAATGACCGGCGACAGATTGTACGCAAAATCATTGAAGGTCAGGCCAGTGGCTGAACCGATCATGATGTTAGGCGGATCGCCGATCAGCGTCGCGGTGCCACCGATGTTGGACGAGAAGATCATCGCGAACAGGTACGGATACGGCTTGACCTTCAACTCCTCGGTAATCAGCAGGGTCACCGGCACCACCAGCAGCACCGTCGTCACATTGTCCAGGAACGCCGAAGTCACCGCTGTGACCAGCGAAATCATGACTAGAATGCCCCAGGGCCGCGCCTGGACTTTCTTGGCCGACCAGATCGCCAGAAACTGGAAAATGCCGGATTGGCGGGTCACGGCGACGATCACCATCATGCCGATCAGCAGGCCGATGGTATTGAAGTCGATACCGCGAATCGCTGCTTCCTGATTCAGAACTCCGAGGATAATCATCAAGCTGGCAGCGACCAGGGCGACAATGGCGCGGTTAACCTTCTCGCTCATGACCACCCCGTAGGTGATCACGAACAAAATAGCGGCGACCCACATGTAGGACGTCGAAGCGACTGTACTGGATTCATGCATCTCAGCGGTTCTCCCTCAGCAAACTTTCCAGCACGTTCCAAGAGGAAATGATGCCCTCCAAACGATGCGTGGCTTTATCCACGACCGGAACGCTGGTATGCCCATGCAGGATCATCTGCACAACCTGCATAGCCGGGGTGTCGGGATGCGCCACCGGATCCTGGCTGAGCCAGTTGCGTACCAGCTCATCCTGGCGTTCACGCAGGCGCTGAGCAAGCGCACCATCTTTTTCCGTCACAAAAGCTACATTTTCCAGGCCATGCTTCACCACGGCGGATGGCATCGCCAGTTGGAGCACGGAGTAAATGCCAAAGGTGCCGACATAGCGACCCTGTTCATCCACGACGGGTAAATGGCGAAGGTGGTGCTGAAGGATGATTTGAGCGGCGGCGGCCACGGTGTCGGTGGGTTTCAACGCCACTAGGTTGGAATTCATCAAAGTTCGGGCAGTCATAAAAAGCTCGCAATTGGCTAGTTCAAACACGAGCTTTTACCGGAAGAGTCGTAAAGAAACTGTAAAAATTCGGTACTCTGGCAAAGCGAGTTGTCGCCCAAGACACTATCCGGACGGACAGAACCGATATCCCACGCCGGTTTCGGTCAGCAGGTAGTGAGGCCGCGCCGGATCGGCTTCGAGTTTCTGGCGCAAATTCCCCATATAAACCCGCAGATAGTGGCTGCGTTCCACATACGCCGGCCCCCAGACGTCCCGCAATAAGTGGCGATGCGTCAACACCCGGCCGGGCTGAGCGATCAATGTGGTCAATAAGCGGAACTCAATCGGCGTGAGATGCACCGGTTCCTTAGCGCGGAACACCCTTCGGGTTTCCAGATCCACCTCTATATCGCCGAAAATAATCCGGATCATTCCCTCAGGTCCCCGCATTACTCGTCGGCACACGGCGCGGACCCGCGCCAGCAATTCCGGGACTCCGAACGGCTTGATTAGATAATCGTCAGCGCCTGCGTTGAGCGCCTCAACCTTGTCATACTCTGCAACCCGGGCCGACAGCACCACGACCGGCATACTGCTCCAGACGCGCAACTCGCGAATGAAGTCGATGCCATCGCCATCGGGCAAGCCGAGATCAAGAATGACCAAATCCAGCTTGCGGGTGCTGGCTTCGTGTAAGGCGCTGCGCAAGGTGTCCGCTTCCCACACCCGGCAACCTTCCCCTTCCAGCGCGGTGCGGACGAAGCGCCGGATCGCGTGCTCATCCTCGATAATCAGAACCGTCAACGGGGTTTCAGGGCTGGCGTTCATAAGTCCATAGATTCCTCGATATCCAGCGTCGGTGGTGTTTCCAGCGGCAGCGTAAACATAAAACAGGCACCACCCGTTACCCGGTTTACGGCCTGAATCTGACCGCCATGCGCGTCGATGATCGCCCGGCAAATGGCCAGGCCGAGGCCCACACCCGGAGCGGCCGATTCCGCATGACCCCGGGTAAATTTGTCAAACAAGGTCGGTTCCCGGCCCGGCGGCAACCCTGGCCCTTCATCCCACACCTCGACGTTGATCTGCTCTGCTTCAACGTGTGCGGTGACGCCGATCATCGTGCCCGGTGGCGTGTATTTGGCAGCGTTTTCCAACAGATTCACCAGCACTCGCTCGATTAA
>JAUPTV010000114.1 GCA_030917925.1 Pseudomonadota bacterium
AGCCTTCGCGCATGGCCCGGATTTCGTCCAGATCCGCCTTGGCCTTGCCGGAACCCTGAATTTCCAGATAGCCCACCTGCGCCGGGTCCACGCCAGCCTGCCGGTGCGCCCGGATCATCGTGGCGGTTTGCGCCTCACGGTTTAGCGCCAATAGCGAAGGGGTATGGCCACTGTGCCCGACCGCCGACCCAGCGATGACCGCATGGATCACATCGCCATCGGCCAGCGCCCTGGCCAGCGGTTTGAGTAACACTGCCCCGGCCCCCTCGCCCCTTGCCCAGCCATCCTCACGTTCGTCAAACACCCGTCCGCCGCCGCTGACCGACGCTACGCCCGCTTTGGCAAAGGCGCGGAAGGAATAGGGCGACAGCAGCACACTGACACCACCCGCCAGCGCCCAGTCACATTCACCGGCGGCGATGGCGCGAACGGCGCGATGCACGGCGGTCATTGAACCGCAACAGGCGGTATTCAGCGACTCACTCGGTCCCTGGGCGTTGAGCCAGTGCGAAACCCGGTTGGCGATCAGATCGGGGTAAATCAGCTCCAGATGGGGGGTTACGTCGGCCTGGCGCTAGCGTTCGGCGTAGTTATAAAACCCTGATCCTACGAAGACGCCTAGCGCCGGCCCCGCCAGTTGCGCCGGACGATAACCGGCATCCTCAATGGCGCGTTGAACAACTTCCAGGAACAACCGCTGTTGTGGGTCCAGTCGTTCCGCCCGATGCGGGTTCATCCCGAACTGTTCGGCATCGAAGGCCGCGATGTCGTCGAGAAAGCCGCCCCAGATACTGGCGGCGTTCTCACCGCCTTGTTGCAGATCGGTATAGTAATCCGGCCAGCGAAACCGTTCCGGCGGAATTTCGCGGATGAAGCGCCCGCCCGCTTCCAGATTGCGCCAGAATTGCCGCCGGTCCGCCGCGCCGGGAAAAATGCCCGCCATGCCGATGATCGCGACTGGCCAGCGGTTTGCTTCGGGGGGAGCGGAAGGGGTGAAGCGGAAGGAACGCAGGCGAGCCAACGGTTTCAGGTAACGCTCAAGGAAGGTGCTTAACATGTTGGCCAGATGTTCCTGGTTGGATGGGCAGGGCGCGGAGAATAGGGTTATTTGTTAGTCTATATTGAGATTAGCGCGATATTTGACTTTTTCGATGGGAAAAACTGAAGGAATCCTGATGGCCGAGATGCTTGTTGAAACCCCGGAGACCCGTTTTGTCGGGCTAATGAGCGAGCTGTTCCAGTTGCATGAAGCGGAGGAACTGGATTTCGGGATTTACCGGATCATCCGTCGCCATAATCAGCAGGTGCGGGCGTTTCTCGGTGAGGTGGCAACGGAGCAGGGCGATCTGGTATTGCGCGGCGGTGAACTGGCCGGGATTCTGGAGCAGGCGTTTGCGCGGATCGAGGATGCGGCCCGTCAGGAGAAGAAACTTGAATTGCAGCACATGGCCGATGAGTTGGGCGTCAGCGCCCCAACCGGCTGCCGTCTTCTGGCGCGACAACGTGCTGCACGGGGCGGACTGGCTCCAGGCCAAAATGGCCGAACACCCCGCCGACCGCTACTACACCAACGACCTCGCCTGTCTGAGCTTCCCCGGCGTTCAACGCTTCACCGCCCTTGAAACCGTGTTTGTTGAGGGGATGTCGTAAAGCGGGGCGAATCCTTAATAATCTTTGACAGCGGAGCAACCAATGGCGAATGTATTTGATGTAGCGGCTTATATCCTGGATCGACAAGGTCCGATGTCAGCCATGAAATTGCAAAAACTGGTCTATTACGCCCAAGCCTGGTCGCTGGTCTGGGACGATGCCCCATTGTTTCCCAACCGTATCGAAGCTTGGGCCAATGGCCCCGTCGTTCGCGACTTGTATGAAGTTCATTGTGGCCAGTATCAGGTCAATGCATCGTTATTCAGACCCCATGCCGAGGGTGGCTTGAACGCGACCCAGATTGAGACTATCGACACAGTTCTGGGTTTCTACGCCAATCATTCCGCCCAGTGGCTCAGCGATCAAACTCACGCTGAAGATCCATGGCGTCTGGCGCGTGAAGGTCTGGCCGACAGGGAACGGGGTGAGCGGGAAATTACTCTGGCGGCGCTGGCTGAATATTACGGGGCGCTTGATTGATCATGCCGAAACGACCCAAGCAACCGCATACGCGTACTGGCGTCCAGCCGGATCGCAAGTCAGTGCGAGTGCGCCAGTTCACCACGCCAGAGCATCCTTCCTGGCGATTTTCGACAGTTGACCGATCTGGTCCTTTTGCCTGGCCAATCGAGCAGGAAGTAGAACTGAAAGTTTTACAAAAACTGCGTGACTTCGATTCAATGCGCTGGACAGATATTGCGGGACCGGATCATCACGCGATACAAATCGACCGGCTGTCGCTAGCCGCTCGTCAGCGGCTTGAACAGATTCAGCAGGATGATATTGACGAAGTATTTTCATTTCATTTTTCCGGCAAAGCACGGATTATTGGCATTCGTGATCAATCAGTGGTGAAGTTGCTGTGGTGGGATCCAGATCATCAGGTTTGTCCAAGCCCTAAAAAGCATACCTGAAGAACTTCAGCGATATATGGTCCTGTAAATTTTCCCGTGGTCAGATCCGGAAATCCGGTACACACTTCATTCCATCGTCTGAATCACGGATTCAACGGATTATTCGATGACACGGAAAGATCCGTGGAATCCGCGTCATCCGTGGCAATCTGTGATTCAGACCGGGAGAAATGCCTTCATCACCCCGCTTCGGCTTCTTCAGCATTAGCTTGTAGCTTGGGCATCCCAGGAAAATTTACAGGACCAAGCACATTAAGAAAAGCTGCTTGATATTGCCTTTCCGGCTGATCAGCGGACTTCCCGAACCACCCCGGCGCTAACGCGCCACCCCTCCTTTGCCAAGGAGGGGAATCCGGAAATCCGGCTTTCACCGGGAAAAGCGATATAAAAGTCAAGCCTCCATGAAAACGTGTTTATCGAAGGGATGTTTTAACCTCAAATAGGGGTGATTTCGCGCAGTGGATAGGGCTGAATCAGCACTTCCGCCGGCAGATTCAAACCAGTCGCCAGGCGGCGGATCATCGTCATGGTCAGGGGACGGGTCCGATTCAAAATGTCAGCGACCCGACCGCGCGGCCCGATATACGGTTGCAGATCCCTGCGCGTTAATCCGCGCGAATCCATGATGTACTCGATGAAAGCCACGGGATCAGGAGCTTCAATCGGAAACCGCACTTTTTCGTAGGTTTCCACCAGAATCGTGAGGATTTCCAGTTGATCCGCTTCGGGACTGCCTTCCGGCGCATCCCACAGGCGTTCAATTTCCGCCAGGGCGTTCCCATAATCGGCTTCATTGCGAATCGGTTTTAATTCCATATCAGGTGCCTAAATCGTTGTGGCATCAATCCGGTCATACTCGGCATGCGTCCCGATGAACCGGATAAACAAGATGCCGGGGTTGTAGCGCACGGCGACGACCAGTCGATAGTCATTGCCCTTAATGTTGAACACGACCCGGTTGTTGGCCAGGAAACTGGCGGTACAGTGCACGGCCTTGATGTCGGCAGGCGTATGCCAGTCGGCCCGCCGGGCCTCGGCATACCAGCCGCGCAAGGGCGTTTCCGCAGATGGATGGGTGGTCCAAAACGTGCATAGTGTTCGCAGTGCGATGATGTGCATGATTCAATCTAACATGCTACCATTCTGGTAACAATCCAACCTTGCCACGATTCCATCGAGATCTGCATGGCCCAACGCGCTGCCCCTGCTCGCCCCGGCACATCCGGCCATGGTCGCCTGAAACGCTCGCTGGTGCTGCGGGATTTTCTGGCCACTGACCTCGGAATTGACCGGCACCACGCCGAACGCTACCTGAGCGACCAGGAAACCCAATACGGCACGTTGGACGCCTTGAACGCCAACAGCTATCTCCACGCCCTGCGCATGGCCGCGCCCTCCAGCGCCAGGCCCCACCTGGAAGCTCTTGATAGTGAAGTCCGCGCTACCTGCCAGCAGGTCGGTTTCGCTCCGCGCTATTTCCAGTATCTCGCCATCCTGTTCGCCGCCCACCACTTGAACCGCCTGTTTGCCGACCCGGACGCCCTGCTCGCCGATGTCGCCCGGTTTCATCAGGAGGAGTGGCCGGGACGAAATCTGCCGCCCAAAGTGGCCGACTTTACCCTGGATGACCTGCAACAGGCAGCGTTCTGGATGGCAACCGCCGCCGGCAAAACCCATATTTTCCACGCCTGCCTGGCGCTGCTGGCCAGCCGTCGGTTTCCCGATGGCGGCAGCTTCGCTCAGGTCATCTCGTCCCAAAGGTCTGGAAATGGGGACGCGCGGCGGTTGGAACCACAGCAAGATTCTATGCTTCGTTTACAAGTTGGTGGAAATTGCCGGGTCACTGCAAAACCCGTATAACCGCCATGGCCAACCGGAGATCGGAAGAGCG
>JAUPTV010000115.1 GCA_030917925.1 Pseudomonadota bacterium
CATCAAACCGCTTGGCGATGGAAAACAGGCGGTCTTACTGGAGGGTGGACCGGTCAGGTTGCCTGGCCAGTGGTCAGACGGGCTTGGTGTCTGACACATTTAGCAAAACCCATACCACCTGTTCAAGCAGACTAATCAATTGAATTTTATGTTTTCTTGCAATTCTGGCGAGGTTAGTGCGGGTGACGGTTGACCCAGCAGAAGTTGGTAAAAAACCAGCAAAAAGACGCTAACGGATTGAAACATCAGCCGGGTGCAACCTCCATGTAAGTGGGTCTGAACTGCCCTGTGGGTTGGCGCACAGAATACCTGGCTTGGCCGGCGATGAGACTGAAGGCTGGGTTCAGGCGTAATAGCCACTTTTCTCAATGCCCAACTTCTTAATGAGTTTGCCTAAATGGCGTCGTTCGGTTCCCGCCAGGGTCGCCGCCTGGGTCACGTTGCCTTTCGCCTTCGTCATCACCCTTACCAGAAACTTCTTCTCAAAGTCCTCAACTATCCTGGCCTTGGCGGCCGCATAATTCAGTTCATCCATGAAGAGTTGGCGACGATCCATCAATTGGCGACGGTCCTTCTGCTGCGGATCGTCCGGGTGGATCTGAATCATCGGGCCGTCAGTGAGCAGATATTCCCGGTACACCAGATTTTCCAGTTCGCGGATATTCCCCGGCCAGGAGTACGCCGCAAACCACTCCAGTGTATCGGGGTGGAAAAATTTCCGGGGCTGGCCAAAGCGTTGGCTACAGGTGCGCACAAAATGTTCCGCCAACAAAACCGGATCCCCGCTACGCTCACGCAATGGCGGAGCCTTGAGGAACAGGATTTTCAACCGGTACAGCAAGTCCATTCGGAACTGACCGACCTCGGCCAGTTGGCTCAGGTTCGCGTTGCTGGCGGCCACAATTCGGACATCGACAGCCTGCTCGCGCGTTTCTCCCAGTGGCCGGTAGTGCTGATCCTGTAGGAATCGCAGCAGGGCCACTTGCCCCTTGGGTGACAGGGCGTCCACTTCGTCGAAAAACAGTGTGCCTGAGTCAGCCTGAGCAATCAGCCCCAACTGGTCGCTACGGGCATCGGTAAATGCACCTTTGCGATGACCAAACAGTTCATTTTCGATCAACAAATCCGGGATGGCACCACAGTTGACCGGAACAAAGGGCTGGTTACGTCTTTGCCCCTGGCAGTGGATCGCCCGTGCGGCCAGTTCCTTGCCCGTCCCGGTTTCACCCTCGAGCAGAACCGGCGCATCGCAGTCAGCAATCCTGGCGATCAGTGCGGTCATTTTGAGAAAAGCAGCCGATTTGCCGATCATGACAACCCTCCTTTTTAGCGGCAGATTCTTACCATTGCTAACCTAAGCAGTAGCACAGAGCCTGGTTATGTCAACCCAAAATAACGAGAAAAATACCCCAAGCCGAACCCGTTCAGTGGGTCGCTGCTGACCCTGTTCCGGGTCTTCTAGTGAATAATTATTTTTATCAGTGAGTTATAACTCATTTTCTGGTTTTTTAAGCCACTGGCGATGGGTTAACAGTCACCCGTATCAGCCTCTTCAATGAATTAGAAAATGAATAAAATTGAATTAAATAAATATGTTAATAAAATGGCATTGATTTTGCTTAATTCTCCAAACCCCTTGGTGGGGCAGGATAGGGGAGGCAATGCCGCTTTGTCCATAAAGGTATCCTCCACCAAATCCCTCCATCCGGGAAGAATCCTCAACGCTGACATTTTGCGAAGGAGTGGTGTCTATGAAACTTCTAACTATTGTGTCAACCAGTGCTTTGCTGTTCGGTGCTGCCAGTTTCACCCCGGCCGTAGCAGAATCTTTTAACGACCGGGGACCGGATTGGACCCTGCTCAATTCGACCTCGATGAGCGCCTCACAGAGTCGCTCGCAGACCCGGCTCCCGGATCGCGATTTAATGAGTTCATCGGGCCGGGAGAAAACCTTTATGATCAATCCGCAATCTTCATCCATGGGTCGCGCCAGCTCCGAGCAAGCCTGCCCATTAACACCCAGAATTGGGTTTAATGAGAGTAACTCCTTCCCAGTCTGCTAATGAAGACAACCTGTCGTGACAGGGGGGGCCGCCAGCCCGGCGAAGCGCCCCTTGCCATGCGCATGAATCCGCTATCTTCTGGTTGATCCTCGAAGCATCCCATTCTTCAGTTGGCGGTCAACCTTCTTCAGTCTGTAGCAGTCTGCCTGGAACGTCGGCAACCGCTTCAATCCGGTCAGGATAGCGGTAGATTTGCAATGGCACAGTCGCAGCATTCCATTCAAATCGAGTGATATGGTTTCTGACCCGGCTTTCAACCTCGATGGTCGGTGTCTGCGGATTAACCATAGCGATTTCAATAATCTCTTCGATATCCTGGCCTTTTTGAACCAGTAAAATCGGGATAGAACGATCTTCACTATCCAAAAGCATGGCGATCTCCTCGTCGATGAATACCTATTGCTGCACTCAGGGTTAGACCCGACGGGTGGATAATTTTCTCTGGCCGTTCAGGGGAATTGATACAAATCGTTACAAAATTCCTCTCCCGGCAAAACTCCGGTTACAAACTCGGCGTCTAATAGGCCCATGTTCAACAAGCAACCCAAGCAACGAGGAGTTCAATCATGAAGACACTGCGTAAGAATCTGCTGGCGGTCGCGGTTATCGCGGGTCTGGGTCTGTCGGCGGTCGCCGTCGCAGGTTCCTGGGGCGGTCATGGCGCGATGATGGGCGGCGATTGCCCGATGATGGGTGGTGGCTATGGCGGGATGATGGACGGCGGGCGCGGTCATCCGGGACAGCGCCATGCGATGATGCAGCAATACCATGCGGAACGGATGGAGTTGCTGGCGGCTCGAATCAAGCTGAAGCCGGAACAGGAAGCCGCCTGGAAAGTATTCCTCGCAGCTCATGACGCGCATCATCAAGCCAAGTTCAAGGGTCGGCAGGAAATGCGCGACAAGGATGAGACTGCACTGGAGCATTTCCAGGAACGGGTGCAATCCATGGAGCAGAATCTGGCGGGTATGAAAGCGCTGACCAAGGCGGCCGACGATCTGTACGCCACGCTCGATCCGACCCAGAAGCAGGTCATGGACAAATTCTTTACTGAACAGGGTCAAAAGCGGGGTCAGGGGCGCGGGGCCGCTCAATCGGCTACTACACCGGCGCAGCCCGGCGATAAAGACGACTAATTCTGCTGATTAATTCAACAATCAGGGGTGGCGCTACTCAGCGTCGCCCCGTTTTTTTGGGCAAAAATCCGCTGGAGCCGCGCCGTGACTGTCTACTTAAACCTGTAAATTTGTTATGTTAATAAGCATTGGCGCAAGCAGCGCTACACAGAAAAGGTCAGGGCGATGTTGGAAGAAAACCTTCAGAAAATTATTGAATTACGTCATGACGCACCTTATACGGTTTTGGGGCCTCACTACGACAGCCAGGAACGGGCGCTGCTGATTCGCGCTTTTTTGCCGGGTGCCGAACGCGCTTATGTCGTCCCGTCCGCTGGAATCGGCCCCCGCGAAATGCAGCGCTTGCACCCGGATGGGCTGTTCATGGTCCGATGGCCCGGCGTGACACATCTGGATTATCAATTGAAAATGATTGACGCCGACGGTGCAATCACGACGTTCCACGACCCTTACGCGATTCACGCCCCTTCGTTCAGCCAGGCGGATAGCGAAGCGTTATGTCAGGGAAAGCTGGACTCGTTGTACGCCGCACTGGGCGCGCATCCCCAGTCGAAAAAAGGCATTACCGGAGTCCACTTTACACTGTGGGCACCGCACGCCAGCCGGGTCAGCGTGGTGGGAATTTTTAATCAATGGGACGGCCGTCGGCATTTCATGGAACGGTGTGAAGCCGGAGTTTGGGAACTGTTCATTCCTGGCGCGGGTGTGGGCGATCTCTATAAATATGAAATTCGCAACGGTGAAGGTGCGGTATTCCTGAAGACCGACCCTTTGGCTTTGCAAACCGAAGTCTATCCCAGCACTGCCGCCGTGGTTCGCGATCTTGAACACGGTTACACTTGGGCGGATGACTCCTGGATGGTGCGGTTACTGAAAACGCCCGGTTGGGAACTGCCCGTGACCCTCCACCAGGTGACGTTCGGCGATCATCCCGGTCAGGTCGCCAGTTATGGCCAGTTAAAAGAACAGATCCTGCCACAATTGTCGGGGCGAACCGGCGTCCAAGTCGAATTGAGTTTCTGGACGCCCGGTGAAACCGTCGCCGGTTATTTCACGCCCAATCCACGTTATGGCCGACCTGAAGAATTGATGGCGTTTATCGATGCCTGTCATCAACACGGCATCGGCGTCATTCTCGACTGGATTCCCGCGCAGATTCCGCGTGAGGGTCAGGAATTGACCTGGTTCGATGGCTCGCGGCTTTACGATGTGGACGTTCCCGGCCAGCCGGGGATGCTGGCGTTCA
>JAUPTV010000116.1 GCA_030917925.1 Pseudomonadota bacterium
ATGAAACAGAAAACCCTGATTGTGAAGTCAGGAATCCCCGTCCTTCAGGCCGGGGAGGAGGTCAAGCATTGATCCCTACCTTGCGGGACAGTTGCGGGTCGATGGCATCGCGGAACGCTTCCCCGATCAGACTGTAGGCGAATACCGTAAGAAAAATCGCCCCACCGGGAAACGCCGCCATCCACCAGTTGAAAGTGGAGGATTTCACCGCTTGATTCAGCATCTGCCCCCAGGAAGGTGTATCTAACGGCCCCAAGCCAAGAAAACTGAGGGTCGCTTCGGCCAAAATCGCCGAAGCGACGCCGAAACTAACCCCAACCAGTAGCGGTGCCATACCATTGGGCAACATATGCCGAAACAGAATGGAAGAGAGCGGCAGACCGCTGGCAATCGCAGCCTCCACATAATTCTGTTTGCGCAATTTGAGGAATTCAGCCCGGATGTAACGCGCATACCCGGACCAATTGGTCACGCCAATGATTACCATCATCATGTAGAGTCTGCTATTCCCAAAAAACGCGACGAACGTCAGCAACAAAAATAGGGTTGGGATCGACTCGAAGATTTCTACCAGCCGCATTCCAAGCAGATCCACCACGCCAGAGAAGTAGCCCATTAACCCACCCAGAATCACACCGATAACCAATGCAATACCGGTTGCGATCAGACCAATGCTCAGGGCGATGCGGGAAGCATGAATCATGCGACTGAACACATCGGTGCCATTTTCTTCCGTCCCCATCAGGTGGATGCGTCCCTGCGCCAATGCCTTGCTGGCCAAAGGTGATTCCAACCCGGTTTTATCGAAACTACGCAGGGAGTCCTGCGGTGAATAGGGAATCGGTGGCATGACGCGCCAATCCACATCGGTGTAAGCCGGGGCGCGGAACAGGTCATAATCCACTAAGACAGGTGGTTTGACCAAGGTATTGACGGTCAACGCTACCAGCACGGTTCCTGCAACAAAGATCAACACCCGTTTGCCTGTACTTGATGGAGTCAGCGCCAGCAACACTGCCAGCACAAACATAGCCAATACAAACCAGTCTTCACGGGACAGATAATCCAGCACCGGCACGGAAATCTCTCCGTTTTTGCTCATCAACAGGGGCATGGAATTTGCTAGAAACGGGGCAAAAATCCCCATCAACACCAAAATGGCAATCCAAGCAAAACCCAGCCCTACCCCTGGCCCCTGCCAGGTCTTGCGCCAGATACGGCGGGTGAACGACTCACGGCTATCACTCATACGTCACCCTCGGATCAACCAGTGTATAAAAAAGATCAGCAATCAGATAACCCATCAGAGTCAGGAAACCACTAATCAAGGTGATCGCCAGTACCAGGTCACGGTCACGATTCTTGACTGCTTCCACCGCCAGTTGTCCCATGCCCTGAATGCTGAAGATATACTCAACGATCAGTGACCCAGCCAGCAGGCTAGGCAGCAATCCGGCAGACACCGTAATCAGCGGCAACAGACTGTTACGGAACACATGTGTCCACAACACGTCACTCTCTTGCAGACCCTTGGCGCGGGCAGTACGGGCATAATCGGCGTTGAGGTTCTCCAGCACGGAAGTCCGGGTTAGTTTGGCCAGCGCTGCAAAGCCACCATAGGAGAGGCAGATGACTGGTAGTACCAGATGCCACAGGCGGTCAACCAAGAATCCACGCACGAAACCATCTCCGGAAAACTGCACACCCGTTATCACGCCGGCAGTTGCCCCACACAACAGCAAGCTGGTCGACCACCACACACTCAGTTTCAGCACACGGGAAAGCGTAACCATCAGCGCCATACCGACCAGTATCCATCCAAACACTTTCAGCACATCCCACAAGGAACCCCAGTGCGGCAGGAAAGGCATGTCCTGCGCTGTGCGACTGGAAATGCCCGCTGTGGGAAACCACTGGAAATACTGCGAATTGGCAAAGAAACCGAGCAGCAGAACACCGGCGAGCATGGTCGGTACCGACCATAAAGCCAGCAAGGACATGCTGGAACCCACATCGAAACGCCCGCCCCGGTCGGTCGCCGCTTTCACCCCGACCATGATGGCGATAACGTAAATCAGCGGGAGGGTGATGACATTGAGCAACAGGGTGATGGGAATACGTTCCCCCAGGATTTCCATGATGGGGCGGCTATACTTGAGACTGCGCCCCAAATACATGCCCTTGGTGAAAGAAAAGCCGGTGTAATGGCCCTGTTCATCCTGAGTGAAACCGAATGGGGAAGCATTGTTCAACCAGCGCAGATACTGAATGGGCAGTGGCTTGTCGAGGCCGTAAAGCTTATTGATGTAAGCCATTTCAGCCTGTTTTTGCTCCGGCGTCATGTTCATACTTATCATTGCTTGGGCACTGATGCCGCCGGGCGACATCGCCATCACGGTAAACACGACCACGGTAATTCCCAGTAGGGTGGGAACCATCAGCAGCAGACGGCGCAGAAGATAGGTCAACATGCCTGTGTACTCCGCTTACTGCGAGTATTTGTGCATACCGGTAGGCACGTAGTTTTCCATCGGCAGCAACCCACGGTTCAAACCCCGCTTGGTCATTTGCAGGTTGCGGATACGCTGGTCGATGAACTCCAAAGTCTGCCTGCGCATCAGGAAGGTGTACGGCTGGTCTTCATACATGATGCGCTCGGCCTGCTGCCACAATGGCATCCGCTTGCCTTCGTCGATGGTAGCACGCGTCTGATCAATCAGTTTATCTAAGTCCGGGTTCTTGTAGCTGATGAAGTTGTCCCCGTTGATCTTGGTCTGGGAACTGTGGAACATCTGGTAAATATCAGTTTCAATGGCGCTGGTCCAGCCTAGGGTGATGGCCTCGAAATCCTTCTTTTTGAGGGCGTCCACTATCACCGGCCATTCTTGCGGTGTCGGGATCATTCTCACCCCTGCCTTGGCATACATATCTTTCAGTAGCAGCACCATGCGTTTGGTGTCTTCGTTGTCGCTGTAGTAGGTCAGCTTGAATTCAAACGGCTTCCTATCCTTGTCTTCCAGTACGCCATCGCCGTTGCTGTCTTTGTAGCCGACTTCCTCCAGCAGGGTCTTCGCCTTTTCCAGATTGAACTGCCAGGGTTTCAGGTTGGTGTCGTGCTGTTTGCTGGTGTTGCTGAACGGGCTGATCGCCGGCTCCGCATATCCGAGGAAAACATCTTGGATAATTCGGTCAATGTCCGTTAGATAGGACATGGCCTGACGCACGCGCCTGTCGGCAAACAGAGTAGGCTTACCGTTGCGTTCCTGGTTCCAGCCGATGTAGCTGTAACCGGCTATCGGCGGCATGTATTCAAAATTTTGGCTCTTGTCCATGATCTGCTGGTCTTTTCTCAGGTCAGAGTATTCCAGTGGGCGCGCGCTGTAAGCGTCAATGTGTCCATTACGGTAGGTGATCAAGCGGGCGCTGTCGTTCTGGATGATGCGCCACAGAATGCGGTTATAGGATGGCTGCACATCGCCCCAGTAACGCTGGTTGCGCACCAGTTCAATATTGCCCTTGTCCGGCGTCCAGCCTTTCGGGTCAGGCATCCGGTAAGGCCCGCTACCCATCAGCAAGCCCTTGGACTCGTTGAAGTCCTGCGGCTTTTTCAAGTAAGGCCCGTAGAAGTGTTTGGGGAATATGCCCATTCCGCCAGCCAGTGACAACGCCTCGAAGTAAGGCTCTTTGTAGGTAAACACCACTTCGTATTTGCCGTTGGCCTTCACTTCCTTGATCTTTTCCAAATACGCCCGGTCACGCGGAGCCTGAATCGCCTCGTTCATGATGAAGTTGAAGGTGAACACCACGTCATCCGCCGTCAGCGGCTCGCCATCCGAGAAGGTCACGTCATCGCGCATCTGGAACGTAATGGTCAGGCCGTCATCGCTAACCTGCCAGCTTTTGGCGATCAGCCCTTCCCACTCCAGAGTGTCTGGGTTGCGGGCAATCAGGCTTTCCAACACATAGCGTTGCACATCGGATGCATAGGCGTCGCTGGAAACCAGCGGGGTAATGGTATTAAGGTTGGTGCCGAAGGCATTGACGCTCCAGTCGCCTTGCGCATAATCTGGCAGTTCCGTCATAGCATTGGCACGGCGGAAGGCAGGCCCCACACCGGATGTATCCGCCGAATTTTTCGTCTGTGAACGGGTTGTCCCTGACGCTACGGCCTTCCGCAACTGACTCATATCTTTCGCCTGCTCCTGCATGATCACCTGCATTTCCGACAGGCGCATCCACTGACGGTCAATTTGGTACATGACCAGCAGCAACAATAAGATTGGAATTGAGATCAGGAGGTAGGAAATCCAGCCCTGAGTAGCAAACTTTTTCATTCATTTTCTCCAAGCGAATAGCGAACTTTAGTAAGAAGACATGATGCTAATAAGTGAATTAATACGATCCAACTTCGTCTGAAGCTTTCTCAGGTTGGCAACGGCCTCTTCTTTTTGATTTCTCAATCTGGCCACCGCGTTCTGATGTGGAACCGGGTCGAAGATCAGTACCATTTCTGGTTCTGATACATGCCCGTCCGGCATAAAATCATTATGCTGTCTCGGACGGATCACAACATAATGTCCATTGTAGTTTGGATTGCGGTCGTATATCGGCTCACGTCTTGCCTTTTGTTCCTCACGTCCCAAGTCGTGATTTATCCGAAGGAGGTCGGTCGCCAATCGTTGGAGTTCATCCAAGATCCTATTTCGGTAGCCCACCAGTGCGTCTATACCATCGCCACTGGATTTAAACTTTTCGACTGACTCCATGCAGCGAAGCCAAGAAAAGAGCAAATCATCAATAGCGACCGCAGTGTCGACAGACTGTTTGAAAATTTTAAACAAGTTGAACACGTTAAAATTCCCTCATAGATTAAAGTTGAAGTCTTTAATCAGGGCACCGGGCACGCGGCCTGATTTGCTACTCCTTCCACCATAGCTGCCTGAATCGACGATTATCTCGCGCTCGACCGTCAGTCCCAGCAGGTTGTCGCCGAAGGCCCGATAGAGAGTCTCGTCGAAGCGCATGACGTTAAGGGGGGCAACTATCTTGCCGCCCTCGACCCAGAAGCAGGCGAAGCGCGTCATGCCCGTGATGCGGCAGGCGGGCTGATCGGAGTAGTTGAGATACCAGACGTTATTGATGAACACGCCGGTATCCAGGCGCTCCAAAATTTGGTCAGCATTTATATCGCCGGCGGCAATGTCCAACGAATCAGGCGCTTCGTCGGGCGAGGCTCCGTTGGTTGGAACGCCATATTCTTGGGCGCTGCGCGGCGATACCAAGCAGTCGCGGTAAGCGCCCCCGGCGATGAGCGTAACGACTTCGGGCTTGGAGAAGCCCTTGCCGTCGAAGTTAGGTGCCACACCCTCTGCTGTATTTTCCCGGATGTTGAGAGCCGGGTGCAGTGTCGCGCCGGCCTCGATCATCCTGAGCAGGGGAGTTTGCTTGGTGCGGTGGCTCTTGAGTCCGAAGCCGCCCCAGCCCAGCAGACCGACGAAATCATAGACCGCTACCGGGGACAAGAACACGCGATACTGACCTGGTGCAAGGGTCTTGGGTTCTTGGGCGAGGATGGCCAGTTGATTGCGGGCGCCGTCCATTTTGGCTCGAAGAACTTTATCGTCCCAGTCGAAGCCGGCATAAGCTGCCTTTACAGCCTTATCGCCCTGGTGATAGAGGCTCCAGTCGAAGTTGAAACTATAGGTGGAGAACCAGTTGCGCTGACCCAATGAGTTGGCAAACCCGTTGAAGATGCCCCCCGAGGCGTAGATGCCGACCAGGTCCTGTCCCTCGCCAGCCGCCAAGATTTGCTGGACTGCATCGGTAGCCGGGATCAGCCGGTTTTCACCGAGTTGCTCCGTGCTGTTGACCTGCGTGGCGTAGAGCAGGTGGGGATCGTCGGGCAAATGGGGCAGTTTTCTGCGCAGCTCGTCAAGGATCTGGGCGAGGCGGGATTCGTCTTGACTCCTCTCGCCAGTCAGTGTGCAGTTCCCCGGGGCATGGCGTCGTCCCTGAATGAGGTCCAGGGACAGGTTGCGCTGCGCCACGCCGCCCGCTTGGCGGATCAGATTTTGATTAAAACGGACGAAGTTCGAGTCTTCACCGCTGAATGTGCAGGTAAAGATCTCGTCGCCTTTCAGTTGGGCGGTCAAAAAGTTGGCCAGCTCATTGAAGTAATTCTGCATGATTCATTCACCCCCAAAGACGTCAACGTCCCCAAAGACACAGGCAGGCGTGGCATGACCCACGCGGACTACTTGGTTGGGTTCCCCCTTGCCGCAGTAGGGTGTACCCAGCACTTGGACGGTGTCGCGATTCCCCACCCGCTTGAGGTTGCGCCAGAACGTGGCCGAAATCCCTTTGTAGCAGGGCTTCTTGACCACCTCGCGCAGTTCACCGTCAACAATGCGGCGGCCGTATTCACAGCCGAATTGAAACTTGTTGCGGCTGTCGTCGATGGACCAGCTCGTATTGCGCTTCATGTAGACGCCGTTGGCGATGCTCCCGACCATCGCCTCGAAGCTGAAAACGCCCGGCTCCAGGTTGAGATTTGCCATCCGGTCGGTCGGAGGTCGATTCCATCCGCTGGCACGGCTGTTGGCCGTACCGGGCAGGCCCGCCCGGGTCTGGCTCGTCACCCCACCCAAGGCGCGTTGCAGGATGCCGTCTTTGATGATAAACACCTTCTCGGCCTTCAAGCCGTCGTCGTCAAAGGCATAGGTGGCGAGCTGGTTGCCGAGAGTCGGATCAAATGTAATATTCATCAGCGCGCTGCCGTACTGGTAGTGATTGCGTAGCATGTCCGGCGTGACGAACGTAGTGCCAGCGTAGTTTCGCTCATCACCCAAGATGCGGTCGAGTTCCAGGGGATGTCCCACGGATTCGTGAATTTGCAAGTACATTTGATCGGCATCCAGTAGCACGTCCATGACGCCGGTCGGGCAATTTGGTGCCGCGAGGAGTTGGATCACCTCTGCGCTCAGTTTTGGTGCCTGTTGCGTATATTGGATGTCGTCCAAGATCTCCAGTCCGCCTTGGCGGCCCAAGTCGAAGCCCCCAAAACTGCGGCGGACGGTTTCGCTACCCGCGTTGGCGGTGACGCTCAGGCCGGGTATCAGAATTTCCAGGTGCTGGCTAACGCGCCCTCCATCGGCGGTGAGCAAGATCTGTTCTTCCTCGATAAACCAAAGCAAGGCATCCCAGTCGACGATCCTATCGTCCGTCTTCAATCGCGCACACTCGCTGCGGGCAATCTCGATCTTCGCGGAAAGCGGCACGGTGTCCCAGCGCTTCTCGACGTGACTGCGGTAATCGCCTTGGTACTTTGGCATGACCACCTTGCGAAAATCGATAACGCTACACGCAGCGCTGCACTTTGCCCAAGTCCAGGCTTGTTCAATCGCCGCCTTCAAGCCCTCAGAGCTGAGATCGCTAGTAGCGGCGTAGCCCATGCCACCGTTATCGGTGATGGTGATCATGGCCCCTGTGTCGTGGCCAGTGACCACCGGCTGGAGGATATCCTGGCGCACATGGATGATCTCCTCCCGTGAGCGCACCAAGCGTAACGAGCAGAAATCCACAGCGGGCCTCATACGCAGAAACTGTTGCTCGACAATCATATTATCTATACCTCCAAACCTCATCGATCAGCACACAAACACAGTGTGCGGCGTCTCAGAAAGCTATGCTCTCCGGGTCCTGCCAAGGGACGTTTGCAAAATAGTAAAATCGCCCGTCTGTGTCATGACGCTTAAAATCTTCCTGTTCAGTTTCCGGGCGACATCACGCACAATCTTCCAGCGCCTCGGTCAGAGCGCGTCCCTGAGCGACCAAACCCGGAATATCGGCATTGGTCGCCAAATAAACGCCTTCCGGGAGTTTGCTGTTATAGGCTGTCAATTAGTCCAATTCCGAACCTGGCCCTTGCGGGCCACCCATCCTGATCAATCCGGGGGATCTGGAATGTCGGACACCGGTCTGATGTTGCTCAGCCCCGGTTCATTCTCACCGGATTATAGTTTCCGGCCAGGATGCATCCAGGCGTCTCCCCGATGCGAGACCCAAACGCTATCGTTGATCACGGCGGCTGGTTGCCAGGGACGGTGCCAGCCAGCCATTGACATTAGTGAAGGAGAATGCGATGACCGAAGAACCACCGCCCCCCCTGTCCGGCGACCAGCAATACCGGCTGGCGACCCTGCTCTTGCGACTCATCGGGCGCTGGAGCTGCATCGGCGACTATCTGGCCCGATTACAGCCCGCGCTACCCGACCTTATCCCGGGGCACCAGCAGCAACATGAACGGACCTTGTACGACACCGAGACCCTGCAACTGGCGTTGTTCCTGGTGCTTCGCCATCATCAGCGCAAAGTACCGTATACTTTGAATCAGCTCGCCGGCACGCTGGAGATTGACGACGGTCTGCGCAAGTCCCTGAAGCAGCGCCTTCGCGACATCGTTCTGCCGCGGATTGCTGATCACTACGGGCTATTCGGCTACGAACGACCCAACAATCCCCATGCCGGGAACGAGTGCTACCGCATTTGGGCGACGGAGCGCCTGCTGGATTTTTTTGCCGGAACTTTGGGGCCGGAACTGCAAACCTTGATAGAGAACCATGTCCATGACCATTAAACCGTATATTCTGCTGGCAATGCTCTGTCTGGCTATACTGATGGGGTCGATCATCACGACCCCGGCGCAGGCCGGCGATACCCGCGCCATCGAGCGTGAACTCCAAAAAAATGACCGTCCTGCCCACAAATAGTACCAATTGTGGTTCTTCAAGGATTGTTGTGGAAGCAGTCCTGGCCAAGTCCGAAACCAGACTTTTCAGCGGGAGGGGTGAGGAATTACGCGATTTGCTTAAGCTGGACGGCGATGCCTTCCGCTTGGAGGACCTGTTCTTCCTGACTGGCGGGAACCGGAATCCGCACCGATGCGCTCGCCCGATAGGTGTGAACAGTCGGTCTGACCATCCAATAACGCTGGGAATAAACCAGCAGCAAATGCGGCAACGGTTCCGCCTTGAATTCCACCGATTCCAAGCGAGCGCCCGATGATCCCCAGGAATACACCGAACCGTTGAGATAAACGATCTTGTGACCGATATACACCTCCCCGGTCCGCGCACAATGGCGGCGATAAGTCAGACCAGGGAACACGAAGGCCAGCACGGTCACGAAGAGCATGAGCGACGCTGACAGAACGCCAATAATCGACAGTGCTTTTTCGGTCTGCGTCACTCCAAGAAATAGAGCGCCAGCCACCAAATTCACCATCAACAGATGCAGCCAGATAGATTTGCTCCGGGCCATCTCTTCGGAAAAACTCCATTCCACATAGCGCCGCCATTCGTTAGCATCGTAAGTGAAATGCGCCAAGTAATGCTGACCTTCAAGCAATGGACGCAACAGGGCTATCTCCCGTTTACTGCTCCAGATCATCGCCCCGGCAACGATCAGCAACATCACGCCGGCAACGGCCGAAAAAAGACTAAACAAGGAATCGACCCGACAGATGATCGGCCCCACGATCAATCCCAGGCTGATCACGATCAGCACTGTTGCTCCGCGAACCATTTGCGCTGAGGTACTCGACTCGACCATGGTCAGCTTTTGACGATGGAAAAATCCCCAGTAGCCAATAACCAGAATGCCGCCCAGCAATGTCGGCCAATACGTTCGCAGCGGAAAGCGCAAAGCGTCGGGAATCGGTTGATCGGGAAAATCCTTGGCGTGAACACGCTGATACCCCAGATAGCGGATACCGCTCGAATCACGCCATTCGATGTATTTAAACCGGCCGCCGAGTTGGTCAAACGGCGCTAGGTCCGGCTTGAAAAAGCGAGGGTCCGGTTTTCGTCCCTGCGCCGCTAAATCGCTCTCGAATTCAGCAAAAACCTGCGCCCACAAGGGATCGGTTCCCTGCGCGACACGACCCTCGGTTCTTTGGGCGATATATTCCGTCAACGGAACTGCCGGCGCTGCCGATTCATACTCACGCCCCCAATCCACCCATTCGCCGCGAACCAAGACCGATGCCGGAAACCACCAGGCCAGCACGGCGGCGATCAGTCCACAAGAGGCGATGACATATCGGATGGTCAAGTTCATGATTTTTCCTTTTTTATCCAAAACGGATGGGCAGGCCCGCTTTTCTCTTCCAATCTATTCCAAATCCACGGTCCGCCATTCATGACGGTCTTTCTCCAGCGCCTTTAGCTCGTTTTCCAGCCCGGCGAAAATCGTCCCTTCCGGCGAAACCGCCAGAGACAACACCTTTTCACCCGCCAGTTCGCGCTGCGTCACCTGAAGCGATACGCCGTCTCCCGAGAGGATATCCATGCCGCCCTCCTCTCGGGCCGCCACCCAGCGCCCCGGGCCTGCTGGACGGAAAAAGCGGTACGCCTCCCGTGGCGTAACCGGCGCATCCCAATCGGTGCTATCGCGCCGCTGGGCCAGTGTCACCATGAACCGTTCGGTGTAGAGCGTCCCATCAGCAGCGCTGAGAAAGTCGTGAAAGGACGTACCAAAACGGTGGCGTCGCCAAACCGCGCCGTGGCCTTCGGAAAGCAAAATCTCATAATAACCAATGGCAACCCACCGGCCATCCGGCAAGTACTCCAGACGATCTAGGCCCAATTCGCGCCACAACGATGCGCCGACATCGACATCCGTAACCGGCTTCCAGACCCGATTGACCGACCACGGCGCATTTTCCTCCAGAAGGGTCATGGCCAGCGGTTGCCAATCGCCGCTGGCGGAGTGTTCATACAAACCGCCGTCGTCTCGCGCAATCGCCAACACTGCGCTGGCAGGACTCACCGCAAAATCCCGAATCCCCGCCCCGGACAATCCGGCGCTCCCCCGTTCCCAGGAGGCGTTCGGCCCCGCCAGCGTCCACAACCCCGTTTGCGCCGAGCCTAGCCACAAACGTCCGTCGCCCGTCACCGCCAAGCGCACCTTGTGGGAAATACCCTGTTCCGGCATCGCCATCGCCATCCACTGCCTGCCGCCATCCGTGGAGTAATGCAACCCGGAGCCGGCTGATACCGCATAGCCGACGCCATCCGGGGTAAACACCAGATCGGTCACCTGAGTCGCCTGCGGAAACGATTGAGGACGCCAACTGACGCCCTGATCAGTCGAAACATACAGACTCCGGCCCCACACGCTCACCCAAAACGCACCATCGGAACCGACCGCAACGCCTTGTATACGGGTTCCCGGTAAGGAGGCACCCGGTTGTCTCCAGGTCCTTCCCTCATCCAGCGACAGGAACAGTCCGCGCTCCTGGCTCCCGGCCAGAATCTGCCCGTTCGCGCCAAACGCCAGATCCTGAATTACCGCGCCCTGAAAAATCACATTCACCGGCGTCCATTCAGCCACATCAGCCTGCCACCGGAACAATCCTGAGCCAAACGTACCAGCATAAAGATCGCCTCGCGCACTGACGGCCAGCGTCAACACCCAAGGGCTGAACAATCCGGTCGATGCCGCTTCCCAATCGGTTCCCGCATTGCGTGATCGATAGATGCCCCATCCAAAAAATCCGGCGAACTCCTCACCGTCAGGCAATATCGCCAGCGTTTGTGCCGGCGCTTTGGGCAGACCCACACTGACCTTGCGCCATTCGCCCTCTGCTTGCAGGTTATCGGCGGCTTCCAGAAGCTTCTTCCGTTGCGCGAACTTCTCCAAAAAGGCCTTGGTACCCTCAGGCGTTTTAGCGTCGCGTACAGCCTCCAACTCTTGGCGCAGTTGCGCCGCCTGCTTTCTCAGGGCCTCTTGTTGCGCGACCATGGCTTTGGCTTCCAGCGCCTTCTCAACGCTTAAATGCGCAGAAGGAACCATAAACAGCCCCTCGCCCCATCGCTTCACCCGACCTTGGGAACCCTCCACGTTGAACGCAAGCCAAGCGGCGGCATCTGGAGTCACTCGTTCCCAAAGACCATCGGGCTGATCCGTCCGATAGATTCCATCGCGGGTTGCAAGATAGAGAACACCGTTGGCATCTTGTGTGGCCTGATGGATGTAGGTCTCCGGGGCGCGCAATAGCCGTTGTAATTTCCTGCGGTCGGGCGTTGCAAGGTACAGACCGCCCTTTTCCATGGTTACTGCGATCACACGCCCATTGGACACGGCAAGAAGCTGAGTAATGTAAGGAACATTCCCTGTCTTCTGTTCGGCGGATTCGGAAACAGCAGGAAAACCGGAGAAAAAGAACGCTGACCAAAGTGCCGGAATAAGGAGCTTTAAAAATCTGTTCATGGTGTCAGGACACTAATCGTTATGAAGGTATTGAGCAGTCGTTAATTGGCCCTGGGCAAATTCAACTTGGCAAATAAACCGTCCCATCGAGCGCGGATCGACAATCGGCCCAGCGCCCTTCTCATCAATCCGCAACCGGTAGCCACGACTGGCGACTTGGCGTTGTATTTCATCCAAACTGGAACCCATCGCCAAGCTTTGGCAAAAACTGCTCATCTGGCCAGGACCGGCCAGAAACGGCCACACCGTATAGCCAATAAATCCCAGCAGCAGAAAACCGCCAATCACGTTCAGTAACTGCCGAGGCTTTACCATCCTGAATCCTCCGCATTCGACAGCATCAGTGATATTTTTCGGCCCCGCAGAAAACACACCGCTAGCCAGATCAGATAGACAATACCAGCAACTCCTAACGCTATCCAGAAAATCTCCTGTCCATCCAATAATTGCCATCGTGGATAAGCGCCATGGCGAATTAAAGAGTTCGCTTGCAGATTAGAAAATTCATAAAGCGTTGCGTGAGTCGCTTGCAATAAATAAATCGGAATGTATCCTAAAATACCCATGATTAACACCAGCAACGGCCATGCCATCAGGGGTACCAGCCAGACCATCGCTAAACCAAAGCTCAGAATCAGGACTGGAAAAAGTGGATTCACCTCGATTAACTCCGTCAGTCCGAAGACAGCAAGAATTGCAATAACTATCGTCACGGTCCGCCACACCGCGATGAGTAAAGGTGATTTTCCAATCACTCGGTCAGCGGTTCGGTGTAATGTCATAGCAGCGTCGATGCGCGTCCTGATAAGCGTAAAATTTTCCGGTGTGCAGTAAACCACCATCAAGGTTCGCCAACGATTGCGTAACACAATGCAATGCTGCGCAGGATGCACAACCGCATGAAATGCTCCGCGCCAGTAAAGTTGCCAGGCTTCCTGTTGAATTTTCAATGATCCACCACAGATCATCATCAGCCCGCGTAGCACACGCCGAACCCAGGATTGGTTCCATCGTTCAATGCGCTGATCCACAGTTTGATAGTCAACGCCTTCATCAGAAACAGTGAAGCGCAACGCTTGCCGGTTTCCATAGAAAACCACCATAACTACCAGGACAAAAAGATAAAGCCCCATTCCCAAAACCATCACTAACAGCGATATTTGCCCGGCTATTTCCCATTTCCCTTGAACAGCAAAGGAACCACCCAGCAGAAAAATGAAAAATCCGGTGACTGCTCCAAACAACCCGGCAAAATGGCGCAAGATCAATGGATTTGTCACTAGGTGGATGCTTATTTCCCAAGATATTGGGGATGATTCAGGAACGGACTTGCGCATGGACAGGTCAGCGCTGGCTAATTCTTTGGAAGTGGTGGTAAATCCGCTGGATCAACGCCTATTGGTTCTTGATCCGGATTATAGGTAGAAGGCCCCATCTTGATTTTCATGCAACCATCGACAAACGGGTTACGAGTCATACCCTGCGGACAATGAGCATCATTGGTATTAGTACCCGTACCTGGATTAAAACGACAAATGTGGTACCCTCTTTCTAACACAAGACTGTAATTCTCACAGTTTAAACCGGATTCCAATCGCTCAACGTAAAATCCTGTCGCTAGCATGCCGATGGGAACAGTAAAAACAGCAGGCTTTGGATGACAGTATTTGTCATCGCTTACCGCTGCTTCGATAAGCGTTTTTTGACCGCCAATCATAGTGCCAACACGCACAAAAGCGCGACGTCCTCCATAAACCCAAAGGATGTATTTATCCGGTTTTAGAACAAGTTTTTTTATAGATACGGGCTGAAAGTTTTCAACGCCATGCTGGTTAACGTAATAAGAATATTCTAGATTCGGAGGCTGGCAATTCTGATATATCAGATAATCTAAATAATTAGAAACTGGATTAATATTAACGACGGATTTTTGACCGACCCTATCACCCAAGACTTCGCCATTATAGACGCAGCGGATATGAATATGCGGTTTGGTTTGCATATTCCAATTACAGTTTTCCTGTGCTTGTTGGCGTGTGAAACGCTTTTCGGGGCCGGGGTCATCGCCTGATACCAGTTTTCCATCGAAATACAATTCATAACCGACAACCATACTGATGACTGGTTTCTCAGGCTGATTGCTCTCTGGTACAATTTTTTTCTCCGGCTTCTTCCTAGTTGAAATAATAAGTCGTTTAATAATAGTTTCTATTTCCGCTCTAATGACTCGTGACTGCGCTATCATCCATTCTTCATCGCTTCCATCCATAAATCCTTTGATACCTCCATTTATCGCATAATCGAACTCAATCTTAATCATTGCGCCATTAAACGACATAAAAGCTTTGCCGAGAGAGGAAATAATACTATCATTAAACCCACCCCCGCCACAATTGCCAACGCCGGGCTTGTAAGGGAAGCTTATCCAAAGAGATAAGCCTTGTAGATTTGAGCCATCGGCCATAATATTGTGCCATTCTATATTAGGCTTGCCCCATCGATTGCTCCATTGGCTTGTTGCTTGTTTTTGGTATTCCTCAAGAGTAGATTTTATTTCTTCGGTATGTGGGGTTGAAACGAAATGTGCTCTGAATGATGCCTTAGCTCTGGCAGTGCTAGAAATTTTGGCAGGAGTCTCGCAGCCCCAGTTATTATGCGGAGGGCCTTCAACTTTTAATCGGGTGAGATTAACCCAGTCACTCGAATCGTGTGCTTGCACCCAGCCCGTCGGCAATTGACTCACGGAAATATAAGATTGCGCAAGAACTGGGGACAGAGGCGCAATCAAAGCTGTTAATGCCATCAAGCCAAACAATCTCTTTGCAAAAGCCATTCTTTTTATCTCTTTAATTTTTGCCCTAACGGAGCGTAAGTTGAGCGTCATTCCGCACGGAGCGGATCCGTCGCCCGACGGAGGAACTGTCAAGTTCTATTGGTCGTGGTGGGTGGCAAGGACGCAAGTACGGGACGACGAAGTTACCCCGAAGGGGTGACGCTCCAACGAGGGTTCGACGACGTACAGTGCCGCGAACCCAACACCGGACCCAATTTGCGCCGACGAACGTGTAAGTAGTCATCATAAATGACGCCTTAATTTTTTCCTCGGATTTGACACCGCATCAGGCGGTCTTGCGCCAACCGGCTGATTCTGCATCCCCCACTCCGCCAAAATGCCCCGCAAACCCGGCAGCAAACACCCCACCGGCGACCAAACGTCCCACATTCCAAGCGACGTACATTTGATTTATGAGTATACGTCCAAAAAAAACAACCTTGCACACTTCTATCCCGAAAAATAACACTCGTCCCGACCCCTTCCACCTGATTTTCCCCCTACCTTCCACAATCGCCATAATCAACGTGCCTTTGTGTCCCGTCTCCTCGATGCTACCTGAAACTTTTTCAGGGAGACCGGCATGACAGCAGTTCCCGGTCTCTTGAAAAATCTTTGATAATCAATATTATATAGAAGGCATTTTTTAGTGTAGAATGTTAATTTTCCAGGGTACTCCGATTTTAATGTTGCCGATCAGGAAGTGAAGATGAAAAAATGGCCAGTAAAACCTTTGCCGAAGGTTATGCGCGACTCTCTGTCAGTGCCGGCGCTATTGAATCAGGTCCGAAAAGATTTTGAAAACATTCCTGACCCGCGCCGTTATGGTCAGCAATTTTCATTAGCGGATGTGCTGATGTCAATATTGACGGTCTTTAATTTAAAATTTCCTTCGTTGCTAAAATTTGATGAACAACGGAATGAGGCGCGGATTAGAGCTAATTTAAAATCATTATTTGGTGTGAAGCATGCTCCTTGCAATACACAACTTCGAGCGGTATGAGATCAAGTAAATCCTGCCAAAATCCAGGTGCCTTTTATTCGCATTAACGAACAGCTTTATAATCATGGTTTATTAGGTAGAAAAAAACGATTGTTTGGCTTATTGAAAAGCAGGGTTAAATAAGGAGACCGGGAATTGCTGGTATCAATCGGCCCTGAGCCGCTTTGATGACTGCTGGAAAACCGGCGAATGGCCGGAAGCTGCGCCGATTGCCGACCTGGACGATGACCCGCTGATGATGAATTTCATGCCCACCACCCCGAACGCGAACAGCCAGCGGTATGACTTGCCGGTGGGCGAAATATGCCCAAACGAAAAGATCAAGACGGCCTCTACCAACGCGGCGATTCGCCGTACTGGTGGGCCAGCTACACCGACCCACGCGGCGCACGAACTCGCCGTAGTA
>JAUPTV010000117.1 GCA_030917925.1 Pseudomonadota bacterium
AAGGATCAATCCCGTGCGCCCGGCGGGACAGATTACGCTGGCCGAATACGAACGGCTGGCGGAAGCAATTCGGGAGATTCTGGAAGAGGCTATCCGCCAGGGTGGCACGACCTTGCGTGATTTCGTTGGCGGCGATGGTGAACCCGGTTATTTTCGGCAACAACTCTGCGTCTATGATCGCTACCAGTTGCCTTGCCGCGTCTGTGGCGAATTGATCGACCGCTGCCGACTGGGACAACGGTCCACCTATTACTGTCCGCACTGCCAGCGTTAACGGGTTTCGACCTATTTCTGACTCAACTGGAATCGCTCAAACATCCAGATTGAGTACATCCAGCGCATTCTGCTCGATGAAATCGCGGCGCGGCTCAACCTGGTCGCCCATCAGCGTAGTGAATACCTCATCAGCAGCCACGGCATCCTCAATCCGTACCTGAAGCAGGCGACGGCTTTCCGGATTCATCGTTGTGTCCCAGAGTTGATCCGGATTCATCTCGCCTAACCCCTTATACCGCTGGATATGCTGGCCACGCTTGGCCTCCTCCAATAACCAGTCCATTGTTGCTCGGAAATCACCTACCGACTGGGCGCGTTCACCACGCCGCACCTGCGCCTCCCCGGCAAACAGCCCCGCAACCCGAGCGCCAAACTCCGCCAGCGCCACATATTCCGGAGAAGCAAAGAACTCCGCCGTCAACCGCGCCTGCCGCACCACACTATGAGCTCGGCGGGTAACTAAAACCCCATAGCCCTCACTGTCTTCACGCGGTTCGATAGCCGCTTCATAAATGGAAGATTCGCTTTTTCGGACATTCAGCCGGTCGATCAATTGGGCCGCCCATTCATTCATCCGGGCAACATCACACAGTTGATTGGCATTCATAGACGGCTGATAGATCAGTTGTTCCAGCAGCAGCCGGTCATAACGCCGGGAGAGCCTATCAATGATCGCCATGACCGCCATATAACCTTGGGTCAATTCCGCCAGCGCTGCGCCAGTTGTCGCTACAGCATCGCCCGCAGTCAGTGAAGCGCCATCCAGCGCCGCTTGCAGCAAATAGGTCGAAAGTTCGGCATCATCCTTAACATATTGCTCCTGCTTGCCCCGTTTGACTTTGTACAGCGGCGGCTGGGCAATATAGATATAGCCGCGTTCGATTAATTGCGACATTTGCCGATAGAAAAATGTCAGCAATAAAGTACGAATATGCGATCCATCCACATCCGCGTCAGTCATAATAATAATGCGATGATAGCGCACCTTATCCGCATTAAACTCTTCCCGCCCAATCCCACAACCCAGTGCGGTAATCAGCGTCCCCACTTCGGCAGAAGCCAGCATCTTGTCAAAACGGGCCTTTTCCACATTTAGAATCTTACCCTTGAGCGGCAGAATCGCTTGAAAGCGGCGGTCGCGACCCTGTTTTGCGGAACCGCCCGCGGAATCGCCCTCGACCAGAAACAGTTCAGATCCTGCCGGATCTTTCTCCTGGCAATCCGCCAGCTTGCCCGGCAACCCGGCAATATCCAGCGCCCCCTTGCGACGGGTCATCTCCCTAGCGCGGCGCGCTGCTTCACGGGCGCGGGCGGCATCGACAATCTTGCTGGTAATCGCCTTGGCCTCGCCGGGACTCTCCAGCAAAAACTCCTGCAACTTCTCGGATACAATCGATTCAACCGCTGGCTTCACCTCAGAGGACACCAGTTTGTCTTTGGTCTGTGAGGAAAACTTTGGGTCATGCAGCTTGACCGACAGCACTGCCGTTAATCCCTCACGGGCGTCATCGCCACTGGTCTCCACCTTGGCCTTTTTCAGAATCCCTTCGGCGTCCATATACTGATTCAGCGTTCGGGTCAATGCGCCGCGTAATCCGGCTAAATGTGCGCCGCCATCCCGTTGTGGAATGTTGTTGGTGAAGCAAAACACGTTTTCCTGATAGGAATCATTCCACTGCATCGCGAGTTCCACCCGGATGTCATCACGGGTTGCGTCCAGATAAAATACGCTGTCATGCAAGGGTGTCTTGTTGCGGTTTAAATGCTCAACAAAGGCTTTAATACCGCCCTGATATTCAAAACTGTCTTCCTTGCCAGTGCGCTCATCGTTCAAACGAATGTGCACTCCGGAATTGAGAAAGGACAGTTCCCGCAATCGTTTGGCCAGGATGTCGTAATGGAAGCTGATATTGGTGAAAATGACGGCGCTGGGCTTAAAGCAGATTTCCGTGCCGGTCAGGTCTGTCTCACCGATCAGCCGCAGTGGCGCTTGCGGATTACCCAGCCGATATTCCTGCTGATGCAACTTGCCATCGCGGCGGATCGTCAGTCGCAGCGACTCGGATAGCGCATTGACCACTGACACGCCCACTCCGTGCAAGCCGCCAGAAACCTTGTAGGACCGGTCATCGAATTTACCGCCGGCGTGCAGCACGGTCATGATCACTTCGGCGGCGGACCGGCCCTTGGAATGCTCATCGGTCGGGATGCCGCGCCCATTGTCCACCACGGTAATCGATTCGTCGGTGTGAATGGTGACGCTGACTTCGGTGCAATACCCGGCCAGCGCTTCGTCAATCGAATTGTCCACCACCTCGAACACCATGTGGTGCAAGCCGGTGCCGTCATCCGTGTCGCCGATGTACATGCCCGGCCGTTTGCGAACGGCGTCCAGCCCTTCCAGGACGGTGATGCTCGATGAGGTGTAGGACGAATCGTTCATAAACCCTGCTTTTCTGAGTCCGCAATGAGGGCAGGGATTATATCACTTCAGGGGCGGGAATCGGGGGCGGATCAGCAACAACAGTAATTTCACCGGACGCCAGGTGAAAGGTGTGCGCTTCCCGCCACGCAGCGCTATCCAACAGCCCCGGTTCAATGGCGGTGACGAACAATTGCGCATCGAGCGCCGCCAGCGTTTGCATGACCCTCGCCCGGTTGGCCGGGTCCAGTTCTGCCGGTAGATCATCGATCAACAGGATGCAGGCATCGCCCACATGGCGCTGGTATAAATCCGCCTGCGCCAGCACCAGGGCGATCACCAGCAATTTCTGCTGGCCACGAGACAGCGCTTCGGCGGGCGGGCGTCCGGCAATGCGCATGGCAAAATCAGCCCGGTGCGGACCGATTCGGGTATGGCTCTGCTGACGATCCTGATCACGTCCGGTTCGCAACCATTCCACGAACCCCCTTTCTGGCGGCTCCAGCGGCCATCCACGGCGATAATCCACCTGGACCCCATCCATGGCCAAGGTTTCCGGGGAAAATCGCTCTAAAGCGCCTTCCAGCGCCTTACAGAACCTTTCCCGCCATTGATCAAGAAGGATTGCCGCCGCCGCCAGTTCACCATCCCAGGCATCAACCGCCCGATGGGCCGATCCGGAACGCAGGGCAGCGTTGCGGCAGCGTAAAGCGACTCCGTAGCGTCGCCAGGCGTCGAGAAATCCCGGTTCGTGGTGGAACAGCCCCCAGTCCATGAACCGGCGCCGCTGTTGTGGCCCATCTTCCAGCAACCGGTGGCTATCGGGATTGAGCAGCAACACCGGCGTCTGGCGCGCCAGTTCCGCCAGTGAACGGGTCGGGACGCCGCCGATGCGGGCGGTCAATTCGCGGGGCGTCCGTTCGATGCCGACGGGAATGCGCCGCCCATCGTTGCCGCTCATCGTGGCTACAATTCGGAAAGCGGCAGCGTCGGTCTGAATCAACTCCTTGGGCAACCGGGCACGAAACGAACGCCCGCGCCCCAGAAAATACAGCGCCTCCAGCAAACTGGTCTTGCCGGAAGCGTTGGGGCCGATCAACAGATTCAGGCCGGGCGAACAGTCCATTCGCACCGGTTGCAGGTTACGGAACCCGGTAATGTCGAGATGAGCGACACGCATTCAGGCGATGACCCGAACCTCGAATCCCGAACCCCGCATTAAAGCCGCATGGGCATGATGACGTGCCGACCGCCGCTCCCTTCAGCTTCTTCGATCAAGCAACTGCTGGCGGAGTCGGAGAAGGACAGCTTCGCCAATTCACCGGTCAATGCACCCAGAGCATCCAGCATGTAGGTCACGTTGAACCCAATTTCCAGCGGACCGCCGCTGTAATTGATCTCGACTTCTTCCTCGGCTTCTTCCTGATCAGGATTCCGCGCCTTTGCCCGCAGAATCCAGTCTTCGAGTTGCAGCGCAACGCCAGTGGTTTTGTCGTTGAGAACGATACCGGCGCGGGCCAGAGCACTGCGCAGCACTTGTCGGTCAGCAATGACCACGCGATTGCCTTCACGCGGGATAACGCGCTGGTAGTCCGGGAATTTGCCGTCAATCAGCTTCGAGGTAAAGCGGATCTCGCCGAGGATCACGCGCAGATGGTTGGTGCCGATTTTCAGGATGACTTCGGCGTCGCTGTCGGCCAGTAGCCGCATCAGTTCCAGAATGCCTTTGCGCGGGACGATTACCTGACGCGCTTGTACGGTAGCGTCTTCGGTCTGCAATTCCTGAAACGCTAACCGATGACCGTCAGTCGCGACTAATCGCAGAGCGTTGGGACCGACTTCCAGCAACAGGCCATTCAGGTAGTAGCGCACATCCTGCTGCGCCATGGCGAAGTGGCTGCGCTCGATCATGCCGCGCAACGCGCCCTGATGTACGCGGATGTCGCCATCGAAAGGTAAATCTTCCAGCGTCGGGAAATCACTGGCGGGCAGGGTGACCAGGGTGAACCGGCTACGTCCACAGCGCACGGTGGCCTTGTCGCCTTCCACGGTGATGGTCACTGTGCCGTCTTCCGGAAAGGCACGCAGGATGTCGTGCAACCGACGTGCGGGGAGCGTCGTTTCGCCTGGCGCTTCTGCGGGCAGATCCGCTCGCGCCGACAGTTCGACTTCCAGATCGGTCGCGGTCATTGTGAGATCCCGTTCCCGTGCGGCCAACAGGACGTTGGTCAGGATGGGTAACGTTTGCCGACGTTCAACAGCGCCGATGACCGATTGCAGCGGTTTGAGCAATTGCTCGCGCTTGGCTTCCAGCTTCATTCAGTTCTCCAAAGTGTGTTCATGGACCTGTGGCGCAGCGCCAGAGGATGGTGAGGCTATTCCTGACTGAAGTCAGGGGTTTTAAAATTTTTCCTTTTCGGGGAGACCCGAAATTCTGGCTGGTCAATCATATCTTTTTTTTATATTTAAAAGACTGTTGTTGTTGGGTCGGGCATTTTCTGTGGATAACTTTTTTTTTTTGTTTATTTTCAATTAATTACAAGCGTTTTGCCTGTGGATAAGTCTGTGGATAAAATGTGGATAACTCGGTTTGCCTGTGGATAACTTTTTTTGGTCGAAAAAGTTATCCACAGGGTAGGCCGAGTTATCCACAGAAATGGCAAAGTTATCCACAGACTTATCCACAGGCTATTTTCCAATTTTTTACCAAGTTGCCTTTATTTTTTATTTAAGTCAGTAAATTTTTCATTATTTACAGTATATGTCAATGAAAATACTTAATTTTACACTATCAATTACACTATTTTTTAAAAAATATTTCATGTTGCTGAATTTACATATTAAATTTATGATATTTATTGATTTTACGAAATAGATTACAGATAAAAAATCGCCTTGAAAATAGCGATCAAAAAGTTATCCACTTATCCACAGAAGTTATCCACAGCTTTTTCCATATGAACTCACCAAAAAGTTATCCACTTATCCACAGAAGTTATCCACAGCCCATTTTTCTAATTGGTGAGGGTAGTGAGCAAGTTGGTAAAATCATCGCGGATCTGGTGATCGTGGCGCTGGAGTTCGCGGATCTTCCGACAGGCATGCAAGACCGTCGTATGATCGCGTCCGCCAAACGCTTCGCCAATATCAGGCAGGCTGAGTGGGGTCAGTTCTTTAGCCAGTGTCATCGCCATCTGTCGGGGGCGGGACAAGGTGCGCAGTCGGCTATTGGACAACAGGTCATCGACTGGAATCTTGTAGTAGTCAGCAACGGTCTTCTGGATATTTTCGATGGTGACCAGTTTCTCCTGCAGGCTCAGCAGATCGTACAGAACTTCCTTGACGTAGCTGATAGTGATCGCTTTGCCGGTGAATTGGGCGTTGGCATAGACCCGCCGCAGGGATCCTTCGAGTTCCCGGACATTGGAACGGATGCGCTGGGCAATGAAAAACGCCACTTCATCGGGCAGCACAATCTCGGCCTGTTCCGCTTTGCGCTTGAGAATCGCCACGCGGGTTTCCAGTTCCGGCGGCTCGACCGCGACCGTCAGGCCGGAGCCAAAGCGCGATTTCAGGCGGTCTTCCAACCCATCGACTTCCTTGGGATAACGGTCACAGGTCAGGATGACTTGTTGTCGGCTTTCCAGCAGGCTGTTGAACGTGTAGAAAAACTCTTCCTGGGACCGTTCCTTGCCCGCCAGAAATTGCACGTCGTCGATTAGCAACGCATCCAGCGAACGATAACGGCGTTTGAACTCACTCATGGCGTTATGCTGCAAGGAGCGAATCATGTCCGCTACGAAGTATTCGCAATTCTGATAAACCACTTGCGATTCGGGATTTTGTTCACGCAACATGTTGCCGACGGCGTGGATCAGGTGGGTCTTGCCCAGGCCGGTGCCGCCGTAGATAAACAGGGGATTATAGGCTTTGCCAGGGTTTTGCGTGACTTGCAGGCAGGCAGCGCGGGCGATCTGGTTGGAATTACCCTCGACGAAAGTTTCAAAGGTGAAGTCGGGATTCAGAATCCCACTTTTCAGCAGATCGGCAGGCGTGGGGACTGACACGACCGACTCGCGAACCGCTACTGCTTCAGAAAAACTCTCGGCCAGGGGCGTTGGCAAGTCGCCACTGCCGATTTCCAGCAGCACTTCTGGCGGTTGTTCTGGTCTTAATTTATTGATTACATTTATAATTTGTTCAAGATGGTGTTTCCTGACCCAATCGAGTACGAAGCGATTTGGTGCCAGTAGGCGTAAAACGCCGACGTCTTCCTGCGCGTGTAGTGGACGAATCCAGGTGCTTAACTGTTTTTCGGATAATTCGTGTTCCAGGCAATCCTGGCAGGCTTTCCACAGGGTGTGATCCACCCGACTTCTCCTTACGGAACTTCAACGGAAAAATTGAGTTTAATCACTGGTTGAACGGTTATCCACTACTCACTGAAGCCGGGCGAATTGTTCACTCAGTTCCAACCGGTTGCCATCAAGCTTGACAAGCCTGGCTAACCCTAGGTAATTTTGCCCTTTTGACCAAAAAGCGCCAATCGGTTTTGATCAGCCTTGTCTCTCGATTTAAGGAATCTTTATGAAGCGGACGTTCCAGCCCAGTATTATTCATCGCAAACGCACCCACGGGTTTCGCGCCCGCATGGCCACGACCGGTGGTCGCCGGGTTCTGAAAGCGCGTCGCGCCAAAGGGCGCGCCCGCCTGACGCCCTGAGCGCGATGGATAGCGGCGCGTGTTTTCCGCGCCGCGCCCGGATGGCCGGTCAGCAGGCGTTTGCCAACGTATTTGCACAACCAGCCAAGTCCAGCGACCGTTATTTTACCGTACTGGCCCGCGCTAATGGTTTGGCGTATCCCCGACTGGGGTTAGCCATCTCGCGCAAGGTGGCCCGGTCAGCCGTGGCGCGTAATCGCATTAAGCGCATCGTGCGCGAAAGTTTTCGCAGCCAGCAGTCGCAACTCGGCGGTCTGGACTGGGTGGTGATGGGTCGCGCCGGTTTAACGGCGCAGACCAACCCGGTGCTATTTGCCGCCTTGCAACGCCATTGGCAGAGATTGGCCCCGCCATGCGCGCCGTCCTGATCGCGCTGATCCGTATTTACCAATTATTCGTCAGTCCCCTGCTGGGCAACCATTGCCGGTTTTATCCGAGTTGCTCCCAGTATGCCCGTGAGGCCATTGAGCAGCACGGTGCGTTGCGCGGGGTCTGGCTGGCGATCCGACGTTTGCTGCGCTGCCATCCCTGGCATCCAGGCGGCGTCGATCCCGTTCCTGAACCGTCCCCGAAGGACCGCTGAGTCTGAGTCAATGATCGAAAATCAACGTCTATTGCTATTTGCCGCGCTGATGTTTGTGCTGTTTCTCCTGTGGCAGAACTGGCTGGAGTTTCAGGCGCTGAAACATCCGCCGCCCATGCCGCCGGTGGCCACCACGCCCGCTACCGGTTCAACGTCAACGGTTCCCGGAATTGCGGAGGTCAAGCCCGGTCAGGATATTCCGACCGTCGCTGCTGCGCCGAGCGCGGGGCCGCAAACGCTCAGCGGTGGTCAACGGGTGCGGGTGACGACGGACCTGTTTGAAGCGGAAATTGACACGGTGGGCGGCGATCTGCGCCAGGTCGGTTTACGCACCTATCCGGATTCGGTGCGTCATCTGGATCAACCCTATCTGCTGCTGAAAGACAGTGGTCCTGACCTGTTTATCGCTCAGTCGGGTCTGGTGGCATTGAACAATGGCCCCGCGCCGACTCATTACGCGCCATTTGTCTCCGAGCAGACCGATTACCGGTTAGCGGATGGCCAGGATGTGGTGAACGTTCGGCTGAACTGGTCAGATCCGTCCGGGGTGAAAGTGACGAAGGTCTATACCTTCCGGCGCGGCAGTTTCCTGGTGGAGCTGAATCAGCGGGTGGAAAACGGCGGGGCCAGCGACTGGCAGGGCAGTCAGTACCGGCAATTTCAGCGCATTCCGCCGAAGACCAGCAGCAGCTTTTTTGGCGGTGGGGTGATTACCTACACCGGCGCAGTAGTGTCTACGCCGGAGCAGCGCTACGAGAAAGTGTCCTTCGGTGACATCGATAAGCAGGCGCTGAATCAGCCGGTCAAGGACGGCTGGGTGGCGATGATACAGCACTATTTCCTGGGGGCGTGGGTGCCCAATGTAGGGGAAACCAACACGTTTTACACCAAGGCGGTTGGCGGCGACCGCTATATCGTGGGCATGACCGGCCCGACGCAGAGCGTACCGGTCGGAGCCGCCAGTGATTTTCGCACGCAGTTGTTCATCGGACCGAAGCTGCCGGAGGTGCTGGATCAAGTTGCGCCCAACCTGCACTTGACGGTCGATTACGGCACGCTGACCATTATCGCCGAGCCGCTGTTCTGGTTGCTCAAGGCGATTCACGCCATTCTCGGCAACTGGGGCTGGGCGATCATTTTCCTGACCATTCTGATCAAACTGGCGTTCTACAAGCTGTCGGAAACCAGTTATCGGTCGATGGCCAACATGCGCCGACTGGCCCCGGAGTTGACCCGGTTGAAGGAGCTGTACGGCGACGACAAGCAGAAGATGAACGAGGCCATGATGGCCATGTACAAGCGGGAGAAGGTCAACCCGCTAGGTGGCTGTCTGCCCATTCTCGTGCAGATTCCGGTGTTCATTGCGCTGTACTGGGTGCTGGTGGAAAGCGTGCAATTGCGCCAAGCGCCGTTCATGTTCTGGATTCGGGATATGTCGATTCCTGATCCGTTCTATGTGCTGCCGCTGATTATGGGCGTGACCATGTTCATTCAGCAGAAACTCAGCCCTGCGCCGCCCGATCCGATTCAGGCCAAGGTGATGATGTCGTTGCCGATTGTCTTTACCTTTATGTTCCTGTGGTTTCCGGCGGGCCTGGTGCTGTACTGGGTGGTTAATAACGTTCTGTCGATTGCCCAGCAGTGGGTGATTACGAAACGGGTGGAATCCGGGGCTGATGCCGCAGCAGTCGCCAAGGCGAAGGAAGAGCCGGGCTGGGTTGGCGTCCAGTTTCGCAAGCTGGTGGATCAGGGCCGCCAGAAGTTGGATGAGGTGATGAAAAAAACGTCGTCTACGAAAACAGCGAAAAAACCGGATCTCACCAAACGCCGGAAGTGACGGGCCTGAAGAATCCCTTGGCGTCTTGGCGGTTCAACAGCGCACTCTACGATGAATGACACCATCGCCGCTATCGCTACCCCCCCCGGTCGGGGCGGGGTGGGGATCGTGCGCGTTTCCGGTCCTCTGAGCGCCGTCATCGCCGAGGCCGTCTGTGGCCACCTTCCCCAGCCCCGTTATGCCGCGTTACGGCGTTTCTATGCCCATGATGGCCATGTCATCGACGAAGGTATCGCCTTTTATTTCCCCGCCCCGCATTCTTTCACCGGCGAGAACGTGCTGGAACTGCAGGGCCATGGCGGTCTGGTGGTTATGGATCTGTTGCTGGCGCGGGTTCTGGAACTGGGTGCCCGTCCCGCCCGTCCCGGCGAATTTTCCGAACGCGCCTTTCTCAACGACAAGCTGGATCTGGCTCAGGCGGAGGCGATTGCTGACCTGATTAACAGCACGACGGCGGAAGCAGCTCGTGCGGCGGTGCGGTCACTGGAAGGGGAATTCTCCCGGCGCATTCAGGCGCTAGTTGAAGGCTTGATCGAATTGCGGATGTATATCGAGGCGGCGATTGACTTTCCCGAAGAGGAAATCGACTTTCTGGCGGACGAGCGCATTACCGATCAGTTACACGTTTTGCGGGAACAGTTATGCGCTTTGCAGGCGGCGGCCGGGCAGGGGCGGTTGTTGCGCGATGGGATGACCGTGGTGATTGCCGGGCGGCCGAATGCCGGCAAGTCTAGTTTGCTGAATGTATTGGCCGGGCGTGAGGCGGCGATTGTGACCGCGATTCCCGGCACGACCCGCGATGTATTGCGCGAGCAGATCGCGATTGACGGGATGCCGCTGCATATCATCGACACAGCGGGTTTGCGGGACAGTGAGGATGTGGTGGAGCAGGAGGGCGTCCGGCGCGCCTGGGCGGAAATTGCGACCGCTGACCGAATTTTGCTGCTGGTGGATGACCGGGAGGGGTTGACTGCTGAAGATCAGGCGTTGCAGGCGCGGTTGCCGGGGGAAACCGGGGTCACGGTGGTTTATAACAAGATTGATTTGACCGGACGGACGCCGATCATGCAACTGGTCGAGGGGGAGTCTGCGCTGTGGCTGTCGGCGAAGACCGGTGCCGGTGTAGAGTTGCTGTGCGAACATCTCAAGGATTGCATGGGTTATCACGGCAGCGAGGGGATGCTGATGGCGCGGCGGCGGCATCTGGAGGCACTGGAGCGGGCAGCGTTGGCGTTGGCGTTGGCGGATGAGCAGTTGACCGTGGTTCGTGCCGGGGAGTTGGCGGCGGAGGAGTTGCGTCAGGCGCAGAATGCGCTCGGGGAGATCACCGGGGAGGTGACTTCGGAGGAGCTGCTGGGACGGATTTTTGGCAGTTTTTGTATCGGAAAATAAAGTCAATGCAAAACTATCTACACGCCGAACGTAATCCAAAAACCGGTAAAGAGAAGTTTATATTCCCGCGTTTTCATTAATTTACTGACGTCCGCAAACTGCTGAATCACGCCAAGGCCCACGGTAGCGGCCATCATTATCTGGTCCAACACAGCGCCGGCTCCGGCAAATCCAACACTATCCGGTTCCTTAAAGAAGTCGCTAAATTTCCGTAATAGTGTCAAAATGAAACTAACTCGCTTACCGGAGAATTCTGATGAATGCCGCTGCTTTTGTCATGAAAGACCACAGCCTGACGCCAGCGCAGGTGCCGCCGACAGTCGTTGAAACCCTGGATAGCGCGGAGAAAGCGGCCTTGGTTGCCCGGATTCAGCGCTTGCTGAAGGAGCGCGATGCCACCCTGGTCGCGCACTACTACACCTCGCCGGAATTACAGGAACTGGCTGACGCGACGGGCGGCTACGTCTCGGACTCGCTGGACATGGCCCGCTTCGGGACTGAGTGCCGGTCCGGCACCCTGATTGTTGCTGGCGTCCGATTCATGGGGGAAACCGCCAAGATTCTCAACCCCGAAAAGCGGGTGCTAATGCCGGATCTGGGGGCGGAATGCTCGCTGGATTTGGGCTGCCCGATTGATGAATTTGCCGCCTTCTGCGATCAGCATCCGGATCGAACCGTCGTGGTCTACGCCAATACCAGCGCGGCGGTCAAAGCGCGTTCCGACTGGGTGGTCACTTCCGGGATTGCCCTGGATTTGGTGAAGCATCTGGCCGAGAAGGGTGAGAAGCTGATTTGGGCGCCGGATCGCCACCTGGGCGCTTATGTGCAGCAGGAAACCGGCGTGGACATGTTGTTATGGAACGGGGCCTGCGTGGTGCATGAGGCGTTCAAGGCGGACGGTCTGCGGCAGTTGCGTGCTGAACATCCCGACGCTCAGGTGCTGGTGCATCCCGAGTCGCCGCTGGATGTCATCGCTCAGGCCGATTTAGTGGGTTCCACGACCGCACTGGTCAAGGCGGTCACCGAGCTGCCCGCAAAGAAGTTCATCATCGCCACTGACAATGGCTTGTTCCACAAAATGAAACTGGCCGCCCCGGATAAAATCCTGCTGGAAGCGCCGATTGTTGGGAAGGGTGCCACCTGCGTCAGTTGCGCACATTGCCCGTGGATGGCGATGAATGGCTTGCGCAATCTGGCGCGGGTGCTGGAAGTGGGCGATCACGAAATCAGGATTGATGAAGCGATCCGGGAACGGGCGGCGCTGCCGATTCGCCGGTTACTGGATTTTGCGAAGCAACGGCGGCAGGTGGTGCTGGGGAATAATGATGCCTGAATCGGGAGAAATGCGATGTTGAAGACTGTTGGTACGAATGGCCAGATTTCGCTAAGCCGGAAGTACGCTGGCCAGCATTTTGCGCTGGAGGAAGAAGACGGCGTGATTACCCTGACGCCATTGCGCGAGGTTCCCGAATCGCAGGACTGGCTGCAAACACCGGAGATGCGGGAAAAACTGGCGCGGGCAGACGCCTGGATGAATGCGCATCCTCCGAGGGAAACGGATCTTGACGAATTGATGCAAGAGGTTGAGATGCGGCTTGCCGCCAAGGAACCCGCATGACCAGGGGAGTTCAGGTCGATCTGAATTTGCCGGTGTTTCAGGATGATTTGTTTGCGCTTGAAGCCAATGACCTTGCTGGACATAGAGACTTTGCACATGACACACACGACACACAGACAACGCTGATTTGAGGAAACATCCTCAAACGCTCAAATGTATGGCGGGTACGCAATGGCGATTTGCGCCTGAGTCGATTAACCTTATGGAAATAGAGGATACCTAAATCCTCGTTCCTCGACTCGACTACAAAAACCATCGCCGGTTAGAACTGCCACCATGGAAATCTTCGTCTACCACACCCCCGATCAAGTCCCTGACTTCAGTAAGAAAGCCCGCAAAGGTGGTCTGCAACTCGAAATGCCCACCTGCGCCATCGTCATCGACGTGCTGCGCGCCACCACTACCATGGCCACCGCGCTGGAATCCGGTGCCGAGGCTATTCAGGTTTTCGATGACCTCGACGAATTGTTCAGAATCAGCAAACGCTGGCCTGCGGAACAACGTCTGCTGGCCGGCGAACGCGGCGGCGAGAAACTGGATGACTTCGATCTCGGCAATTCGCCAGCGGAATGCACCCCGGACCGGGTCGCTGGCAAACGGCTGTTCATGAGCACTACCAACGGCACCCGCGCCCTGGAACGGGTGCAACAGGTGCCCATGCTGATGACCGCCTCGATCACTAACCGGGCAGCGGTGGTGCGCTATCTGCTGGAACACCAACCACACACCGTCTGGATCGTCGCGGCGGGCTGGCGCGGCGGTTTCTCCTTGGAAGATACGATCTGCGCCGGGGCCATCGGCCACCTGCTCAGCGTGGAGCGTGACAGCGATTGTTCGGGGGATGATGAATCCATCGCCGCCGTGGCGCTGTTTGAACAGTGGCAAACCCGGCTGCCCCAACTGCTGCGCTACGCCCATCATGGTCGCGGCCTAGCGGCGCTCGGTTGCGGCGCTGATCTCGATTACTGCGCCCGGATCGACAGCGTGAATGTCGTACCGCTACAAGTCGCGCCAGGGGTATTAAAAGCCGCTGAATTGGATTAAACCGGGCTTTCACGTTATAGGGACTTGATTCGTCCTGTTTTAATAGCGGTTCAGCGTGTTAAAAGTCGCGTCAAAAATTCACTGATACTGCTAAATAGTCTCTATAATTAAAACCTGAAAACTCCTTCAATCCACCCCCTAGAGAACGCCATGCTGAGGAGCCAGAAGTAATGGAGATCATTAAAGCCGACGTTGCTATCGTCGGAGCGGGAGGCGCAGGGCTACGAGCCGCCATCGCTCTCGCCGAAGCCGATCCAAAATTGCGCATCGCCCTGATTTCAAAAGTCTATCCCATGCGCAGCCATACCTGCGCGGCGGAAGGCGGCGCTGCCGGTGTCATCAAATCCGATGACAGCCTCGACCTGCATTTCAGCGATACCGTGGGCGGCGGCGACTGGTTGAGTGATCAGGATGCCGTCGAATACTTCATCAATGAAGCGCCCAAGGAACTGACCCAACTGGAGCATTGGGGCTGTCCATGGAGTCGCGAGGCGGATGGTTCCGTCGCCGTGCGTCCCTTTGGCGGCATGAAGATCAAGCGCACATGGTACGCCGCCGACAAATCCGGTTTTCATATCCTGCATACCCTGTTTCAAACCTCGCTGAAATACCCCAGCATCCAGCGCTTCGATGAGTACTACGCGACTGACCTGCTGGTCGAAGATGGACGCTGCCAGGGTCTTACCGCGCTGGAAATTCGCAGCGGCGAAATGAAGCAGTTCCAGGCTGGCGCGGTCATTATTGCGGCGGGCGGCGGCGGGAAGATGTTCCCGTTCACCACCAACGGCAATATCAAAACCGGCGACGGTATGGCTCTGGCCTATCGCGCTGGAACGCCGCTCAAGGATATGGAGTTCGTCCAGTACCATCCCACCGGACTGCCGAATAACGGCATCCTGCTGACCGAAGGCTGTCGCGGCGAAGGCGGCGTCCTGTTCAACAAGGATGGTCGCCGCTATTTGCAGGACTATGGCATGGGACCGGAAACGCCCATCGGCCAACCGGTGCTCAAGACCATGGAACTGGGACCGCGTGACCGGCTCAGCCAGGCGTTCTGGGGCGAGCAGAAGAAGGGTAATACCGTCAAGACCCCGTGGGGCGATTGCGTCCTGCTCGACATGCGCCATCTGGGCGAGAAGAAGATTGACGAACGGCTGCCGCTGGTGCGCGATCTGTGCATCAGCTACCTGGGCATGGACCCGGTTAAGGAGCCGATTCCGATTCGCCCGGTCGTCCATTACATGATGGGCGGCATCCATACCGATGTGCAGGCCGCCACCCGGCTGCCTGGCCTGTTCGCCGCTGGCGAATGCGCCTGCGTCAGCATCAACGGCGCTAACCGCCTCGGCTCGAACTCGCTGACCGAACTGCTGGTGTTTGGCCGCCGGGCGGCGCTCAGTGCCATTGCGCATCTGCAATCCAATCAGGTTCCCAGCAGCGACACGGCATTGGCGGCGAAGGCGAAAGAGTCGCAGAACCGCATTCAGGCCCTGTTCGACAAGAGCAACGGCACGGAGAGCATCTCTGGACTGCGCCAGGAAATGATGGACACCATGGAAGAAAACGTTGGCATCTACCGCACCGGCGAAGGTCTGGCGGCGGCCTGCGAGAAGATTGCCGAACTGCGGCAGCGCTATGCCAACATCACGTTGACCGACAAGACCCATGTCTACAACACCGATCTGATGCAGGCGCTGGAACTGGGGTCCATGCTGGATTGCGCCGAAGCCGTCACGGTGGGTGCCCGGGATCGCAAGGAATCACGCGGCGCACATCAGCGGCTCGACTTCACCGCCCGCGATGATGAGAACCTGCTCAAGCATTCGCTGGCCCATTACCATCCCACGGAACCGCCGCGCATCGAATACCTCGATGTCGTCGTCACCAAGTCGAAACCCGGTGTGCGTGACTATTCAGGAGCCAAGAAATGAGCGAACTCCAGCAACGCCAGATCCAACTGGAGGTGCTCCGCTACAACCCGGAGACCGATACCGCGCCCCGGTATCAGACGTATTCCGTGCCCTGTCTGGAAGAATGGGTGGTGTTGGATGCGCTGAACTACATCAAGGACCACCTCGACCCGACGCTGAGTTATCGCTGGTCCTGCCACATGGCGGTCTGCGGCAGTTGCGGGATGATGGTCAACGGCGAGCCAAAACTGGCTTGTAAGGCGTTCATCCACGAATACAAGGAAGGTCAGATCAAGGTCGAACCGATGGCGAATTTCCCCATCGAGCGCGATCTGGTCACTTCGGTCGAGGACTTCATCACCAAGCTGGCCAGCGTCAAGCCGTACCTGATTCCCAAAGAGGATAAGCCGGTTAGCGCCGGTGAGTTCAAGCAGACGCCAGCGGAACTCAAGAAGTTCAAGCAATACACGCTGTGCATCAACTGCATGTTGTGCTACGCCGCGTGTCCGCAATACGCCCTGGTGCCGGAATTCCTCGGCCCCGCCGCGATCTCGATGGCGCACCGCTACAACCAGGACTCCCGCGATGGCGGACGGGATCAGCGTCAGGAAGTGATTGCTTCCGATGAAGGCGTCTGGGAATGCTCATTTGTCGGAGCCTGCTCTGAAGTGTGTCCCAAGCACGTTGACCCAGCGGGCGCGTTGCAGCAGATCAAGGTGGCCAGCACCATCGACTGGTATAAAGAGCACTTGATGCCCTGGATGAAGAAATGAACAGCAAACCCTATGTTCGTGAAGTCTCCAAAACGACCTGGTTTCTCAGCCATCCGCGCTACAAGCGTTATATGGCTCGTGAAGTCACCTGCATTTTCATCTTCGCCTACACCTTCCTGCTGATTGCTGCCCTGGGTGCCCTGGCGAACGGCCAGGAAGCCTTTGATGCCTTTGTGCTGGGGCTGGGTGGCCCGCTAGGCGTCCTGTTCAACGTGGTGGTACTGATCGCTACCGTGTACCACAGCCTGTCATGGTTTGTGGTCACCCCGCAGGCCATGCCGATTCAAATGGGTGAGGAATTCGTAGCCGGTCATATTATCGTCAACGCCCACTACGGCGCTTGGGCGGTGGTCTCGCTGATTATTCTGTTCTGGGGAATGTAATCATGGCCAAATCCAACAAACCGATTTTCTGGGGTCTGTTCGCCGCTGGCGGCACCATCACGGCGTTTGTCACCCCGGCTCTGGTGCTGATTACGTTGTTCGCTGCCATGCGCTTCAACATGGACATGTTTACCTATGATTCGATCCATGCCTTTGCCGCGTGGTGGCTGGGTAAGCTGATCATCTTCGGCGTGATTCTGGTATCGCTATGGCACGCCGCCCACCGGTTGCGGGTCACGGTGCATGACTTTGGGGTTCGTGCCGACAAACAGGTCGCGATAGTGGTGTATTCACTGGCCGGCCTGGGTACGCTGTTGACACTGATTTTCCTGTTGCGCATCTGACGCGGTTCCCTCCCCCAATCCCTTCTCCTTTGAGTGGGGGAAGGGGCTTAAGGAAATTTTTGCATGACAAGTTTTGAATCTGTCCAGGGTCCGGCGACACCGCCCCAGGCGTCGGCGTTGAATCATGACTCTGGCTTGAAATCCGGGGCTGAAGAGACTATCCACATCGATGCTTCCAGTTCGGCACCGGTGTTGGTGCCGTTATACCTGCAGCAAACCTACTGGTGGGCCTATCTGCATCCGACAGCCGTGCGGTTTTTTGAACGGCAATGGCTGGTGAACCTGATTCTGTGGGGTAATTTCGCGGAATTGCGCGACCAGGCGCTGACCGAACTGGAGCCATTTTGCAATGGCCGCCTCCTGCAAGTCGCCTGCGTTTACGGCAATTTTACCGAACGGCTGGCGCAACGCCTGGGACCGGAGGGACGACTGGATGTCGTGGATGTGGCTCAGGTGCAATTGGATAATCTGCAAACCAAGCTGGGCGGTGCTGCCGCGCAGATCAGCTTGCATCATCAGGATTCAACCCATTTGCACTTTGCCGACGCCAGTTTTGACTGCGCGGTGGTGTTTTTCCTGCTGCATGAGCAACCGGAAGACGTGCGCATCCAGACTATGGCTCAAGCGTGGCGGGTGGTTAAACCGGGCGGCAAGGTGATTTTCGTGGACTATCATGGACCGAACTGGGTGAACCCGTTCCGGTATGTGATGACGCCGATTCTCAAAATTCTGGAGCCGTTCGCTATGGACCTGTGGCGCAAGGATCTGGTGGACTGGTTGCCCGAGGAGGCGCGTCAGGCGGTTATCGACAAGCAGACTTTCTTTGGCGGACTCTACCAGAAGGTCGTTATTACCCGCTGAACGCGTTTGTGGACATCAAAAACCCCGGATGACCGGGGTTTTTTTATAGGTTTGAAACCGCCGGTGAAATGTTGGTGCTGGATAATTGCAGCACAGGTCAATCTGTGCGATGTTAGGGCGTATCCATTCCTGCGTAAGACTCTGTTTCCGTGATGCCGCATTATCCAATATTGACGGTCAGCCTTCTGGCTTTATTACCGCTGGCTGGCGTCCAGGCGCAATCAGTCAATCTCCTCGATCCTTGGGTGCGTTGCGAACCCGATGAACTGGCCCGTGAGATCGTACCCACTATGCTGAATGCCCCGCCGCCCGGCGAGTTACCGCTCCAGGCGGATGCCGACCGGGTCGAGTCTTCCTCAACTTATTCCTTGCTGGAAGGCAACGTGAGCCTGTCGCGTGGCGATCAACGGTTGCGTGCCGAGCGAATTTCCCTGGATCGCACCGCGCAACAGGTTGAAATCGACGGGGAGTTTATCTATGGCGATCCCTATCAGGCGTTGCGAGGTCAACAGGCTGAAGTGAATCTGGACGCCGAGACCGGTTGGTTCAGCGAAGCTGATTATTATTTGCCGGGACGCCATGCTCAAGGCCATGCCAAATCCGTCCGCGTCGATCAACAGCAACAATTAACTCAACTGGAAGAAGCCACTTATTCCACCTGTCCCCGTGGCCAGGAATTCTGGCAACTGCGGGCGCGCGATCTGCAAATCAACGAAGCCACGCAACGCGGCCAGGCCCGTGACATGACCCTGGCGTTCAAAGATACCCCGATCTTCTATCTTCCCTATCTGTCGTTCCCCACCACCAATGAACGGCAGTCGGGATTCCTGTTCCCGCGTCAGGGTTATAGCAGCGAGACCGGCTTTGATTTCCAGTTTCCCTATTACTGGAATATCGCGCCTAACCGCGACCTGACCTTGACCCCGCGACTGATGGCGTCACGCGGGATGTTGCTGGGCATGGAGTATCGCTACCTGTATCCCCGTCATCAGGGACAAATCAGCGCGGAGTATATCCCGGAGGACCGCAGTTACGGCGGCGACCGGGGGTCATTCACCATCAGTGACCGCGCCGCGCCACTATCCAATGTCTACACCGATCTGCGCTATGAGTATGTATCTGATGATCGCTACTTCCGGGATTTGAACAATAATCTGGATTTTCTGACCGTCAATTACCTGGAGCGGCATCTGGACGCCCGCTACTATGGCAACTGGTGGCAGGCGCTGGCGCGGGTGCAGGGCTATCAGATTCTGAATCCGACCCTCTTCGCGAATACCGGCAAACCTTATCAGCGGTTGCCGCAACTGTTGTTTGATGGGGCCTGGCCGACCGGAGCCAGTGGTTTGCATTACCGGATGTATGGCGAACTCGTCAACTTCCAGCAATCGGATGTCGTGACCGGCACGCGGCTGGACCTGTGGCCCACGGTGGGCTGGACGCTGGAGCAGTCCTGGGGTTATCTCAAACCCGAGGCCGGGTTCCGCTATACCGGCTACCAGCTCGAAGACACCACTTCGGATGCTAACAATACTCCAACTCGTGATGCGCCTATTCTGAGTCTGGACAGCGGGCTGATCTTTGACCGGCCACTCGAGGCGGACTGGCTGGGCGTCAGTGCGGGAACCCAGACCCTGGAGCCGCGACTGTTTTATCTCTACGTTCCCTACCGTAATCAGGATGATATTCCGCTGTTCGACAGCACCCGGATGGATCGCGATTATGACTGGCTGTTCCGCAAGAATCGCTTTATTGGCGCTGACCGCCTGGGCGATGCGAATCAGTTGACGGCGGCGTTGACGACCCGGTTCATCGACGGCAAGAGTGGTCGCGAGCGGTTGCGGGCCAGCGTGGGCCAAATTCAGTATTTCGCGGATCGCCAGGTAGGCTTGTATCCCGAAGCGCCCCCGGAGACCGCTGACAGTTCGGGAGTGATCGCCCAGGGCGCGGTGAATCTGTCATCCCGTTGGTCGGTTCAAGGTGGGGTGCAACTGGAACCCGATAACCGCGATTTCCTGCGCAGCGGATTCGATCTGCGTTATTACGCCAATCCCCGGCAACTGGTTAACCTATCCTACCTGCGCGACCAGGATCCCTCGGTTGAGGTGCTGGATTCCGGCGATCAGATTCACTCGGTAGATGCATCAATGCTCTGGCCGCTCAATGCACAATGGCGGATGCTGGCTCGCTGGAATCAGGCCATTAATATCGGGCGGAATCTGGAAACACTGGCCGGCTTCGAATATGAGGATTGTTGCTGGGCATTGCGCGCTGTCGCCCGTCAGTATCGCTATAGTCCGGTTGATGAAGATGCACAGACCGGATTTTACCTGGAACTGGAACTGAAAGGGCTATCCCGACTGGGCAGTGGTCTTGGCAACCTCCTCCAAAGTTCTATCCTTGGCTATCAACCGATCCGCTACTAAGAGTTCCCTTGAGATGATCCGTATAAACAAGTTGCTTGTTCGCCTGATGCTGTGTCTGCCTCTGGGGGGTATGCCAGTCCATGGCCAAACCCAGATGGTGTTCGGTCCCGGTCCCGAAGGCGCAACCAGTACCCTGGATGCGATTGTGGCGGTCGTGAATGATGATGTGGTGACACGCCGTGAACTCAACGCCGCTACGGCGCAAATCGAGCGCCAGTTGCAACAGAAAAAAGTGCCGATGCCGCCTCGTCCGATCTTGGAAAGCCAGGTGCTGGAACGGCTGATTCTGTCTCAACTGGAACTGCGCGCCGCCGAGCGCGTCGGCATCACGGTGGATGATGCGACCTTGAACGCCGCCATTGATAACCTGGCCCGACGCAATAATATGAACCTGACCCAAATGCGGCAAAACGTCGAAAAGGATGGAATGAGCTTTGCCCGATTCCGCGATGATGTGCGCCGGGAGTTAATCGCGGCGCGCCTGCGGCAGAAAGTGGTGGATAGCCAGATCCAGATTTCCGAACAGGATGTCGATAGCTTGCGCAGCCAAATCGGTAGCCCGAACGCGGAGCGTCCCGGCGGCAATGATCCGGGGACAGGCGGCAGCAGTGGTGGTCGTCAATATCATATTGCCCAGATTTTGGTTGCCGTGCCGGAAGGCGCTTCACCCGATCAGATCGCCACCATTAAGCGTCAGGCTGATAACGTACTGGCCCGGTTGCGCAAGGGCGAAGATTTCCAGCAACTGGCGGCGGGTGTGTCGGCTGGTCAACAGGCGCTGGAAGGTGGCGATCTGGGCTGGCGCGATGCGGAACAGTTACCAACCATCTTCACTAACGTCGTGCCGAAGTTGCAGCCTGGGCAGTTTAGCGAACTGGTCCGCAGTCCCAGCGGTTTCCATATCGTTAAACTGCTGGAAGTGCGCGGTGGTGGAAGTCGTAACGTGACCTCCCGTCCCGCGAGTCAGCCGTTGGCCGGTGTAGTGAATCAGACCCGCGCCCGGCATATCCTACTCAAAACCTCCCCGGAATTGCCCGACGATGAAGCACATCGGCGTCTGGAGCAATTGCGCCAGCGGATTGAGGCGGGCGAGGATTTTGCGGCGCTGGCCCGCGCCCATTCCGATGACAAGGGTTCAGGAGCGCGTGGCGGCGAACTGGGCTGGGTGTCGCCGGGCATGTTAGTTCCGGAATTCGAGCAGGAACTTGGAAATTTGCAGGCTAACCAGATGAGTGCGCCATTTAAAACCCAGTTCGGCTGGCATATCGTTCAGGTGCTCGAACGCCGCCAGGGTCAGGCCTCACCCGAAACCGAGCGGGCGCGTGTTCGCGAGGCGCTATTTCGACGCCGTTCCGATGAAGAATGGGAACTGTGGCTACGCCGGTTGCGCGATGAGGCCTATGTGGAGATTCGCTTGCCACGCCCGATGGAATCGACGGCTGTCGATGTCAAACCGTGAGCCAGATCCCCACCCGGCATCAACCGCGCAAACGCTTCGGGCAACACTTTCTGCATGATCCCCAGGTCATTGCCCACATTATGGCCGCGATTCGCCCCAAATCCGGCGAACATCTAGTGGAAATTGGTCCGGGTTTAGGCGCATTGACCCGACCGCTGCTACAGGCGGTTGGGGAACTGGATGTCGTGGAACTGGACCGTGACCTGGTGGAGCCGTTGCACGCGCAGTGCGCTGGGCTGGGAACGTTGCGGATTCATCAGGCCGATGCGCTGAAATTTGATTTTGCGAAGCTGCGGGTTGAAGACGGCCCGCGCTTGCGGGTCGTTGGCAATCTGCCCTACAACATTTCTACGCCTCTGCTATTTCACCTGTTGGCTCAGGCGGAACATCTCCACGATTTGCACTTCATGTTGCAACAGGAGGTAGTGGCGCGGATGGCGGCAGGTCCCGGCGAAGAGGCCTACGGGCGATTGTCCGTTATGCTGCAATATCGTTGTCAGGTTGAAGCGCTGTTTACCGTGGGGCCAGGTGCTTTTCAGCCGCCGCCTAAGGTTCGGTCGGCGGTCGTGCGCCTGGTTCCACGTGAAACATTGGCCGTAGCCGTGCGGGATGAACAGCAGTTTGCTGAAGTAGTGCGACGGGCTTTCGCGCAGCGCCGCAAGACCTTGCGCAACAGCCTGCGGGGGTTGCTGGAGTCTGCGCAAATTGAAAGCGCTGGCGTTAATCCGGTCGCCCGCCCGGAAACCCTGGATTTGGCCGCGTTCGCCGCGTTGAGCAATGCTGTGATCACTGAACCTGCATAGCGGGTTCGATGGTTTCACGTGAAACATGACTTCATTCTGGCAGACATCATGTTTTAGCGAGACTGTCCGGCGGCGCTGGACCGTTCTTTCTGAACGGGTTACGCAGGAATTACGCAGGGCATAAAAAAACCTCGGCATTTTCACGCCAAGGCATTGAATTTGATGGTGGGCCGTGTGCGGTTCGAACGCACGACCAACAGATTAAAAGTCTGCTGCTCTACCGGCTGAGCTAACGGCCCTTATAAAGGCCATTCATTCTACAGCAATTCGTTAAAATGACAAGCTGTGGTTTTTTTCGTTTCCAGGATCTAACTTGAAGTGATGCATGTGAATTTTGTGATTGAACGTGAGCAGTTATTGCGGAAATGGCTGGAGGACACGCTACCCGCACATCCGAAACAGATCGCGCCAGCGTCCAGCGATGCCAGTTTCCGCCGCTATTTTCGGGTCTGGTATAACGATCAGACCCGCATCGTGATGGATGCGCCACCCGATCAGGAAGATTGTCGCCCCTTTGTCGCTATGGCCCAGGCCATGCGTGGATTGGGGCTGAATACGCCGGAAGTATTAGCCGAAGATCTGGATCAGGGCTTTCTGCTCCTGACTGATTTTGGTTCCCGCCAATACCTGCCAGAACTGGATGCGCGTAGCGTTCCGGGTTTATATGACGATGCGCTGGAGGCATTGGCGCGCTTGCAGATTGGCGGTGATCCGGGTTCACCGTTGCTGCCACCTTACGATTCAGCCTTGTTGCATCGAGAAATGGAACTGTTCCGTGAGTGGTTTCTGGGCAAGTTGCTCGGGCTGAAACTGACCGATGGGGAACAGCAGGTGCTGAACCAGACCTTTGCGCTGCTGGCCGATAATGCCCTGGAACAGCCTCGCGTTTGGGTGCATCGTGACTATCATTCCCGCAATTTGATGATTACTGATCCTGATAATCCGGGTGTGCTGGATTTCCAAGATGCGGTAGTAGGTGCGGTGACTTACGATCTGGTTTCCCTGCTGCGCGACTGCTATATCGCCTGGCCGCGCCCCCAGGTTGAGGCTTGGGTGCTGGACTATCGGAAGCGGCTACGGGCGCTGGGCATGAACGGGCTGGAGGATGCCGATCAGTTCTTGCGCTGGTTCGATCTGATGGGCGTTCAGCGCCATCTCAAAGCCACCGGCATTTTCGCCCGGCTCAATCTGCGTGACGGCAAACCGGGCTATCTGCGGGATATTCCCCGGACCCTCGGTTATGTACTGGAAGTCGCTGGACGTTATTCCGAATTGACCAATTTGCGCAAACTGCTGGGTGCGCATGAGGTTGATTGCTGGCGAGTCGAGCCATGAAAGCGATGATTTTGGCCGCCGGGCGCGGCGAGCGGATGCGTCCATTAACCGATCATACCCCTAAACCTTTGCTGCCTATTGCTGGCAAACCGCTGATCGTGCATCACCTCGAAGCCCTGCGCGCCCAAGGAATTATCGAGGTGGTGATTAATACCGGCCATCTGGGCGAACAGTTGCTGGCGGCGCTGGGCGATGGTCAGAGGTGGGGAATGCAGATCGACTGGTCACCGGAACCACCGGATGCCCTGGAAACCGGCGGCGGCATTTTTCAGGCGCTGCCGTTGCTGGGGGCGAAACCGTTTCTCGTAATCAATGGCGATATCTGGACGAATTACCCCTTTTCCCAACTGTCGACGGACCCTCCTGGACTGGCGCATTTGGTATTGGTGAATAATCCCCCTCATCATCCCAAAGGCGATTTCGCATTGGCTGAAAATGGCAAGGTGACGGAAGCCGGCGCTCCGCGTTGGACGTTTAGCGGGATCAGTGTGCTGCGACCGGAACTATTTGTCGGCTGTGAACCGGGCCGGTTTCCGCTAGGGCCACTGCTACGCCGAGCCATGACGACCGGCCAAGTCAGCGGCGAATTTTATTCGGGTGAATGGCGGGACATCGGCACCCCGCAACGACTAGCGGAACTCAATAGCGAGTGATGCACGACCACTCGCTACTCGCGAGTAATGTGCGTCATCGTGTTTTCAATCCATTCCTCGACCTGGCGGGTCAATTCCTGCGGAGAACGCCCCTTGCTCTCCAGCAACGAGCCGAACACAACCTGAATGGTTCCGGGGTGCTTAATAAAGCCCCCTCGTGGCCAGAACTGGCCAGCATTGAGCGCCACGGGCAGGATAGGACAACCGCTATGCGTCGCCAGCACGGCACCGCCCAGACCATAGCGCTGGCGCGTACCCGGCGCAACACGGGTGCCTTCGGGAAAAATCACCACCCATTGCCCCTGACGTAGATGTTCCACGCCTCGCCGGATGACCTGCTTAACGGACGACGCCCCGGCTTGGCGGTTGATCGCGACTGGCCTCAGCAGCGCTATCGCCCAACCGAAGAAGGGCACCCAAAGTAATTCACGCTTGATGACCCACGCTACCGGCGGCAGGTACCGTTGGAGAAACATCGTTTCCCAGGTTGATTGGTGCTTGGCCATCACAATGATCGGCTGGTCGGTCGACGTGGGGATATGCTCGACGCCACTCAGTCGGTAATCAATCCGGCAAGTGATGCGCAACCACCAGAGATTGAAACCGCTCCAGAGTTTGGCAAGCTGGTAGCGCCAGGTGAAGGGCAGGAACCAGCACAGCAAAACCAGTGACGCAACGATGCAGGTTGCGGCAATCATGCCAATAGAAAATAGCAGTGAGCGCAACAGCAGACCGAGCGTGGCAATGGGAGCAGTCGGGGGAGTAGAGGACATGGGAGGGACTCGATCATTCATGGACAGCAATCAACTCATCAGCCACCGCGGCAAGGTCATCGAATACGGGAACATTGGCGCAGATTTCCGCCTCTCGTTCGAGCGTGATCGTGCCTTTGCCAGTTCGGACTAGAAAGGGCCGTGCATTGGCGGCCCGAGCCGCCCGAATATCACGCACACTGTCGCCAACGACCGGCGCACCCTGCAAGCTGCATTTTAGACGTCGGCTGATTTCCAGCAACATGCCCGGATTCGGCTTGCGATAAGGATTGGCCTCATCAAGGTCAGGACAGAAGAAGACCGCATCGATCAAACCGCCTGCTTCCTGGGCCATCCGGTGCATTTTCTTGTGGATCAAATTCAGAGTTTCCAAATCAAAAAGTCCCCGACTGAGACCGGACTGGTTGGTGGCGACAACCACTCGATAGCCCGCATGGCAAAGCCGGGCAATAGCTTCCAGACTGCCAGGGATCGGCTGCCACTCATCCGGGGACTTAATATAGGTATCGGAGTCTTCATTGATAACGCCATCACGGTCCAGAATAATCAACTTCATAAGGATCGGTCTTCATCACACATACAGGGAAAGGAATGTTCCACGTGAAACCATCAAACCAGGAACTGATGTTTCACGTGAAACCATCAAACCAGGAACCGATGTTCCACGTGAAACCATCAAACCAGGAACCAGTGTTTCACGTGAAACCATGAAACCAGCAGTTAATCCTGCAACCGTGAGAAGTCGGCGACGCGCAGGAACAGGCTGCTCAACTCATTCAGCAAAGCAATCCGGTTATCGCGCACCGCCGTGTCCTCGGCCATCACTAGTACCTGATCGAAGAAGGCATCCACGGGTTCGCGCAACCGGGCTAACCGGTTCAGTGCTTCACCGTACAAGCCTGCCTCCATGAACGGAATGACTTCGGAAGACAATTCGACCAACTGTCCGGCCAACGCCTGTTCGGCTTCTTCAAGCAGTAAGTCGGGACGTACCGCGAAGGGCAGCACTGTGTCCACTTTGCGGAGGATATTGCGAATCCGCTTGTTGGCAGCGGCCAGACTGGCGGCTTCCGGCAATTCCCGGAAAGCGTTGACCGCTCGCACCCGGTGGTCAAAATCCAGCGGTCGCGTGGGCCGACAGTCCAGCACGGCTTCAAAGGTATCCAGGCGAATGCCCTGATCCAGGTAGTAACTGCGTAATCGTTCCATGATGAAATCAAAGACCTGATCGACCGCATGTTCGGCGCGAATCATGACTTCAAAACTCCCGGCGGCGCGTTCCATCAGCGCCAGCAGATCCAGATCCAGACCGCCCTCGATCATGATGCGTAAGACCCCCAATGCAGCGCGGCGTAGCGCAAACGGGTCTTTGGCACCGGAGGGTCCCTGGCCAATGGCGAAAATCCCGATCAGCGTATCTAACCTGTCAGCCAAGGCAACGATGCGCCCTGTAGCGGTCGTCGGCAAGCGGTCGCCAGCAAAGCGCGGCAGGTAGTGCTCTTCAATGGCCTGAGCGACTTCGGGAGATTCATGGTCATGCAGGGCGTAGTAGCGGCCCATGATGCCTTGCAATTCCGGGAATTCCTGCACCATCTGGGTCATCAGGTCGCACTTGGCCAACCGCGCCGCCCGATCCGCCGAATCTGAATGCCCTTGCGTCTGCTCGGCGATAACTCGCGCCAATTGGGCCACCCGCACGCTCTTTTCGTCAGTCGTCCCCAGTCGTTGCTGGAAGACCACGTGTTTGAGCATCTCCATCCGCGCCGCCAACGGTTGCTTGCGATCCTGGTTCCAGAAAAATTCGGCATCGCTAAAGCGCGGGCGGATCACCCGCTCGTTACCCGCACGGACTTGCGCCGGATCCCGACTTTCCAGATTAGTCATGGTGATGAAGTGTGGCAGCAACCGACCCTGTGGATCGACGACCGGGAAATAGCGCTGGTTGTCCTGCATCGTACTCATCAATGCTTCGGCGGGCACCTCCAGAAAGCGCTGCTCGAAATTACCGGCCAGTGCCACCGGCCATTCCACCAGTGCTGTCACTTCATCCAGCAATTCCGGCTTAATCACCGCCGTTCCACCCAGTTCAGCCGCCATCGCCTCAGCCTGGGTTCGCACCCGGTCGCGCCGCTCGGCAAAGTCGGCAATGACCTTACCCGCGTCCGCCAGTTGCCGGGCGTAGTCCATTGGAGCGGTGATGCGGATGGGTTCCGGATGGTGGAACCGATGGCCACGGGTTTCCCGTCCGGTCGCAACCCCCAGGATAGTCGCTGGAATCACTTCATCGCCCAACAGCAGGATAGCCCAGTGGACCGGGCGGACAAACTGATCGTCACGGTCACCCCAGCGCATCCGCTTGGGAATCGGCAACCCGGCCAGCGCCTGGTCGACAATGCCAGGAATCAGGCTGGCGGTCTCTGCGCCCGGTTCATGGCTGAAATGGACTAGCCAGGCACCTTTGTCGGTTTCTTGCTTTTGCAACTGGGCAACGGTGACGCCACAGGACCGGGCGAACCCCTCGGCGGCTTTGGTTGGCGTTCCCGCCGGGCTGAAAGCAGCACTCAACGCCGGGCCGCGCCGTTCCTGTTGCCGGTCCGGTTGCCGGACGAGCAGGTTCTCGATGAGCACCGCCAGTCGGCGCGGGGTCGCAAAGCGGCGGAGCGCGCCATGCGTGAGTCCGGCTTTTTCCAGACCTTCCCGGATACCGTTCTCGAAGGCGAGCGACAGGCTGGACAGGGCTTTGGGCGGCAGTTCTTCGGTGCCGATTTCAATCAACAGATCGCGGATGTCGGGATTAGCCATGAGCGGCCTCCTGGGCGAGAGCGGCCTGCTGACACATCGGGAAGCCCCGGGCGGCGCGGGCGTCGTAATAGGCCTGGGCGACCGCACGCGCCAGTGTGCGGACGCGCAGGATAAAGCGCTGGCGTTCGGTGACCGAGATCGCCTTGCGGGCGTCCAGCAGGTTAAAAGTATGCGAGGCTTTCAGGGCCATTTCGTAGGCGGGCAGCGGTAGCCCCACCTCAATCAACCGCTTGCTTTCCGATTCATGCGTGTCGAAAGCCATGAACAGGGCGGTCGTGTCCGCATGTTCGAAATTGTAGGTGGACATTTCGACTTCGTTCTGATGAAACACGTCGCCGTAAGTCACGCGGCCCAGTGGCCCGTTAGTCCAGACCAGATCAAAGACGCTTTCCACGCCTTGCAGATACATGGCGATGCGTTCCAGGCCGTAGGTGATTTCGCCAGTCACGGGTTTGCAATCCAGACCGCCGACCTGCTGGAAATAGGTGAATTGGGTGATTTCCATACCGTTCAGCCAGACTTCCCAACCCAGCCCCCAGGCACCAAGGGTGGGTGATTCCCAGTTGTCCTCGACGAAGCGGATATCGTGGATCAGCGGGTCCAGGCCCAGTTCCTTGAGCGAACCGAGGTAAAGATCCTGCAAATCCAGCGGCGAGGGTTTAATGACCACCTGATACTGGTAGTAATGCTGCAGGCGATTGGGATTCTCACCATAACGGCCATCAGTAGGGCGGCGGGACGGCTGCACATAAGCCGCGCTCCACGGTTCGGGACCGATAGCGCGGAGGAAGGTCGCGGGGTGAAAGGTTCCCGCGCCGACTTCCATATCATAAGGTTGCAGCAGGACGCAGCCTTGCCGCGCCCAGTATTCTTGTAGGGCCAGGATCAGTCCCTGGAAAGTTGAAACATCACGCACAGGCGTCTCCGGAATCCAGGGGGACATTGAAAACGCCCCCGGTTTTTTCGTCATGATTGAGGGTTAAGTATAGCCCGGTGCCGGGCCAGGGTCAGGCATCATTTGAGAGGGTCTCCAGCATCATCCATCCCCCCTCGCTACACTCCGCCACCCCGAATCTCCAGAATATCCGGCAACCGCGCCCGCAGGTCGTCGAGTTTCTGTGTGGCATAGTCCAGCATAGTGGCCTGATAACCGGTTATGGTAGTCCTGAAATCTGAGTGATATTACTGCTTTCCCGTAAGTTATCCGGACGTGGAAATGAACCAAATTTTCATTTTGTTGTCAATTGATTGTAGAGGTTACACGGTTTTATTCATCACTATAATTCTACTCTTTGTAATTGTTGAGGCACCACACCTCAATTTAAGATCACTCATATTTCAGGACCACCCAAAATGTAATACGATTTAGTGTAATCAGGCCATAAAAAAACCGGTCGCACGGTGCAACCGGTTCAAGGCGATCCACGGGGCGGCATGACCGCCCCTCATTGTTAGACGTTAGACGAGTTTATGCCGCAAGGATGATCACTCGAACTCAATAATCGCCTGATCGACCGCCAGGCTGTCGCCAGCTGCCGCCGTGATCTTCAAGACCTTGGCGTCCTGCTCGGCGCGCAGCACGTTCTCCATCTTCATCGCTTCGATGACCGCCAACTCTTCGCCGGCCTTGACCTCCTGACCCACTTGCACGGAAACCCGCGTCAACAGGCCCGGCATTGGCGATAGCAGATACTTGGACATATCCGGCGGCGCTTTGAACGGCATCAGCGCCTGCAGAGTGGCCACTCGGGGCGACAGCACCATGACATCCGCCTGTGAACCCCAGTGGAACAGGCGATAAATCATATCGCGACGCTCGACCTGGATGCAGATATCGGTGCCGTTCAGCGTGCCTTTGAACAGTGGCTCACCGAACTGCCAGTTACTGCGCACCTGATAGCTCTCGCCCATGTACACCACGTCGTAACCGCCATCCGCCGGATCGATATGCACCGGGTGATGGTTGCCGCCCATCAGCACCACCCAGTCATTGGTGATTACGCGCTCATGACCCAGCAACTGGCCACTGATACGGGCAGCGCGATCCATATACCGGCGATGCAGGAACGCTGCGACCGAAATCAGCAGCGCGGGATCGTCATGTGGCACATCGACGGCGTGGAAGCCGTTGGGATACTCCTCAGCGATCATGTTGGTGCTGATTCGCCCAGTCATAAACCGGGTATGCACCATCAGCGCCGCCAGGAAGCTGATGTTGTGCGCGACGCCGCGAATGAAGAATTCATTCAGCGCATCCCGCATGTGGGCAATGGCGCGGTCGCGGGTCGCCCCATAAGTGATCAGCTTGGCGATCATCGGGTCATAGTACATCGACACTTCGCTGCCTTCGTAAATGCCGGTGTCCACCCGCACCACGTCGGTTTCCTTGGGCGGCATGTACTTGACCAACCGGCCAATGGACGGCAGGAAGTTGCGGAACGGGTCTTCGGCATAGACGCGGGCTTCGATGGCCCAGCCCTTGAGCTTGACGTCGTCCTGGGTAAAGGCCAGCTTCTCACCTGCGGCAACCCGGATCATCTGCTCAACCAGATCCAGCCCGGTGATGAACTCAGTGACCGGATGCTCCACCTGCAAGCGGGTGTTCATCTCCAGGAAATAGAAGTTGCGCTTGGAATCGACGATGAATTCCACCGTACCCGCCGACTGATAGTCCACGGCCCGACTCAATGCGACCGCCTGTTCACCCATGGCTTTGCGGGTCTTCTCGTCCAGGAACGGCGACGGTGCTTCCTCAATCACCTTCTGATGCCGACGCTGCAAGGAACATTCGCGCTCGCCCAGATAGACAATGTTACCGTGGCTGTCGCCCAACACCTGAATTTCGATGTGACGCGGCTCTTCGATGTATTTCTCGATGAAAACGCGATCATCGCCAAAGGAAGAACGGGCTTCATTGGTCGAACGCTCAAAACCATCGGCACATTCGGCATCATTCCACGCGACGCGCATCCCCTTGCCGCCGCCGCCGGCTGACGCCTTGATCATCACCGGATAGCCAATGCCCTGGGCAATCTTGACGGCTTCCTGCGTATCCTGGATGACTTCGTTATAGCCAGGGACGGTGCTGACGCCCGCTTCCTTGGCCAGTTTCTTGGACGTGATCTTGTCGCCCATCGCTTCGATGGCGCGCACTTTCGGGCCGATGAAGGCGATCCCTTCCTTGTCCAGCGCTTCGCAGAACGCGGCACGTTCCGACAGGAAGCCATAACCGGGATGCACCGCTTCCGCGCCGGTGTCCTTACAGGCTTGCACGATCCGCTCCATGACCAGATAGCTCTGCGCCGTGGGCGGTGGACCGATGAACACGGCCTCGTCGGCCAGTTCCACATGCAGCGCGTCCTTGTCCGCTTCGGAATAGACCGCGACGGTCTTGATGCCCATTTTACGGGCGGTCTTGATCACCCGGCAGGCGATTTCGCCACGATTGGCAATGAGAATTTTCTTAAACATGCGCCACCCCTTACAGCGGAATATTGCCGTGCTTGCGCCACGGATTTTCGAGTTCCTTGTCCCGCAACATCGCCAGCGAGCGGCAAATGCGCTTGCGGGTGCCGTGCGGCATGATCACGTCGTCGATAAAGCCGCGATGACCGGCGATAAACGGGTTGGCGAATTTCTTGCGATATTCCTCGGTGCGGTCGGCAATCTTGGTGGCATCGCCGATGTCCTGACGGAAGATAATTTCTACCGCGCCCTTCGGCCCCATCACCGCAATTTCTGCGGTCGGCCAGGCAAAGTTGACGTCGCCGCGCAGATGCTTGGAACTCATCACGTCATACGCGCCGCCGTAAGCTTTACGGGTAATGACGGTGACTTTCGGCACGGTGCATTCGGCATAAGCATAAAGCAACTTCGCGCCATGCTTGATGATGCCGCCGTATTCCTGGGCGGTGCCGGGCATGAAGCCGGGCACATCGACGAACGTGATGATCGGAATATTGAAGGCATCGCAGAAGCGGACAAAGCGGGCGGCTTTAATCGAAGACTTGATGTCCAGACAGCCCGCCAGGACCAGGGGTTGATTAGCCACGATACCGACCGGCCAACCGTCCATCCGCGCCAGACCGATGATGATGTTCTTGGCGTTTTCCGGCTGTACCTCAAAGAAATCCACATCATCTACGATCTTCAGGATCAATTCCTTCATGTCGTAGGGTTTGTTGGTACTGTCAGGAATCAGCGTATCGAGCGAGTAATCCATCCGGTCGGCCGGATCGGGCGTCGGGCGGAACGGCGGCTTCACTTGGTTGTTGGATGGCAGGAAGTTCATGAACCGCCGAATCATCAACAGCGCTTCGATGTCATTCTCGAAAGCGCGATCCGCAACACCGGATTTGGTGGAGTGGGTGATCGCGCCGCCCAGTTCCTCAGCAGTGACTTCTTCGTGGGTCACGGTCTTCACGACTTCGGGACCGGTCACGAACATATAAGAGGTGTCCTTGACCATGAAGATGAAATCGGTCATGGCCGGGGAATACACCGCGCCGCCCGCGCAGGGTCCCATGATAACGGAGATCTGCGGAATGACCCCGGAGGCCATCACGTTGCGCTGGAACACGTTGGCATAACCAGCCAGGGAAGCGACGCCTTCCTGGATGCGGGCACCGCCCGAGTCGTTCAGGCCGATGACCGGCGCGCCGACTTTGATGGCGTGATCCATGATCTTGCAGATTTTCTCGGCGTGGGCTTCGGACAGCGAGCCGCCGAACACCGTGAAATCCTGGCTGAAGACAAAAGTAATGCGGCCATTGATCGTGCCATAACCGGTCACCACGCCGTCGCCGGGAGTCGAGGTGTCGGCCATGCCAAAATCGGTGCAACGATGCTCAACAAACATATCCCATTCTTCAAAACTACCCGGATCGAGCAGGACTTCGATCCGTTCGCGGGCACTGAGCTTGCCTCGCTTGTGCTGCGCGTCAATGCGGCGCTGGCCTCCACCCAGGCGGGCGCCGGCGCGTTTGTGTTCTAATTGCTGAATGATGTCATGCATGAACGATCTACTCCTCATTAAGTGTCGGGCGCCGCCAGCGAACCGGCGACGGTGGGAGCTTGAAGGCTTGCCCCGGCGACAGGGCAGGCCAGATAAAAACCGGGATGGTGAAACAGGAAAGCGTGGTCAAGGCTGATCAATTGATGTTGTTGATTTTTTTCCGGTTGATGCCCGATAGCGCCAAGTCATCAACGGCGAGTTGTATCTTCACTAGTTATCATAAGGTTTTTAGACGTTCGGCGCTATGCGCTCCCGGATTTTTTCGCAGCGCAGCACTGAAGATCAATCCCCCGAAACTGCCGGGGAGTCGAAACAAAATCAGCAATGGATGGAATGGCCCATGCCCTCTCTGACTGACGCCCTTGGCTTTTGCCACGCACCTGCCGAAACCCCGGCGCGCATCGTGTCGCTGACGCCCAGTATTACCGAATTACTGTTTGCCCTGGGACTGGCCGGGCAGATCGTGGGCCGCACCCATTACTGCATCCATCCGCAACCGGCTGTTGTCGCTCTGCCCAGCGTCGGCGGTACGAAAAAGGTTAATTACCCCCGGCTGCGGGCGCTCCAACCGACCCATGTCATCCTCAACATTGACGAAAATCCCCGCGAACTGGCGGAACGATTAACCAGGGACGGGTTGAAAGTGATCGTGACGCACCCGGAGGCACCCGAAGACAATCTGGCGCTCTATCGACTGCTGGGCGGCATTTTTCACCGCGAGGCGGAGGCGGAACAATTAGCGGCGGATTTCACGCAGGCACTGGCGGCGTTGCGTCAGGAGTCGTGGCCCCGGCGGCAGGTGCTTTATCTGATCTGGCGCAAGCCGTGGATGGGCGTCAGCCGGGACACCTACATCGCCCGAATGCTGGAACGGGTGGGGTGGGAAACGCTGCCGGCGGTTGCCGAGGCGCGTTATCCTGAATTGGAACTGGATCAAGCACTGCTGGATGCAGCGGATCTTGTGCTGTTCAGCAGCGAGCCGTATCGCTTTGCAGCGGCGGACCTGGCCGATTTCGCCCGCGACTACACTTGTCCGCTGGAGAAGTTGCGGCTCATCGACGGGGAAATGACCTCGTGGTATGGCAACCGCGCGATTGAAGGACTGGCTTATTTGGGGCAGTTCGCCCGGAACAATGGATTCCCCCGCACACTTTGAGTCATCTTTCTGGCTGATCAGCGGACATCCCGAACCACCCCGTCGCTTCGCGCCACCCCACCTAAGCCAAGGAGGGGAATCCGAAAATCCGGCTTTCACCGGGAAAGGCGAAGGAAGAGGGGATGCGCGGCCAACCGCTCTTTCAGGCGGCCATCTCGCGGATATGATGGGTCAACCGGCTCTTGTGGCGGGCGGCCTTGTTGGTGTGAATCAGCCCCTTGCGGGCCATGCGGTCGATGACGGGTACGGCGGTCTGATATTCCGATTCAGCCTTGGCCCGGTCGCCGGACTCAATGGCTTTAACCACCCGTTTGACGTAGGTGCGCAGCATGGATTTCATGCTGGCGTTATGCTGACGATGAGCTTCCGCCTGGCGGGCGCGCTTTTTCGCTTGAACAGTATTGGCCAAGATCAAGACTCCTTAATCAATCATTCGCCACCCATTCCGGGCAGGACAGTGGCTGGGGTAAAAGTATAAAAAAAGTTCGATAATATTGATGTTTCCAACGATTCTGTCAATCCCCAACACGCGCCGGCGCTGACAGTTCGGGCTATTTCCGGCTATTATCCGCGCTTTTCCATCCCCCGGCAGAATCGCCATGAGCAAGGCTCTTCTCAAATCCACCGGCGTCGTCAGCGCAATGACGTCGCTCTCGCGGGTGACCGGTTTCATCCGCGACATGATTTATGCGCAGATGTTCGGAGCCGGGGCGGGTACCGACGCCTTCTTCGTGGCGTTCCGCATCCCGAACTTTTTACGCCGACTGTTTGCGGAAGGGGCGTTCTCACAGGCTTTTGTGCCGGTGTTCTCGGAATATCAGACGCAGCATTCCCCTGAAGCGTTAAAGGAACTGGTGGATCAGGTGACCGGGACGCTGGGCCTGATCCTGTTTATTATCACGGCGATAGGCGTCCTGGCCGCGCCGCTGCTGATCTTCATTTTCGCCCCCGGTTTCACGGCCGATGCCGGCAAATATGCGCTGACGGTGGACATGCTGCGCATCACCTTTCCCTATTTGCTGTTTATCTCGCTGACCGCCCTGGCTGGCGGGATCTTGAACAGTTGCGGCAAATTCGCCATTCCCGCTGTAACCCCGGTGCTGCTCAATCTGACCATGATCGCCGCCGCGCTTTGGTTAGCCCCGCGCATGGACAAGCCGGTGATGGGGCTGGCTTGGGGGGTGTTCATCGCTGGAATCATCCAGTTAAGTTTCCAAATTCCCTTTCTGCGTCAAGTCAAATTACTGCCACGCCCGCGCTGGGGTTGGGCGGCGCAGGGGGTTCAGAAAGTGCTGAAATTGATGCTGCCTGCTGTATTCGGATCGTCGGTTGCGCAGGTCAACCTGCTGATCGATACGCTGGTCGCCTCGTTCCTGATTTCCGGCAGCGTCAGTTGGCTGTACTACTCCGACCGGTTGGTGGAATTTCCGCTGGGTATTTTCGGCGTAGCGCTCGGTACGGTGATTCTGCCCCGGCTCTCCCGCCAACACGCTAACGCCGCGACCGAGGATTTTTCCCGTACCCTGGACTGGGCGCTGCGCTGGGCCTTGTTGATTGGAGCGCCAGCGACGGTGGCGCTGATCCTGCTGGCTGGACCGCTGCTGGCCGCGTTGTTCCAATATGGCGAATTTGACGCCCGCGATGTCGAGATGTCCGCCCGCAGTCTGATGGCGTTCGCGCTCGGGTTGACCGCCTTTATGCTGATCAAGGTGCTGGCTCCAGGGTTCTACGCCCGGCAAGATACCCGCAGCCCGGTCAAATACGGCTTGATCGCCATGGGGGTGAATACGGCATTGGTGCTGATGCTGGTCTGGCCACTGGCTCATGCCGGGCTGGCGCTGGCGACTTCGCTGGCGGCGTTTCTCAATGCCGGACTGTTGTTGTTTAATCTGCGCCGGCGGGACATTTATCAACCGCAACCGGGTTGGACGACGTTTCTCCTGCAACTGGCCGTGGCCAATCTGGTGATGGGCGGCGTGTTGTGGTTCGGCACGGGGAATCTCGAAAGCTGGACGCAGGCGGCGGCTGGCGACCGGTTATGGCATCTTAGTGGATTGATTGCTGCGGGCGGAGGGAGTTATCTGCTGGCGGCGCTGGCGGTGGGGATTCGCCCCCGGCATCTGTTGCATGGTTGAAAAATAATGAATCGAGTTCGAGGAACCCTTTATGCGCGCACACTATTTTCAACACGTTCCCTTTGAAGGCTTGGGCAGCATCGAGCCTTGGCTGCAATCGGCGGGCTATGAAATCACCCAGACCCGCTACTTTGAATCTGTGGCGCAGCCGGACCCTGAAGCGATTGACCTGCTGGTGGTGATGGGCGGGCCGATGAGCATCAATGATGAAGCGGAGTTTCCCTGGTTAGTTGCCGAGAAGCAGTTTATTCGGGCCGCTATTCAGTTAGGAAAGCCGATTCTGGGGATTTGTCTGGGCGCACAACTGATTGCCAGCGCTATGGGCGCTCGGGTTTACGGTAATCCGGTGAAGGAAATCGGCTGGTTGCCAATCCATGGGAGGCCAGTGGATGACGATGCAATATTCAATTTCCCGCCTTTGCTGGACGCTTTTCACTGGCACGGCGAGACATTCGACCTGCCCGCTGGAGCGATTCACCTGGCAAGCAGCGCCGGCTGTGTGAATCAGGCGTTTCAACTCGGCGCGTCGGTCATCGGGTTGCAGTTTCACCTGGAAACGACTCCGCAGTTGGCGCAAAACCTGGTCGCTCACTGCCGCCACGAACTGGTTCCCGCGCCCTATATCCAAACGGAAGCACAAATTTTGTCGCCAACGCCGGAACGCTATGCCGCGATGAACCGGGTCATGGGCGATATCCTCGCCTTCTTGGCGCGGAAGCCGCAGGTTTATGCGAACCCACGCAGAACCTAGCCCGCCGGCATCGCTGGCGACTGATCTTTAGAAGCTATCCAGGAACTCCTCTCCCAGGGGGAGATGGGAGTTTTTAGACAGCTTCTTAGCCTTTAGCCTTCATGAGGGATGGATCAATGACCACTATGACTACGATAAGCATTATCCTGCCCGCCCGTAATGAGGCGGTGAATCTGCCGCCATTGCTGAAGAAGCTGACCGGGCAATGTCCGGGCGCAGAGATTATTGTGGTCGATGATGGGTCGACGGATGAAACGGCAGCGGTGTGCCGATCCTTTGGGGTGCGGGTAATTTCACATCCTTATAGTCTGGGCAATGGGGCGGCGATCAAGACTGGGGCGCGGGCGGCGTCGGGGGAGACACTGGTGTGTATGGATGCGGATGGTCAACATGATCCGGCGGATATTCCCCGGTTGCTGGCGAAGTTGGATGAGGGGTATGCCATGGCGGTCGGGGCGCGGCGGGATCATTCGCAGGCGTCGTGGGGGCGTGGTATCGCGAATCGGGTCTATAATCGGTTGGCGAGTTGGATGGCGAATTGTCAGGTGCTGGATTTGACGTCGGGATTTCGGGCAGTGCGAGCGCGGCAGTTTCGAGAGTTTTTGTATCTGTTGCCGAACGGGTTTTCTTATCCAACGACGATTACCATGGCGTTTTTCCGCAGCGGTTATCCGGTTGCTTATGTCCCGATTGTGGCCGGGCGACGGGAAGGGAAGAGTCATATTCAGCCGTTGCAGGATGGAGTGCGATTTCTGTTGATTATTTTTAAAATCGGGACGCTGTATTCGCCATTGAAGCTATTTTTTCCGATCAGTCTGAGTTTTTTTCTGATGGGTATTTTTTACTATGCTTATACCTACGTTATGCAGGGCCGCTTTACCAATATGGGCACCTTGTTATTCAGCGTGTCGGTGGTGATTTTTATGATGGGTCTAGTATCGGAGCAGATTACCGGTCTGTTTTATCAGAAATCGGATGGCGGTGCCGGGAAGGAAAGGATGGCTTCGAATGAAGACTGATGCGTTGTTTTACCGGTTGTTTCAGGCTTTACCGGGTTTGGTGTTTGAGTTGGCCGGGATTACGGGATTGAATGGACGGGATTATCGATTCCGCTCTGAAGAGGTCAAGCAGACAGCATTTCGGTTGGATGGCGTGTTGACGCCGCCAGCGGCGAAGTCGGAGTGGCCAGTGGTGTTTGTCGAAACGCAAATGCAGGCCGACGATGCGTTTTATGGGCGATGGTTCGCGGAGATATTCCTGTATCTGTACCGCATGGAGCCGGTGCGGTCATGGCGAGCGGTGGTGATCTATCCCAGTCGGCAGGTGGAGCGTCTGGATGAGCGGCGGTATGGTTCGGCGGTGGAGCTTCCAGAAGTGTATCGTGTGTATTTGGAAGATTGGGTGGATGTGCCAGCGGCGACGGTGGGATTGCGGCTTGTGCAGCTCATGGTGGGAAAGGCGGCGGATGCGCCGGTCAAGGCCCGGCAGTTGGTGCAGGATTCATCAGCAAGCACCGAACTGCCGCAACCGGTGTTACTGGATTTGGTTGAAACGATTGTGGTCTATAAGTTGCCAGGTATGAGTCGAGAGGAGGTGCGGCGTATGTTGGAATTACACGATATTGATTTGCGACAGACCCGGTTTTATCAGGAGGTGTTCGCAGAGGGTGAGGCGCGGGGTGAGGCACGGGGTGAGGCACGGGGTGAAACCAGGCTGTTGCAGAAGTTGTTGGCCCGTCGCTTTGGAGCCTTGCCGGAGTGGGTGGGGGCAAAATTGGCGGCGGCGGAACCCGCGCAATTGGAGACATGGGGAGAGCGGGTGTTGGAGGCGCGGTCGCTGGAAGCGGTTTTTATGGCATGAAGGTTGTTGTGGTTGGCCCGCCCTGTTGTTTTGATCACAGGAAAGCTTATATGAGGACACAACTTGAACGAGTTAAACCGCTCTCGCGTTTTAATGGTGAGCACGTCGTTTCCGGAAACGCGCCAGGATTGGCCAGGGCGTTTTATTGCGAATATGGCGGAGGCTCTGGCTCGTCGTGAGGATGTGCATCTGGCGTTATGGGCACCGCCCGGTGAGCATTCCGCAATGATTCAGCAAGCGACTTTGCCTGAAGAGGCTCTGTGGTTACGCCAGTTACTTCAGTCGGGAGGAATCGCGCATTTATTACGCGCCAAACCCTGGCAGGGAGGGTTGGCGGCCGCCGGTTTGTTGCGTCGGTTGCGTCGAGTTTATCGACGCTATCAGGATGATGTAGATGTCGTTCACGTCAACTGGTTGCAGAATGCCCTGCCGTTGTGGGGGATGGATCGGCCAGCCGTGATCACGGTGTTAGGCAATGATTTTGGCTTGCTGCGCTTGCCCGGTATGGTGACGGCGTTGCGAGCAGTGTTGCGGGGACGGCGTGCGATTTTAGCGCCGAATGCGGACTGGATGAGCGATGAATTGATGCGGCGATTTGGCGATTTGGCGGAGGTTCGCCCGATTCCTTTCGGGGTAGATGATCCCTGGTTTGCCATGGAGCGGTGCGTCGCCTGGGAGGGGCCACAGCAGTGGTTGGCGGTGACGCGGTTGACCCAACGCAAGATTGGTGATTTGTTTGCGTGGGGTGAGGGGTTGTTTGATGAACAGCGGCAGTTGCATTTGTTTGGACCGATGCAGGAGGCGCTGACGATTCCAGGCTGGGTGCATTATCACGGCGCGACGCATCCCAAGGCGCTGCTTGAGGAGTGGTTTCCCAAAGCGGCGGGGTTGGTGACGTTGAGCCAGCATGATGAGGGGCGGCCGCAGGTGTTGCTGGAAGCAATGGCGGCGCGGTTGCCGGTGATTGCCTCGGCGTTGCCCGCGCATCGGGATTTAATTCGGTCAGGGGAAACGGGAATGTTGGTGAATTCACGTTCGTTGTTTGCCTCGGCCTTGCAGAAATTGGAATCACCGGCTGATAACCAGCGGATTGGGGAAGCTGCTCAAGCGTGGATCAAAACCATGGTGGGGACTTGGGATGATTGCGCCAGTCGTTATCATGCTGCTTATCAAACCGTTCTGGGAGCCAGTGCGTGAGTCAGCAAAGTGTGTTGTTGCTGGGGGGGAATGGATTTCTTGGAACCGCGCTAGCACGGCGTTTGGTCAAGGAAGGTTGTGAGGTGTGTGTGGTAGGGCGACGAACCGTCAATTCGGCTATAGAGGGTGTGGTGACCCGTCAGGCCCATTTGGATAACGTAGCGATGTTGCGTGAGTTGTTGCCTGCCTATCGAACGGTAGTGCATTTGGCGTCTACGACAACACCGGGGAGTTCGGCGCACTCGCCAGTCCGTGAGACTGAGGAAAATGTGTTGCCAGCGCTGCGTTTGCTGGAGGTTTTGGCGGAGTTTGAGCCGGTGCGGCTGATCTACGCGTCTTCCGGGGGGACTTTGTACGGTAATCCAGCAGTGTTGCCGGTGACTGAGGATCAGCCGTTGTGGCCGTTGTCGAATCATGGCGTGGGTAAGGTGGCTGTTGAGGGATTTTTACGGGTTTATGGGCGGCAGCATGGCGACCGGGTGACGATTTTACGTCCGTCGAATGTGTATGGCCCGGCGCAACCGTTGCGTGAGGGGTTTGGGGCGATTCGCACGATGCTGGAATATGTGCGGCGGGGGGAGGCTATGGAGTTTTGGGGGGATGGGGAGGCGGTGCGTGATTTTTTGTTTATTGAGGATTGGGTGGAGGCGTGTTGGCAGTTGTTGGCACCGGAAGCGCCAGTGGGGGTGTATAACATTGGGGTAGGCGTGGGTTGTTCATTGAATAGTTTGCGAGCAGTGGTGGAGCGGGTCACGGGGCGGGAGTTGCGGGTGAATTGGCGGCCAGCGCGGTCAGTCGATGTGCGTGGGGTGGTATTGGATTCAACCCGGTTGCAGGCCGCGACAGGATGGGTGCCGCAGGTGACGCTGGAGGAGGGAATTTGGCAAATGTGGGAATGGTTGCAAGAGAGCGCACAAGGTGACTGAGCCGGTTTGTTCGATTTGCATCGCCAATTATAACGGCATGGCGACCCTGGCGGCGTGTCTGGATTCGGTGTTGGCGCAGGAGTGTGGTTTTGCTGTTGAGATCATTGTGCATGATGATGCATCGAGTGATGGATCAGTGGCGTTGATTCGTCAGTATTATCCGCAGGTGGTGTTGATTGAGAGTACGGAGAATGCGGGTTTTTGCGTGGCGAATAACCGGATGGCGGCGTTGGCCCGAGGCGATTATCTGTTGTTATTAAATAATGATGCAGCGCTGTGGCCGGATGCGCTGACAACACTGTTAGCGGCGGCGCAGGTATTAGGTGAACCGGCGATTTTGAGTTTGCCGCAATATGAGTGGGAGACCGGGAAGTTGTTGGACAGAGGGAGTCGTTTGGATCCGTTCCTGAATCCGGTGGCTAATCAGGATCCGCAGTGTGAGGATGTGGGTTTGGTGATGGGGGCGTGTCTGTGGATTCCACGGGTATTGTGGTTGGAGATCGGTGGTTTTCCCGAGTGGTTTGGAAGTATTGGTGAGGATTTGTATTTGTGTTGCCGGGTGCGGTTGATGGGTTATGCAGTGCGGGCGCTGAACCGGTCCGGTTATCGGCATCAGGTCGGGCAGAGTTTTGGCGGGGGTAAGGTGGAGGTGGGGCGGTTGGTGACGACATTTCGGCGGCGGTCATTGTCGGAACGGAATAAGACGTTGGTGATGGCGTTGACGTTTCCGGCACCACTCTTTCAGATTATGTTTCCGCTGCATTTGCTGTGGTTGTTATTGGAAGGGGTTTTGCTGTCGCTGGTGAAGTGGGATCGGCGTTTTCTCAGCCGGATTTATTGGCCGGTGTTTGGATCGCTAGGCCGGGAATGGCGACGGTTATGGCGGTTACGAAGGGAAATTCAGCAGGGGCGGTGTTTGAGTGTGTGGCGCTTTTTTTCAGTGTTTCAATGGATGCCGCACAAGCTGATTGCGCTGGTGAAGTATGGTTTACCAGAAGTGCGTTAATCAGAAGAAGATATTAAGTTGTAAGATCGAGGCTGACAATGCGTTTAACAGAACAGCAAAGAAATGTTATTCGCGAGGCAGGGATACGCTATTTTGGCGTGGTGCCGAGTTTGTTTGGATCGCGGCTAAACGATACCGGGCGTGGTGGTGATATTGATCTTTTTATTCCGGGAGACTGGTCTCCGGAAGAGGCCGTTCCTCGACGGTTACGTTTCTGCGCGGAATTACGTCGTCGCTTGGGTGACCAAAAAATCGATGTAGTGGTGGAAAATAAAACACCTTCTTCAATTCAGAACCAAGCTAAACTGTATGGAGAACCGGTATGAGAACTTTGGATGATCTGCTAAACGAATGTGATCTTCATCTTTTAGCGCTTCAAGAAGCAATGGCCCGTTGTCCCCCAACCTTGACCGTCGATGACTTTGCTACAAGAAATCCAGATTTGGTTGCAGCTTTGGATCAATTTGCCTATCGCTTCACGAAGCTGCAAGACGTTATGAGTGTCCAGTTGTTCCGGCGGTTTGCGCTGGATGTGTTGCATGAACCTGTCGAATCAATGCCGGTGATTGATATTCTGAATTTGTTGGAAAGATACCGATATTTGCCATCGGCTTTGCGTTGGCAAGAAATCAGGGAAATTCGCAATCAAATTACTCATGAATATCGTCTCGATCCAAACGAGTTGATTGTGACGCTTAAAATCGCTTTTAGTATGGTTGGAGAAATGTCAGGAGTTATTGCTGCACTAAAAAAATAGCACTAATTTTGAGTGTGTGGCGCTTTTTTTCAGTGTTTCAATGGATGCCGCACAAGTTGATTGTGCTGGTGAAGTAATTTCAATGCCGTGTGTGTTGATTGTGCGAGGTGAGCGATGATCCAGACCTATATTAATGCGGCGATGCGACAGGCCCGTTATGAGTTGATTCAAGATGATGAACCCTACTATGGCGAAATACTGGAATTGCCCGGGGTTTGGGCTACGGGCCGGACTCTGGAGGAATGTCGACAAAATTTATTAGAAGTTGTAGATGGCTGGTTGTTGTTCCGAATCGTCCGGGGAATGCCGATTCCGCCACTCGGTGATATCCGGATTATGCTGCCACGGGAGATGACCCTTGCCTAGATTAATCCCAGTGTCTTGGCTGGAGCTGATTCGGCGCTTGCGGATATTGGGGTTCTCTGGTCCATTTGAAGGGAGCAAGCATCCTTATATGATGCGCGGCGATCATGTATTGACGATACCTAACCCGCATCGAAGCGATATTGGCGTTGATCTTCTCAAACGTATTCTGGATCGTGCGGGTGTAAGTCGCGATATGTGGCTGACGACTGAGGAGAATTAGTTAGAAATACTATCAGGCGGTTAAAAATGGGAGAATTTTACAACGATGCTACATCGTCATTTAAATCATGAACAATGGACCTTGGCGGCTATTGATAATTGCATTGCTCGCGGTCAACGGTTGGACTGGGTGGATCTGCGGCGTGCGGCATTGGCGGATCGGGCAATATTGGAGAAGGTGATGCGTATTTGTCAGGCTCATATCGTGGATTGTTATGCGCAGCGTTATGATTTCTGGAAGCATTATGCCGAAAGACACTTGGCCTGAATGGGAACGTGCAATATTGATTTTTGAAAATATCGTTGGATTAGAAGATTGAGATCAGGTAGAGCTTTTGCAGGGAGTGAATGCGGTGGTTGTTTATAGTTTAAAAAATTCCTTAATTGTTGTTTGCAGGACGTTCGAACAGGAAAAAGGGTTCTGCCGCGTTAACTCCGTAATATTCAGCGTCGATTTCTGGCAATAGGTTTTTATGTTGGCCTATGTGTGGAATAAAGAAGCTACCTTTATTGGTATTAGTGAATGTGGTTTTTGGATATTTGAGTAATTACAATTTAGTTTATTTTTTATACTGTCCCATTCTTCTCTGCAACCCATGCCATATTCCCTTAGTTGCCATTTTTAATGTTTCTGCTCGATGATCTCCAAAAAAGATGTGAGCATAGATGACTTTTGTCCAGTACCAACTACTACGAAGTTTCCAGCGCCAGCTAATATATTCCAAGCGACATAGCGCCACAAAATTTCTTAAGCGGTAGTAGATGCGTAATGGGCTATAGGCGCTCTCATTACGCCAACCTAAATACCATACTCTTAGATATGAATCGCCCATCCGTTGATAAAGCGTAGCGTATCCTGTTCCAAATAGATAGTAGCCTTTTGACCGTGCGCGATGACACCACTCGATATCTACATGGTCAATAAAAAGATCTTCACGCATCAGTCCGACATCCTTAAACACTTCAACAGGAACCAGTGTTCCCGAGGTAATAAGAGTTAGTGCTTCTATATGAGGATTATCAGGCGTTGGAGTTTTGTGACCATAGAAAAAATGCCTTGGTAACTGTACCTGAAAAGGATAAGTTATTTTTGTATACACGTCAGTATAAGTTGGTCCCACTGCACCGATCTTGAAACCGATACGAGAAATGTCCTGATAAGCTCGCACTAGGTTAGCTACCATATTGAACGATGGCTGACTATCTTGATCACTGAGGAGAACGTGGGTAAATCCCTCATTTTTGGCCACATCAATACCAATGTTAATTGCTGTTGCAATCCCAAAATTTTTGCCAAGACGCACAATCCTCAAAGGATAAAAATCTGGTTGATCTTTAAGAGTTTCCCAAACAATATCATTCTCTGCGGGAGTATTATCTATAACTATGATCTCTGTTGTTTGATTGTGCAGTTCATCAACCAATAGCAAAAGCGTTTCGGAATCTGGATAGTAAGCCACAATAATCGAGAGTATTTTATAATCATCCAAAATATCGCCTCCTATCTCGAAAATATACTTTTAATGACTTTCTAAGAAGATTCTGGTTCTTCGAGGGTTCTTGTGGAAATCAGGGCTTTATGTAACATAAAAATTTCATTTCAACAAATAGCTCATCAATAAATAACTGATTTGTAATGATAATAATTTCACTATGCGCCAACTTGGCGGGCCAAAACCCATTTTTAGAATCGGCTCCACAAGAAACCTCGAAGAACCAAGATTCTTAGCCAAAAAATTTGCGACTTTAAATATTAACTGCTTCAGAAAAAATAGATCTTCGAGTCTTCTTATGAAACCTGGGGAGTTTACGGAACCTATCAACTTTGTCATGATACAAACCATTGTATTTAACAATTTTATATCAATTATTATTACCTCTAATGCGAGCTAACCACTATTTCCATAGAACACCACCTGAATAAACCTAAAAATTAAAGTGTGATTTAACTACTGAAATAAACCTAGAAACCATTTGGTGGTTTTGCTCCTCATCATCATGTATTCTAGAAATCAATAGCTCTCTCGTTGATAATGCATAATCAATATCATCTAAACCATAAGCGATTCCATAAGTATACTTCTGTACCGGTTGCCACTCCTCTTTAGAAACACCCTCTAATGGAATGACTACTGGGATACATCCACACAAAGAAGCATAGGTCATATACATTGTATGTACGTCATAGGAAAAACAATATTTATAACGATTAAATATCTGAGCTAATTCTTCGTGAGGAAAATTATCTACAATAAGAAAGTTTTTCAATTTTGATTTGGGTGGTAAATCTAATCTTGATTTACCTTTGCGAATTATATAACAAACTCCTTCCCTCGATCCATAGTTCCACTGCCGATAGATATTCCTAAAATACTCGACAACGAATAGAGGACCACTGTTAATCATCGATAAATTAGAATCTAAAAAAGCATTTTGGTAATAAAAAAAAATATCTTTCGGTAAGTAGTTGATTTTTTTTTTATAAAAGCTAGGTTTATACAATAACCAGCGTACAATAAAAACTCCACCAAGAGGATTTCCATTTACTATTTCCGGGTAAATTATCACTGCTCTGCTAATATCATTGCGCTGTGCTAGTGGAGTGATAAAATCTTGTCGAACACAATATGGTTTTCTATAAATTCTGCTAATGTAATAAGCAGATGCTCTAAATATCCAAGATATCAATGGAGATTGAGGAACCTGTGGTTTACCCATAGGCCATATATACGCTTTCTCACCAAGCAGATTTATAATATGACATAGCTTATGAAGGGCTATGGACCCACCTGATTTACTATCATAACGTGGTGCATATACAATAAAAATTAGATCGTTATTCACTTTTTAGCCCTTACGAATGATTTTCAAGAAAGACTTTAACAATTGAGGATAGGTAGCACTGCCTAAAAAAGCCCATACAAACAAGTGGATTAATATCCACACTAATAAACAAAAGTAACAGTTTTTTATTTGATCGATTTGATAATAAAAAGAGAAAAAATAACCCAATAGCCAGAAACATCCCAATATCAGAATGGCGCCGACTAAACAATCCTTAAACCTACATTGATCCCAGACTCCACCGATGATCCGATTCATAGAAAAAGGCACACATAGTTCAGCATATATAATACCTACTAAAAATATCACTTTACCTACTCCCACACCTCCA
>JAUPTV010000118.1 GCA_030917925.1 Pseudomonadota bacterium
CCCCAAGGTGAGTCTTGAACCTCCGTACAACGTAGCCCCTTTCGACATCCCGGTCAGGCGGGCTTAGGCTGGTCAACCGAGCTTGTCTCCAAGCTCCCGCCTTCAGGCGGGGGTAGTTGACCTGCTTGACTTAAAGTATAGCCAGTGTCAGCCCGAAAATTATGGGAGTACATAGGTTTTCGCTTCGCCGCTGTTGACCCGGTATTGGAGTTTATTGCAGAAAAAGCCGGATTTGGTCGTAGCCGCATCATTGGCCGGCAGCAGGCTTTGGCACACGAGAATCGCTTTCGAAGCATCTTCAGCGGATACGGTCATGATCTCCCGATCCTGGTATTGATCCAGCAAATACGCGCCAGTCGTCGTCGAGGGCGTCTTCGGGGCTTCCAGCGCCGCCGGTATGGCTACTTTGAATCCTGTACCCAATACTTTGCTATCCATGGTCAGCGCCAGCGCGCCGTCCGCCGTCTCACTATAAGGTGGCGCGTAAGGCGGCAGGCCCACGAGTTCCAGGGTATCCGGTTCGCCAAAGGTATTCGTCCAGTTGATTGTCAGATCCACCCAGGGCGCTGGACTGACTTCCGTTTCTCCCGAAACCAGCACCGCCTGTGCAGCGCCGAGGTTCACGATCATCGGCAGTTTTTCAAACCGGTGCTGATAAGCGGCCAGTTCTATCCAGTCGATGAACAGCGCATCATCCCCAGTGGAACTGACCGTGATGCTGACGTTGGGACCGGGAGCCGGACCGCCGTCCAGTAAATTGCTCATCGTTCCCGGATTCCCCGACCCTAGATTGCAAACCGCCGCCCCGCCAAAATCAGTGAGCTTGATCTTCGAAAAAGCGAAATAGGCACTGGCCTGATTCCGGGTCAATTCGCCTTCGCTCAGTCGGGCCAATCCAATGTTGAGCACCGGGGAACGCTGATCGACATCATCACAGGGGAGTTCGGTGCCGGTGATGCGGATTAACCCCGGCGCGGCGCGATTCGACGGACCATTCACCAGATGATCGATAAACATCCGGCTGGCGCTGCTCTGGGCGTCAATCAGGCTGACCAGCGCGGTATCCAGCACCTTTTTCGCGTTACTTTCATTGATAGCCCCCTCCGAACTGCTGGACTCAAAACTGGCCGTGACCGTGCAATCGGCAGTGATCGGTGAGGTCTTGTAGCTGTCCAGAGTCAGGACGCCGCCACAACCGGTCACTTTGGCGGTATAGCCCTCGTCAGCCGTCACCTTGAAACTGGTCACTTGTCCATTCGGCACGGTTTGCGGGGTGGAGGGGTCAATTTTGCCATTCGCTCCCACCTTGGGCGTGACTGTAAAGCTTGCTGCCGGCTCGGCGAACGTGGCGCTGACCGTGCAGTTGCTGGTAATCGGCGCGGTGGTGTAGAGATTGCCATCCAGCGTTCCGCCACAACCAACGACCGTGGCGAAATAGCCGGTTTCGGGCTTGACCGCAAAGGTGAGTACGTCGCCCTTGTTGGCGGTTTGTACGGTAGTCGGACTCATACTGCCATTCGCCCCGATTTTGGGCGTGACGAGAAAGGCCGAGGCTTCGCCGCCCAGGATAAAGCGGAAATTAACGATGCAATCCGCCGTGACCGGTGAAGTGACGTAGCTGTTTCCCGCCAGTTCTCCCCCACAGTCGCCGCCGATAGTGGTGGTGTAGCCGGCGTCAGGCGTTACCGTAAAGGTATACACCCCATCTTTTTGGACCGTTTGCGGGGCGTCAGGAAAAACCTTGCCATGCTCGCCGACGGAGGGCGTGACGGTGAACTCGGTCTCGGCTTCCTCCCAGGCATTACAACCGGCGACGATCCCGGCGATGACGATCATCGTCGCGGCGTTGATCAAGACTCTTTTCAATAGCACGTTCATGGTGTTGTCTCAATTGTTTACTTACACGGTATCGGGATCAATCCCCAGAGTGCGCAAGCGTTCGGCCAGTCGCGCCGCCCGCGCCTGTTCCTGTTCCGCCTGCTGCTCGGCGGCTTTCCGGCACCGGGTCTCGGTCCGCAGATCGCGCACTTCTTCACCCCGGAACCACACCCGCACCTTATACCGATTCCCATCAGGTTTAACTCGAAAAGTAAAGATGAACCGCCAAGACGCCAAGGTCGCCAAGGAATAGGAAAGTTCAGAATCTATCGATAAATGGTATTACGCCCAGGCGTCCATTCATTCGGCGGCAACACCTCGAGTTCCAGTCCCGGAATCGCCACGCTTCGATAGCGGCCATCTGCCGGCAGCGGCGCCACCTGATACCGTCCGGTCCGTTCGTCATCACGATACCAGACCACCGACCGGGCATCGTCCGGCTCCGGGTAGATCAACACGAATTCCTGCACCCCATGCGCGGCATTCCTGTCGCGCATCAGCACGGTATCCTTCGCCTCTTTCTCAACCCGACTTAAAACCAAAGGGTACAAGAGGCCAAGGGCCAAGGGCAAGACAACAATCTTCGAAGAACCAAATAGAGCCGACATTCCGCACACCAAACTTCAGGTTTGATAATTTCAAATATATTTTTAATATTCAATTATTTAAAAGATATTTACTGACATTTTTATCAATTCATTAATGAGCATTAACGGGCTACAGGCAAGAAGCATTTAGCACAGATCGTATTGTTTATGATATTTAAATATCAAATATTGAGCGGTTAGCAGAAGTTTACCCATAACGAAGTACGACGGCCAAGATCATTATCTTGATCCTGAGACGGGCAATAACTCACGCCGCGCCATATCGCGGCAACCACGAAATAAAGCAGTTCCCTCGATAGCATCAGCCTTGCTTAGGCTATCCGTTATAAATTAATTTATTGATAAATAGTTATATTTACCTGAATTCATGAGTTGGCACAAGGTTTGATACCTGTTCAAGCGGGAATACAGCCATCCCGCTAAACGCTCGATGCCTTTAACGCTTCCAACTTTTAACCTTTGTCAGGAGTTACGCCATGAACAGCAAAACTATCGCTCAATCCGCCCTCGCCAGTGTTATCGCCCTGGGTCTGTTGACCGCCGCCGGTCAGGCCAGCGCCGCTGATAAGGAAGGTGCCGAGAAGTGCTACGGCGTGGTCAAGGCCGGTAAGAACGATTGCGGATCTAAGGGTCACGCTTGCGCCGGTCATGCCACTAAGGACAGTGCCAGTGACGAGTGGATTTATCTGCCCAAGGGCGCCTGTGAAAAGATCGTCGGCGGCAGTCTGACTGCCAAGAGCTGAGATTCGGCTCATGACCGCCAGGCCGGCATTAGCCGTGCTTGGCCCCGGCCTGATTCCGGCCCGCGCTGGAATCGGCCTGCGGGCCGATCACTATGACGCGGTGCTGGAGACGCAGCCGCCGGTCGGCTGGCTGGAAGTTCACAGCGAAAACTACTTTGGCGCAGGCGGCAAACCACTGAAAGTTCTAGAGCGGGTTCGCGCCGATTATCCGCTCAGTCTGCATGGCGTTGGTTTGTCTGTGGGTTCGATAGATCCACTGGATCAGCGGCACTTAACCGCGCTGAAAAACCTGATCCGGCGCTTTGAACCGGCTCTGGTTTCAGAACATCTGTCTTGGGGTTCAGTAGACGGTCGCCACTTTAACGATCTGCTGCCTTTGCCGTATACCGAAGAGGCGCTCGATCATTTCTCAGAGCGAGTCATTGCCGTTCAGGATGTTCTGGGTCGGCAAATCCTGATCGAGAATCCATCCAGCTATTTGCAGTATGTGGCATCGGTGATTCCTGAATGGGAATTTCTGGTTGAAGTCGCCGGGCGCACTGGTTGTGGTGTATTGCTGGATGTGAACAACATCTATGTCAGCGCCCGTAATCACGGTTTTGACGCCAGCGCCTATTTGCAGGCGATTCCACTTGCACTGGTGCAGGAAATTCATCTGGCCGGATTTGTCGTTAATCGCTTTGACGACGGCGAGATTTTAATTGACACCCACAGCCAGCCGGTCTGTCCGGCAGTCTGGGCGCTGTATCGCCAAGCGGTACAACGTTTCGGCCCGGTTCCAACCCTGATTGAATGGGATACTGATTTACCGGCATTGGCGGTGCTGGTGGCGGAAGCGCAGCAAGCCGACGCGATTGTTCTGGAGGAGCGCCATGCTGAGGCTGCGTGAACTACAACAGGATTTTGCCGCCGCAGTGCTTGATGGGGCGCAGAACGGATTCGAGGGCCAGATTCAGGCAGTCGGTTTGAGCGGTGCCCGGCGCTTGCAAATCTATCGCAATAACAGATTGCTGAATCTGACTGCATCGCTTAGGGCCACTTATCCCGTGATTTGCCGTTTGGTCGGTGACGGCTTTTTTGATTATGCAGCAGCGCAATACATTGCTGCTTATCCGTCCCGTTCGGGCGATTTGGAGGAATTCGGCGGCGATTTCGCCCGGTTTCTGGAAACTTTCACCCCTGCCGCTGCATTGGTTTATCTGCCCGATGTCGCCCAGTTGGAATGGATTTATCGCCAGATTTTTTATGCCGCTGATCATCCGCCGCTGGATTTGGCTGCTCTGGCGCAGGTACCCGCCGAACAGCAGGGCGATCTGCATTTTCAACGGTGTCCTGCCGCCCGGTTATTGCAGTCGCCTTTTCCAATTCTGCGGATTTGGCAAGTAAATCAGGAGGATTACGTGGGTGATGCGGCAGTAGATTTGACGGCGGGTGGAATCAAACTGCTGGCGTTGCGTCGCGACAATTTCGAGATTGAATTTCAGCCGCTGGCCGCTGGGGAATTCAGTCTATTGTCGGCGTTGAATGAAGGCTGTGCCTTTGCTGTGGCGTGCGAGCGGGCGCTGACGGCGCAACCCGATGTTGATTTATCCGCCTGTTTCAGCCGACATGTTTTGCAAGGCGCATTAGTCAGCTTTTACCTACAAAGCGCCTGAACTTTTAATTTCCACTATCCATTGGCGAGAATTCACACGATGACTGCTACTAACACCAACACAATGAACGACACACCTCGTCATTCATTCTGGGGTAGAATTTCACCCATTTTGTGCAAGGCAGATGCGCTGTTTCGCGATGCAGCCCATTTATTAACACCCGTCGCCGATTTTCTGGCGCGGTACTGGGTCGCCAGCGTCTTCTTCAACTCTGGCCTAACCAAAACTACCAGCGGAAGTTTCACTCTGTTCGGTCAGATGTTTAATTATCCGCTTAGTCTGTTGCCGACCGAAAGCACCTTAACCCTGTTTGAATACGAATACCAGGTTCCGCTGTTGCCATCAACGCTGGCGGCTTATTTGGGAACAGCGGCTGAATTATTGCTGCCGGTGTTTCTTTTCTTGGGTATTGGAACTCGCTATGCCGCACTCGCCTTATTCATATTTAATATCGTGGCGGTCGTTTCTTACCCCGATTTAATGGGTGCGGGGTTGGCGCAGCATCAGGTTTGGGGATTGTTACTGCTGATTACGATGTGCCATGGCCCCGGCAAGCTATCTGTAGATTATCTGATTAATCGTTTCATTCATCGCTAATTAACCAGTTTCGCTTCGATTAACGGTTCGGGTTAAAGAGGAGAATTCCATGAATATCCCGGTCCAAATTTCCGGTGAGAACGAGGTTGCTCTTTCTGTTCCACACAAATTTCCGGATCGTGCAGAAGTGGAATTACTGTTGCGAATTGGCTTGTTCTCGCCAGACGACGAATTGGCTTTACGGGATGTATGGCGGATTCTCGAAGGACAGACCGACGACTATCTGGATAGGATGCTGGGTATGGTGGCCGCGCATCCAGCATTGGCTGCTGCCTTTACTGCATTGTGCGGGGAAGAATCTGCCACTCATTCACTGGATGGGGCTGCGGCCGTTCGTGATTGCTTCCGGCGATGGCTGTTCGAGACCTGCTTTTTTCCCCATGAGCCGCCTTGGCTCAAACAAATGTACTTGGAACGGGTGCTACCAGATTCTCCGGTGCAACCATCTCCGACATTACTACCGGAGTTTCGCCATACCGTTGCCTTAGCGTATCCACTGGTCGCCACGGCGCGCCCGTTTCTGGCCGCTCAAGGACGCGATCATCAGGACATTGAACGGATGCAGCATGCTCTCCTAAAAGCTATCCTTCTGCAGGTGACTTTGCTGAGCAAACTCTACGTCAAGAAAGGGCTGTGGTAATCATCGCTGGCAGGCGTAGCCCGCCCTATTCGTCACTGCGGCTTTTCGTGGTTCCGCGAAATATCGCGGGACTTACTCCTAATTCAAACTCCTGCTTCATTCTTTTTGCCAAGCTGTTTTGCTAAAAAAATTGCAACTAATTGTAATTATTTGTAATTTTAATAATGAGGGCTGCTTATTAATAATTGGCATCACCCTTGCGTACAGGAAAGACAGCAGCACTGCTGCAAATCCATTCCTAAAACTTTTTTCTGATGAGGATCTCGCAATGAAAACATTGACCAAACTGACTGTCGTCCTGATTTCCGGCTTGACCCTAAGCCCCGCGTTCGCCGCAGGTTTCAATATGTCAACAGCACACACCATGGATGCTAACAAGGATGGCAATATCACTAAGGAAGAATACATGAAGCACAGTAACGACATGGCGGCATGGACCAAGATGGACGCCAATAAGGATGGAATGTTGGACGCTAATGAAATCAAGATCGGTTTTAATGACAAGTAATTCAGCCTGCTGATCAGGAATACGGTACCACTGCTACTGTGAGCAGTCGCAAGTCAAAAGGGGATGGGGTAAAAACCATCCCTTTTTTCATTCCTCTCTTGCCGTTTTTCATCGATTTTTCTATCGAGTTTTTGATAGTTACTCCGATTTCCTTCAACCCTGCATTCGCGAGACTGATAATGATATACCCGTTTAATTTTCGATGGCTACTCTTGATCAGCAGTTTGACATTGTCCAGCATATTCCAATCAGCTTTGAGCGATTCAATTCCAATCGCCAGCCAAGGGTTTGCCAAAGCCACATTTGCCGGCGGCTGTTTCTGGTGCATGGAGCCACCGTTTGAACACTTGTCTGGCGTGGTTTCGGTGACTTCCGGCTATATGGGTGGACACAAGACGAACCCAACCTATCAGGAAGTTTCATCGGGCGGCACGGGACATGCCGAAGCCGTCGAGATCGTCTATGATCCGGCTAAAATTAGTTATTCCCGCTTGCTGGATGTCTTCTGGCGCAATATCGACCCACTCGACGCTGCCGGTCAATTTTGCGACAAAGGCCAGCCATATCGTTCGGCCATTTTTTATCATAATGATGAGCAAAAACGCCTGGCGGAGGCGTCTAAACTGGCATTGACACAATCTGGCCGGTTCAAACAACCTATAGTAACCACCATTGTTCCAGCAACAACTTTCTATCTCGCTGAGGACTATCATCAGCATTACTCCCAGAAGAATCCGTTACGCTATAAATATTATCGCTATTCCTGCGGACGGGATCAGCGCCTCGAAGAACTATGGGGCGCTCCTCAATAAAATACCGTCAATAAATTTCATGATCGGGTTACACGATGCAACATAAACTGCTATAGGATTCAGCAATTTTTAGCTGATACCATCGGTCTATAGAGGCTTTCGCATGAAACGATCCGCTTTACCCAACGACCTGATGCTTGAACCTGCGGATGAGCGCGATGCTATGCATTTGGCCTTGCGCGCTATCGTCGAAGGCACTGCCACCGCTACGGGCACCAAGTTCTTCTATGCGCTGGTACGAGAACTGGCCTTGGCTCTCAATGTGCGCCACGCCTTCGTGTGCGAGCTATTGGAAAGCCGGACGCGGGTGCGCCCCCTAGCGTTCTGGTTTAACGGCCAATTCGTTGACAATACCGAATTCGACCTGGACGGTACGCCTTGCGAAATCGTCATTCGCGGCGAGACGGTGTATTACACCCATAAGGTTTACGAAATGTTCCCCCGACACCCGGAACTTAAGGAGATCGGGATTGAAAGCTACTTCGGCGTGCCACTGGTGTCCGAATCGGGGAAGGAAATGATGGGCCATCTGGCAGTATTTCATGATCAGCCGCTGGCCAAGGAATTCAAGGGCATGGCGTTACTGAAGATTTTTGCCGCCCGCGCTCGGGTGGAACTGGAGCGCAGACGAGCTGAACAAGCGCTGCGCACGAGCGAGGAACGGCTGACCAGTATTTTATCCACCGCCCTGGACGCCATCATCACCCTGGATGCCGAGCAACGCATCACCCTGCTCAATCCGGCCGCCGAGAAGATTTTCCGCTGTTCGGCGGAGCCGATGATCGGCCAGTCGTTTATGCCACTGCTCTCCAAGCGCTTCGGCAACCTGCTCAAAGGCTATTGCCTGGCGGTTCAGCCCGCCACGGTGAACTCGCAACAACTGTGGGCACCCGAAGGCTTGACTGCCCGCCGCTGCGACGGCGAGGAATTTCTGGTGGAAGCCACGCTCTCGCCGCTAGAGATGGGCGGCCAGCATTTCTACA
>JAUPTV010000119.1 GCA_030917925.1 Pseudomonadota bacterium
CCAAGCAAGGCGGGCACCTCGTAAGGCGGCGGCGGGACAAAGGTGGCTTCGTTGAGGGTGCAACCGCCGGGGCCGATCCAGTTTTGCGATGTTCGCAGTTCTCCTGGGGTGAGACGAGCGCCACGAACCCCGTGGAGCAGGCGCTCGTGGATTTCCTTAATCAGCCGGATCGAAAGCGGCAACTCGCGCAAACGGTCGAGGCCGTAGTTCATGGCGGCCACATAGTTGACGACTTCATCGACATCTTTGGGACTGTTTGGAGAAAAGATATGCGCCTCGGCGGCGAGGAGATCCTGCAAGGAACTCTGAGTGCCTTCGATCTGGCTGGATAGCACGGCTTCTTTCCGCACATACATGAAAACGAAGAGGTCGGGATTGGGCAAAGTCTGAATCGAACCATCGAGGCGTCCCAACGCCCTGTCGGCCAGGGAGAGCAAAGATTGGATCTCTCTTTCCATGCGAATCGGCGGATTCGGCGGGAGAGGCGCAGGAAGGAAAGCACGATAGCCCGTCAACTGGTTCTGGTAGCGACCCGAACGATAGCGCGGGTCAACAGAGGAGTCGGTAGGTTCGCTCATGGTTGGTAAAGTTGAATATGGCAGAAATTTGGTTCCATATTGAAGGCTACCTTTAATATAACCCGGCTGCTTGGGTATGTAATCGGCAGAGTGCTCTATGGAGCGCGGCTTGGGGTCATGCGGTCGCTCCTTTCGTGATTTCACTGAGCAACCCTTCGGTTTCCTGCTCCAGCGCGAGGATGTCGGCGCTGGTCTCGGCCAGCGTGCGCAATTGCGGCGGCTGGTAGAAGTGGCGGGTGAAGCTGACTTCATAGCCGATCTTGGTGTCGGCCTCGACGAGCCAGGCGTCGGGCGTGTAGGGCAGCACTTCACGGCGGATGAAGGCTTCGATGCCGCCTTCCTCCAAGAGCGGAATCTGCTCGTAGTCGCGGAGTTCGCTGTCGGGTTCGTATTCGACAACGCAGGTCTTGCCATCAATCTTCGCTTCAAACAGTCCGCGCAAGGGGTCGGGCTGGGTTTTGCCAGGCTTGTGGATTTTCTTGATGATCGCCGGCGCATCTTCCACACGCCAACAGACGGCGTTGATGATCAATTTCAGATCGGCGGCGTTGAGCTTGATCCCGAGTTTCTTGAGGGCGGCATCCACGCGGTTAAGAAAGAGGTTGTGGTCTTCTATCAGGCCATCGCCGAGGGCTTCGCGCAGTTGGTTGGCCGTTTCGATGAGCTGGGCATCGCGTTTCCAGGTGGCTTCGTTCAGCAGCTTCCTTTTCCTGGCGTCAGGTAGCGATTTCCTGACGGTCTCCTCGCCGCCTTCGCCGCCTTCGTCGTCTTCCGCGTCACTGTCGCCTTTGCCGTAATCATTGACGAGTTGCTCAAGCTGTTCGCGAACCGTGGCGGGTTGCTCAAAGAGGGCGTCGCCGAGTTGATCGTAAAGCGCAGCGCGGATGTCCTCGTCGCCGGAAGCATAGCGCAGGGTTTCGATGCGCTGGCGGGTGAGCTGACTATGCAGCCGCAGCGGGCGCTCGACCTTGACTTTCCAATACCCGAAAGCGGCGTTAGGGAAGATTTTCGACTGGGGCGTTTCCCGGAAGGCGAGGAAGGCGTCGCAGATGCGCTGGATGTCATCGGCGGCGAGTTCGCAGTTCTTCTTGCCCATGTTCTTGCGCAGCGGCTTGAACCATGGGGTGGCGTCGATGAGCTGGACTTGGCCTTTGCGGTGCGCGGGCTTGCGGTTGGTCAGCACCCAAATGTAAGTGGCGATGCCGGTGTTGTAGAACAGATTCAGCGGCAAGGCGACGATGGCCTCCAGCCAGTCGCTTTCAATGATCCAGCGGCGGATGTTGCTTTCGCCTTGCCCGGCGTCGCCGGTAAAAAGCGATGAGCCGTTGTGAACCTCGGCAATGCGGCTGCCGAGCGGCGTGTCGTGCTTCATCTTGCTAAGCATGTTGGCCAGAAAGAGCATCTGGCCATCGCTGGAGCGGGTGATGAGCGAGTAGTCCGCATGACCGGCGTGCTGGATGACGAAGCGTGGGTCTTTCAGATCTTTCTTGCCCCCCATGCGCTCCAGATCGCTCTTCCAGCTTTTGCCATAAGGCGGATTGGCGAGCATGAAGTCAAACTCGTGCGAACGAAAGGCGTCGTTGGCCAGCGTGCTGTGTTCCGGGCCACCGACAATGTTGTCCGCCGCGTCGCCGTCGCCTTTGAGCAGGAGATCGGCTTTGCAGATGGCGTAGGTCTCGCCGTTGATTTCCTGGCCGTAGAGATGGGTGGCAACCTGTTTGCCGTGGGCCTTGGCAATCTGCTGAAGCGTCTCCTCCGCTACCGTCAACATACCGCCGGTGCCGCAGGCGCAGTCGTAAAGCAAGTAACTGCCGGACTCAATCTTATCCGCCACCGGCAGGAACATCAGGTTGGCCATCAGGCGCACGGCATCGCGCGGCGTCCAGTGCTCACCTGCTTCTTCGTTGTTGTCTTCGTTGAAGCAGCGCACCAGTTCCTCGAACATCGTACCCATTGAATGGTTGTCGAGGCCGGGCAGATCGCCGACCGGGAACGGGCTGATGTTGATGTCGTTGTCGAGGAATTTCTCGATCAGCATACCGAGGGCGTCGGCTTTGGAAAGGCGTGGAATCTGGTGGCGAAACTCGAAGTTGGTCAGGATGTCCTGCACATTGGGCGAGAAGCCATCAAGGTAAGCCTCAAAGTCATCCTTGAGTTTCTGCTGAGTGGAGCGGGCTTTCAGATCGCGCAACAGAAAGGGCGAGGTGTTGTAGAACGCCTGGCCGGAGGCGGCGCGCAGCGCGTCGTCCTGGTTGGTGATCAGTTCCCTGTCGAGCGCCGCCTTCATGTCCAGCACGGCCTGCTTGGTCGGTTCCAGCACGTCGTCGGCGATGTTCCAGATAAAGTTGGTCAGCCCGTTGAGTTGTGCTTGATCCATGTCTGTGAAGTGAGATGCGATGAAACATGATGGACAGAAGGCATGCCCGTGATGAGTAATCAGGCATCATCGTTCCCGGTTTTTTCAGTTTTGAAAATCGCCTTATTGTACAACATGTTGAATCACCTTAAAAGGTCTGCCCGATGATCGCCGAACTTCCGAATTCCCCTCCTTGGATAAGGAGGGGTGGCGCGAAGCGCCGGGGTGGTTCGCCGACGTTACTCATGCCGTAGCGCCTCAGTGGGGTCCATCTGTGCGGCGCGCCGAGCCGGAAGTTGCACATCGACAGCATGTTCCTGATGGTCGTCCATCAGGGGAATCGCTGGTGTCAACTGCGCAACGCCATCCACCGTCACCTTCGTTTCGTCCAATCCTTCAACTTGTTGCGTTACGGCGATGGCGTAAGTCGTTTCCCGATAGCGGTAGCGCAGAGTGAACCCCGGCCAATCCACCGGCAGACACGGCGCGATATGCAGGATGTTCCCTTCCAGTCGCAGCCCCAGCAGCGATTCCACGATCAGCCGGTACAACCAGCCCGCCGAACCGGTGTACCAGGTCCAGCCGCCGCGACCGGTATGCGGTGAAACGGCATACACGTCGGCGGCGACGACATAGGGTTCAACCTTATAGGTCGCTACAGCTTCGGGTGAACGGGCATGGTTGACCGGGTTGATCATAGCGAGCAGTTCCCACGCCCGCTGATCGCCCAAGGCCGCGAAGGCCATCGCCGCCCAGATCGCCGCATGGGTGTATTGCCCGCCATTCTCCCGCACGCCGGGAACGTAGCCCTTGATGTAACCGGGATTCAAATCCGAGGTATCAAAGGGCGGGTCGAGCAATTGGATCAATCGCTGATCCCGGCGCACCAGCCGCGTATCGAGCGCATCCATGGCTAACCGCGTGCGCTCATGATCGCCAGCGCCGGACAGCACTGACCAGCTTTGCGCAATGGAATCCATCTGACATTCGGCGTTGTGAGCCGATCCCAGCGGGGTTCCGTCATCAAAGTAGGCGCGGCGATACCAACCGCCATCCCACCCGTGCTGTTCAAGGTGCTCCCGCATTTGCGCTGCTTCCTGTTGGCAACGCGCAACAAAGGACTCGTCACCCCGCAACCGCGCCACCTCGGTGAACTGCATCAGCACGTCATAGAGGAAAAAGCCCAGCCAGATGCTTTCCCCTTGGCCCTGCATGCCTACGCGATCCATGCCATCGTTCCAGTCCCCCGAACCGATCAAAGGCAGGCCATGCTCCCCGAAGCGGAGACCGTGCAGCAGCGCACGAACACAGTGTTGATACAAATTCACCGACTCTTCCGACCGTCCGGGCAGATCGTAATAGGAGTCCTCCTCGGCAGGAACCGGGCGGCCTTCCAGGAATTGCACGGGTTCATCCAGCACCCCGGTGTCGCCAGTGGCCAGCACATAACGGCAGGTCGCTAAGGGTAACCAGAGATAATCATCGGAACAGTGGGTGCGCACCCCTCGACCTGACGGCGGATGCCACCAGTGTTGTACATCACCTTCCGGGAACTGCCGGCCCGCGCACCGCATCAGGTGTTCACGCAACAGGTGCGGTTTGGTGTGAATGAGCGCCATCAAATCCTGCAACTGATCGCGGAAGCCGAAGGCACCGCCGGACTGGTAATAGCCACTCCGCGCCCAGAGCCGACACGCCAGGATCTGGTACACGAGCCAGCCGTTGACCAGGACATTCAGGGATTCATCAGGCGTGTCCACCTGCACCGCGCCCAGTGTGTGCCGCCAATGGTGATGCACCGCGTCGAGAGCCGTGTGTGCCGCGACTGCTCCCCGGCAACGATGCACCAAAGCGCTGGCATCATCAGTCCCACGTCGGCCCGCTACGCCGAGTCGGAAAATGACTTCATGCGCTTGTCCGGCGGCTAATACAAAGTTCACCTGCAGCGCCGCGCAAGCATCCAGCGCCGCCCCGACTTTGTTGGACAGTCGCGCCCGGCTCATCGCTGCGGGATGGTGGAGTGCGCCATTCCGCCCCATGAATTCCGTGCGGTCGCCGCTGAAGGTTCGCGTCACGTCGTCCACGTCGAAAAAGGCCACACGGTCAGCAAACTCGGTGTTGTACGGATTCCGGGCGAACAGTGCGCCGCTCGTCGGGTCGATTTCGGTGATCAGGTGCAAGGCTGACTTCGGACGTAGATCGCCGAGCACCCATTCCAGGTAGCCGGTGGCAGACAGTCGGCGCACTCGGCCCGACTCGTTCCACACCTTCAACACGGTGAATTTCAGCGGGACGTCGACCGCCACATACACCCACAACTCGGAACGAATACCGTCTTCGGTATGCTCAAAAACGCTGTAGCCCAAACCGTGGCGAACCACATAAGGCGTTGCACCAGTGGCGGGCTGGGGCGTCGGCGACCAGAAGTCGCCGCTCTCTTCGTCGCGCAGGTAAAAGGCTTCACCGCTGACATCGCTCACCGGGTCGTTATGCCAAGGGGTCAGGCGGAATTCGTGGGCGTTCTCACTCCAAGTATAGGCCGCGCCGTTCTCGGAAATAACCGTCCCAAAGTGCGAATTCGCCAATACATTGACCCACGGCGCAGGAGTGGTCTGACCGGACGCGAGCGTGATGATGTATTCGCGGCCATCGGGCGTGAACCCGCCCAGGCCGTTGCCGAGAATCAAATCGTGGTGCGGCAATCCCGTTTCGGCAGAGCGTGGGTTGTTCCCGGTCGGACGGAAGCGGGGCATCCGCTTTTCCAGCGGGCCGCGCCGGTTCAGTTGTTCCGCCAGCGTCCCCCGGCTGTCGCTGAGAATGGCGCGCGCCACCGTTTGGAACAGAATCCGGTCTTCGCTGGAAATCTGGTCGGCCGGGCGAATGAAAATCCCACCAGGGCGATCAATCACATGGGCATCCACCCCGGCGGCAATCAGCCCCAAAATTTGCTCTTGGAGTTGTTGCCGATAACCGGCGCGATCTTCATTCCAAATCACCAAATCAACGGTGAGTCCTTTCAGCCGCCAATAGGCGTGCGCTTGCACGAGCTGGTGGACCAGTTCGATGTTTGTCGGGTCAGCGATTTGCAGCAACACAATCGGCACGTCGCCGGACACCGCGTGACCCCACAGCCCGGATTGGCCGCGCCGGTTCTGAGTCAGGATGCTGGCGTCCGCCCGCAGTGTGGCATTGGCATAAAGAATCGAACTGGCCAGCCGTCCGTAGAGTTGCGCGTCAGTCTGGGTGGCGTTGAGCTGCCGGAGTACGACTTGACTATGCGTCCACGCGACATCGAAGACCCGATCCGCCAACCGCTGATCCTGATATTTTTCAATGAGACTGACCGCGACTTCGCGGGTGTCGCCGATACCGATGACGCGATCAATGGTGGCGGATTGATCGGGATCGAGGGTGATGCGATAGCGGATGGCCACGATGGGGTCTAACACGGAACCCGCACTTCCCGACAACGCCCCCGCCTGAATCAGCGCCTGGGGCGCGGCGACCGTGCGGCCACGCCCGATGAAGCGCATCCGGTCGGTCTCATAGGACACGGCACCGCAATCCGCCCCACGCACGGTCATCAGGTGAAACATCCACAGCGAGGGTTCATTTCGCGAGCGCGGTCGGCGGGTGCAGAGGATCGCCGGTTGTGGGTCAAGAATCTCGGTTTGGACAAAGAGGTTACTGAACGCCGGATGCAGCGCGTCGGCGGCCGGCGGGGCCAGCACGACTTCCGCGTAACTGGTCACTTCGATGACCCGGCGGGTCCGGGCGCGGTTGGTTATGCGGACGCGGCGCAGTTCGATGTCATCTTCCGGTGAGACAACGATCTCGGTATACGACTCGATCTCGTGATCACGGCGGCGAAATTCGGCGCGCCCTTCGGAAAAAATCGCTTCGTAACTGTCCGGTGCCTGGAGCGTCGGCTGGTAAGCGGTGGACCAGAATTCGCCACTCGCCACATCGCGGAGGTAACAGAACGTCCCCCAGGCATCGCAGGTCGCATCTTCGCGCCAGCGCGTCACCGCCAGGTCTTTCCAACGGCTGTAGCCGCCACCCGCATTGGTGATCATCACATGGTAGCGGCCATTGGATAACAACTGCACTTCGGGTAACGGGGTGTGGGGGTTATTGAAAACCCGTATCGGGGTTTCCTGACCGGTGGCCGTCGTGCGGATATCGGTGATCTCGCCGGTGGTGTGCGAATAGAAGGATGGGGTTTTGGGAATGCGTTCCTGGAGCAGCAGGGCGGTGGCCTGGAACATCGGGACCGATGCAAAGCGCTTCTGCATGGGGCGGTCCAATAACACCGAGGCCAGCGACAGGAAACTCATGCCCTGATGATGGGCCATGAACGACCGGATGACCGCATTGGCTTGTCCACGAGGCAACCGGGATGGCGTGTAGTCAATCGCTTCGTAGAAGCCAAATTTTCCCGCAAACCCGGATGCGTCCAGGCGCTGTAAATTCAGACACGCCGCTTCTGGCGCGACCATTAGCGCGAGCGCCGAGGCATACGGAGCAATGACCAGATCTTCAGCCAGTCCGCGTTTCAGCCCCAGACCGGGCACTCCAAAAGCGCGGTATTGGTAGTTGAAATGGATATCGACGGTGTTGTAGCCGGATTCCGAAACGCCCCAAGGTACGCCGCACTGTTGGCCATACTCGATTTGCCGGCTGACCGCCGCCAAACAGGTCTGGTCGAGCAGAGTGTTTTGATAAGTGGGCATAATCAACAGCGGCATCAGGTATTCGAACATCGAACCGCTCCACGACAGGAGCGTGGGTTCACCGCCGGTAATTACCAGCAACCGTCCCAATGCAAACCAGCTTTCCTGCGGCAATTGGCCCTGGGCAATCGCGACGAAGCTGCATAGCCGGGCCTCCGAAGCCAGCAGATCGTAGTCGCTCGCATCCCGCCGCCGCTCGCTGACGTTATAGCCAATCGCCAGCAGATGACGCGCCTCGTCAAACAGGAAGTCATAGTCCATTTGCGCCAGTTCGCAGGCTTGCAGCGCCACATATTCAATCGCATTGATGCGCACCTGGGCATGACGACTGGCGTCCTCAATCAGTGGACGCAACGCCGAGAGCGGTTCGTGCTCCCCGGCAGTGGGCAATAGGGCCACCTCCAGTTTGGCCAATTCGCGCAAGGTCGGAAATCCCCCCTGCCCCCCTTTTTCAAAGAGGGATGGCAAAGCCGGGGAGATTTCAGCGGCTAACCACGGCGCGAGCGACAGCAACTCATCGCGCATCTCCCGACAGTGCCGAGCCAACGCTTGCGCCCATTCATTCGCGGCATTGCCGTGGACCCCGCTTTCGGCGTGGGTCGTCAGCGCATCAAGGCAGGAATACGCCGACTCCAGCGTGGTGGGCCGGGTCTGCAACGCTGTGACCAAGGTCTGCTGAAAGGGCTGGAACGAAGCGGGTAAGCGACTTTCCGCCACGTCCACTAAAACGCGGAACGTGTCATGGATCCCGTCCAGCCAGCGCACGTTTAGAATCGGTGCATCGATCAGCGCCAGTAGACCGGGTTGCAAGGTCAGCAGACTGCCCGCTAAATTCCCACTGTCTACCGACGAAATGTAGATGGGTTGCAGTGGCTTCAATGACTGCGTGTCGTACCAGTTAAAGAAGTGGCCCCGGTACCGTTCCAGACTTTTCATGGTCTGCAAGGCGCTGGCCGTGCGCTGAATCAGTCGTCCCGCCGGCAGATAGCCAAAGTCATAGGCGGCCAGATTCGCTAGTAACGACAGCCCCATGTTGGTCGGCGAGGTGCGATGCGCGACCACCGCGACCGGATGTTCCTGAACATTGTCCGGCGGCAACCAATGGTCGTCCGGGCCGACAAAAGTCTCGAAGAAGGCCCAGGTTTTGCGGGAAATCGTGTGGAGAAAGTCGGTTTGCTCGGCGGTTAAATGCGACTCGCGGCGCGTCAATGGCCGACTGATCCACCAAGCGATAGCCGGTGAGGCGAACCATAACAACAAAATTGGCCCGGCCACGATCAAGACCAGCGGTTTGGCCATTGCCAGCCCGAGCGCGGTCACGCCGGCCAGTGCCGGAGCCACAGCCATCATGCGATAGAAGGCGAACAGATCCCGGCACCGCTGGCGCTGCTGGTCGCCCGATGCGGTCCATTCGAGCAAGCGTTCATGCGTGACCCGCATCCGCCAGATCGTGCGGATCATCGCGTCCAGGCTGAAAAATGCCTCATAAGGCAAGCACGCCATCGCGAAGGCGGCTTGCACGAAATGCTGGCTCAGCGCATGGAGTGCGGCTCTGAAATGCTGGCTCCAGCGCACATCGCCGGGCTTGCGCAAGACGTTCAACAATGAGGTCGCCAGCGCCGGGATGAACAGAATGCCGAGGATCGCCACGGTCCACAATCCGGGCGATTCCATCACAGTCCAGCCCAATACGAACAGCAGGGTCAAAGCTGCCGGGGCGAGACTGCGCCGCAGGTTATCCGCCAGTTTCCAACGCGACAGGGCCGAAAGCGGGTTCTTCCGCAACGCGCCGTCGAGTCCGGGAACCTGAGGCAGCAACCACTGGGCAATCTGCCAGTCGCCGCGAATCCAGCGATAGCGCCGATTGACGTCGGCGCTGTAGCACGCCGGATAGTCTTCGTACAACTGCACATCGGAGAGCAAACCCGACCGTGCGTAGCAGCCCTCCAGCAGGTCGTGGCTGAGAATGCGATTCTCGGGAAAACACCCGTTGACCGCCTGCTCAAAGGCATCGACCTCGTAAACGCCCTTGCCGATAAACGAGCCTTCCTGAAACCCATCCTGGTAAACGTCGGACACGGCTTGCGTATATGGATCAATCCCGGCGTCGCTCCCGTACAGTCGCGCATACCGCGACCGGTTGGCGCCGGGCAGGCTCACTGCCACGCGGGGTTGCAGAATGCCGTAGCCCGCCGTTACTCGTTGTTGCTGTGGGTCGTAATGCGCCCGATTCAGCGGATGCATCATCGCGCCGACTAACTCCTGGGCGGCATCCCGTGGCAGTTCGGTGTCGGTATCCAGGGTAATCACGTATTTCACGCTCGATAAGAGCGCCGTGTCGCCGACCACTTGCGAGAAACGCTTCTGGGCGTCGCCGCGCAACAATGCGTTCAAATCCGCTAACTTGCCGCGCTTGCGCTCGTAACCCATCCAGACCCGCTCTTGCGGATTCCAGCGGCGCGGGCGATGGAACAGGAAAAACGTGTTGCCCTGGTCACGCGGATATTGTTCATTCAGTGCGGCAATCCGTTGCGCCGCTAACTGAACCAGATCCTCGTCTCCCGGCAGGATTTCCGCTGACGCATCGCCAAAATCGGTCAACAGGCCAAAGTGGAGACTGTCGTCCCGATTGGCCAGAAAGCGCACTTCCAGCGCCTCGATCAGCGCCTCAATGCTCTGGGTGCTGGTCAACATCGTCGGTGTGACCACCAGCGTGCGCGCTTCCGGGGGAATACCTCGGGAACAGTCCATCCGTGGCAGGGGATGGGGCGTGGTCAGCAGCGTGGCCAGCCAGTTCACCAGCGCCACTGCCAGATGACTGGTCCCGAACACCGCCAGCAGGCCCAGCAGCGGGAGCCATCCCCTCGGCAAGCCCTGCGCCTCGGCCAGCAAGCCCCCGGTCAAGAGCGCGGTGAGGAACAGGATCGCGCCCAGATACAGAAATAATGGGAACTGGCGACCCCGCCGGCGCAGGGATTCCACGGTACACCAATACGCCCGCGCCCGGAGTTCGAGTGACGCCAAACCCCGGTCAATCAGGTAAAACCCCACATGCGCCGCACGCTCGTCATGCGCGTTCTTCGATGCGCTTTCCTGCGCGAGATCAAGCGCATGATGCGCCACGTCACTTTCGGAAAGTCGGCTGTTTTTCGCGATTTTCTCCACAACATGCCGATAACGATCCCGGCTGGCAAAATCCATCCGGCTGTACACCGCGCCGGGATCATTGCGCAAGATTTGTTCAACTGCGCTCATCGTTTCCACAAACTCGCGCCAGTCCATCGCCCCCAGAAAACGCAGGCTACCGATACTATTGCTGATGGACATCTGGTCGGCGGCCTGTTGCTGGTTCTCCATTTGAACCAACTGTTCAATCGTCAGGCCCGATTCGGCGAGCCGTTGCTCGATCCAGGTCAGCGGCAAGGCCAAAGCGGAACTCTGACCCTGGAGCCGGCGCGCCAGCTCAGCCACAAAGGGACTCGACATGGGCGGGTTCGACCGCGCCATGTCCGCGATCACTAACAGCAGATTCTTGGGATCATTCTCGGCCATGGCCGTCATCTGGTCCGCCCACCCGTCGGCCAGGTTTTGGTCCGTTCGGCAGGCGGCAATCCGTACAGCAACGCGGCGGAGATTCTCGATCAGTGTCAGTCGCAGCATGATCGGGATAGCCCATAATTCGCCCAGTTTGAGAGGAGTCACTGTCTGGTAGGAGGTGAGAAAACGGTTAAGATTTTACGGATCGACCCGGCCATCGCCGTGCGCGATGATTTCCAGCGCCAGGTCATACACCCGTGGCAATCCCGCCGATGGGCCGTTCAGCAGGCGCGGCAATTCCCGGCTGTAGCCCTTGGGCAAGTGCCGCTTGGCGGTGCGAATTTGCTCTTCAATCAGATAGAAATTATCCAGCAGCCATTCGCCGGCGGGCGCAATTCGCCGGGTGGCCGTCACCGCCGCCATGAGCAGCGTACAGACATTAATCAGGGTGGATTCATTCGCGGTCAGTCGCACCAGAAGCTGGTCCGGTGCCCGTACTGGCGTTAATTGATGTGAGGCCGCGAGATGCTTACCGTGCTGTTCCATCTGGATGGCGCTGAACAGTTCCTCACGCAGCGGTAGTTCATCACCAACGTATTGTTTAATTAAGCCCTTGCCAAGGAAACGCTTCCTCCACTGGAGCAGTGTTTCGCGAATCGCCATCGTTCTCACCTTCTAAAGTTTGCGATCTCCAGCTTCGGAGCGAACTCATTCGTTCAGGCAGAAAAACCTACTCTATTGATGGGCCAGCGTCTGTGCGCTAACGTACAGACTGAATCAATATCTTCTATATGTGCGCCACCGCGCTGGGTGACCCGCGCACCGGTTACCCTTTTTCTGCACCAGCATCAGGCGCATCGTGCATGGATAAAACCGGCTCGGTTTCAAGAACCTTGCGCACCCGAGCCAGTCGGTTCTCGAACCGGACCCGGTCGTGCGGCAACTCGATAGTGTGTTCAGCCGCCTCGGCGATCTCTGCCACTTTTTGTTGGAGCAACCACCGCCGGTTGGGGCAGGCCGTCAGAACGGCAATGGTTTGCAGTGCGCCGAGCATCCGCACCAGGATGGCGACATTACCTTTGGTATTTTGCCGGATCTGGTCGAAGGCTTCGTTCAACAGGCTCGCGAAGCTCGGGCCACGGGCTATCACCCGTAGCTCTCTCTGGTCGTCCATCCAGTGAGAGGTCGTCATCCGGCGCGTTGCCAGTCGGGCCAGGATCGCGGTCAGATAATCCACGCAGATCACCGCCGTCGTGGTGTCGTTGACGCCGGGCGACAGCGCTTTCATGGCGATATCCACGATCTGCCGGATGCCGAAAGCCGTATCCTGTTCCACCACGCGCGTGCGGCTGATGACATAGACCCCGTTCAGCTCGTCCGTCATTGTGTCGTCCACGTTGCCTCGTTTGGCCACCGAAATCAGCGGCGTCCCCTCGACAATGAACTCGCCAATGCTGTGTTCCATGCGCACGATGGTCTGGTACTTCCGCGCTAAATGCAGGAGCGCATTTGCGTCGATACTCTCGATGTAGCCGGTCTTGCAGGCCGGGACGGCTGACCACGCCTGCTCCGCGAAACACTTCACGAGGTATCCATCCGCATCTTCTTCGGCATCTTCACCCAGTTTCTGGGGAAACCAGTGATCCACGGCTACGAGGGTCTCCTGTGCGGCCGTGGCAATAATGCTCGACGCTTGGATAGACTTCGAGATGTAGTGAATGAAGAAGATCAGATAGCCGATGCCGACGAACGCCAGGATTAATCCGACCAGCACGGCCAGCGACGGGACAAACGCCCCTTCGTCACCGCCGCGAATGACCCTGAGCACCACCAGGCAGTAGGCGAAGATCCCGACGAACATGCCGAGTACGATCTGATTGATACGGTCGCGCATAAAATTGCGCAGGACGCGCGACGTGTACTGGCTGGATGTCAGCGAGAGCGCGACGATGGTAATAGAGAACACCACCCCGGCCACCGTGACCATCGAGCTGGCGACGGCCGTGAGCAGGCCACGGGCACCGGACGCACCAGCGCCGAAGAGCAGCGGCCACCGCTCGACCACCTGCAGATCGACGGTGGCGTCCACGGTAATCAGGAGAGTGGCGAGCACTACGGCGTCCAGAACGATCAACGCCGGTACGAACCAGAAGCTCGACCGCATTTCTTGCCACCTATGGCGAAGTTTCGTGATCATTTAACGGTCAGAGTGCCGACCCCATTTGCCGAGTTCAGTAACTACCTTGATCTTCCTTCATTAGCTGATCGCGGATCGACAGCAATTCCTGTCGGCGCTTTTCATCGGTTTCGTGATAGCTCATTTTGAGCGCCTTAAAAGTATCGAGAATAATCTGAGAAATAATCAGCCGAGCGTTCTTCTTGTCGTCAGCGGGCACCACATACCAAGGGGTAATTGCTGTACTCGTTGCGCTCAGACACGCTTCATAGGCTTGCATGTACTGTTTCCAGAATTTCCTCTCTTCAAGGTCGGCCATACTAAATTTCCAGTTTTTTTCAGGCTCGTCGATGCGATGGAGAAAGCGCTTTCGCTGCTCTTCCTTGGAAAGGTGAAGAAAGAACTTGATAATCCGGGTGCCGTTGCGGTGGAGATGGGCCTCCAGATCCACGATGGAACGATATCGCTCCTGCCAAATGGCCTGCTCCTCAAGTAACCCATCCGGCAGACCTTGACCGCGGAGAATCTCCGGATGTACGCGAACGATGAGCACTTCCTCGTAGTAGGAGCGATTGAAGATGCCGATCCGCCCGCGTTCCGGCAGACGGCGGGTCGTGCGCCAGAGAAAATCATGTTCCAGTTCCTCGGTACTCGGCTCTTTGAAACTGAAAACCTGACAGCCTTGTGGATTGACACCGGACATCACATGCCGGATGGCGCCGTCCTTTCCAGCCGCGTCCATCGCCTGAAAGATCAGCAACACCGCATAGCGGTTGGATGCGTAGTGCAGGCGTTGCAGCGCACTCAGCTCCTCCACCTGTTCTTCGAGGAGTTTGTGGTAGGTCTTTTTCGACTCGTAAACCGGCTCCACGCACGTCGGCCACTTTTCGAGATTGACCTTTTCGCCTTCCAGCACCTGGAAATCTTTGACATTAATTTTCATTAGACCCTCTCCATCGCTAAGGCCCTGACAACGCCTCGAAGCCGGAGACGACGTCGAACAGTTCCTCGTCGATACGGCTCTGACGCAGGCGGTGAAACGTCCGGTGCAAGTCCTCCAGCAGCTCATCAATATTTTTTTCAGCGCGTTGCATCGCCGCCAGACGGCTGGCGTTTTCGCTGGCCAGGGATTCCGCACACGCCCTGAATAGTGAGACAAACAGATATTCCCGAACGAACGCCCGCAGCGTTTGCTCCCCATCATTCATAACCTCGGGCAAATTTCCCGTCGGCCAACGCAGCGTCGCCAGATCACGCCGCCACACGTCGTCCAGCGGCAGCAGGCGTTGACTCACCGGGGTGTAAATCGCCCTTGCATCCGGGCGGTTGTGGAACAGATAAACTTGGGCGATCTCGCCTTTTTCCCGCTGCGTTTCGACCTCGATCAGAATTTGCCCCACCAGCGGCGTAATCGCGCCAATGGCATTGGGTAGAACAAAGTGTGCCTTTAACGGCAGATTGGTGTCCGCGAGGTGCGACTGAATGCGCTCACCGACCGCCCAGACGGTCTTGGGTCCGGGAAGAGGGCCCAGTGTCTTGACGACAAAGTCCAGCATCGCTTCGTTAAAGGGTCCCACCAGTCCCTGGTCAGAACCGAACACGACCGCGCCAATCGCTCCGGCAGACTTCGGTGCCACGCGCAGCGTGACCCCCAGCGGTTCATGCTGCCGGAAAGCCGCGACCAGGCCCAGTTGCACCGTCCGATAATAGTCATCCAGGGCGCACACCGCGTTCTCGTATTGCCCGATGCTCGACGCCGCCACGGCCTTCATCGTGCGGACGACCGATTGCAGATCCCCGGCACCGCTGATCTTGCGGCGCAGACTCGCGGTGGTCTCGCTCATGATGTCTCGGTGGTGATCGTGATGGAGTTAATACCGGTAAGTGGCGGCCAGTCCTGTCTGGCTCGGCATCTGCGCCGTCGGCATCACGACCACCCGGCCACCCATCTTCTCGACCAGTTCACCGAGATCGTCGAGCAGGTCATCGACTTGCGGATGGCTCAAATCAGCGCTTTCGACCTGACCTGTTGCGGCATCGAGTCGGCCAGCGATCTGGCGGTCGGCGTCGATCAGCAAGGTCGCTACCCGCCCGGCGGCCGCGGCTTGAGCGACCTGCGCGAGGTCATCACTGCCCAGTTCATGGGACTTTGCCGCAAGGAACTCGTCGGCCCATGCCGCTCGTTGCGCCTCATATTGTGGCGCGACCGCCTGCCAGGCGCGTTCGCGAAGGTCATCCATCGGCAGCACATCGGGATTAATCAGGAGTCCCTCCGCCATGAGGAACGGGTTGTGGCTGACTTGACGAAACAGCGAGTGATGCTCCGGTAACGCCGCCAGGAGCAACGGCAGGCCGGATGGCCGCGAATGGTGCTCGAGTACCGCCCGGTCAATGGCGCGAAAGAACCGCTCCGCGTCACTGTCCGCCTCGTCCTTCTTCCCGCCGTGGCGCATGGGTGTACTCCCCGCACCGACACCGCCGTAGGAAGAGACGGCCTGGTGCGGATCGCTCAACTCATCGCCTAAAGCATCGGTGATCGTCTGCGGGACGCCTGGAGCCAGATCAATTTCGTCGAGTACGTTACGGTCTCCCTCAAAGAGCTGAATCTTGTGCAGGCTTAACCCCAGCACTTGATAGCGACCGACTGTTTGCAAAAAGCGGCGCAGGGGCTTGGTATGAAAGCTGTCCGCGACCACCGCCAGTTCCGTCACTGGCCGCTGCAAGCAAAACACGCGAAACAGGCCCGACCCGCCCAGCACCGCCAATCCATCCAGCGTTTGGTTCCAGAACACCGGGTCATCAGCGAGGGCCTCAAACGGTTCCAGTAGTTGCCGGATCTCGACGGTCGGATGCTGCTTCAGCAGCGAGGTTTCCAACTCCTTTAAGAGATTGCGAAACCGGATCAGATCCTGTTGGTTTTCGGGATGGCAGCGATGCGTCGGCTGGTACAGCGATAGACAAGGCGGCTGATGAGCCGATGCGAACTCGGCCAGGGATTCGCGGGTGAGTATCGTTTTCATGAATTCTTCTCCTTGGGGTGCCCGTTGGGCGCAGGTTTAGTCAGAGTCTTATCCGACTCAGGCGGTGTGCCAGGTTCGGGCGAGCGTCCTGTGAGCGCCTGGCGAGCGATTTCGATGATCATTTCCCGATCTTCATCACTCAGTTTTTCGGCGGTATTCAATCGCTCACACACGTCCGCCGGGATTGTCATCGCCGCTTGAGTTACAGCTTGTTCAGCGGCCGTCATCTGACCCAGCGGCACGTCGTCGAAGAGGTTGGCCGTCAACGCCAGCAGCACGGCGATTTGCGCAGGCGCGGCCACCGGGGCGGATTCCGGCTGTTTGAGGCAGGCGCGAATCCGCCGCCCATGCTCGATAATCGTGCGGGTATTTTCATCCAGGCGGGCGCCGAACCGGGAAAAGGTTTCGAGTTCCTCAAACTGGGCGTAGGCGAGCTTGAGGTCGCCAGCCACCGCCCGATAGGCCGCCCGTTGCGCCTTGCCGCCGACCCGCGACACCGATTGGCCCACATCAACCGCTGGCAACACCCCTAACTCGAACAAAGCCGGCGAGAGATAGATTTGCCCATCGGTGATGGAAATCAGATTGGTCGGAATGTAGGCGGACAGGTTCTGCGCTTCGGTTTCGATGATCGGCAAGGCGGTGAGCGAGCCGCCGCCGAGTTCCGGGCGCAGGTGCGTCGCCCGTTCCAGTAACCGCGAGTGGATATAAAAAATGTCGCCGGGAAACGCTTCGCGACCGGGCGGACGGCGCAGCAGCAACGAGAGTTCGCGATAGGCGCGGGCGTGATGGGTGAGGTCGTCATAAACGATCAACACGTCACGACCGGCTTCCATGAAGTACTCGGCGATGCTGGTTGCAGCGTAAGGCGCGATGTAGGTGAGACCCGGCGGGTCGTTGCCCTCAGTGACTACCACCACGGTGTACGCCAGCGCGCCCTTCTCCCGCAGGATGGCTACCGCCTTGGCCACGGCGGACGACCGCTGGCCCATCGCGCAATAGACGCACAGCACCTGCTGGTCGCGTTGGTTAAGAATCGTATCGAGCGCAATAGCGGTTTTACCGGTCTGTCGGTCGCCGAGAATCAACTCGCGCTGGCCGCGCCCGATAGGAATGAGCGCATCAATGACTTTGAGGCCGGTCTGGAGCGGCGCGGTGACCGGCGCCCGATCCATAATCGGCGCGGCGGGACGTTCAACCGGCAGGCGCTCGCTGGCGATAACAGGGCCGCGACCATCCAGGGGCCGACCGAGCGGGTCAATGACGCGCCCCAACAAGCCTTCGCCCACGGCCACGTCCATGACTCTGCCGGTGCGCTGGACTTCATCGCCCGCCTGGAGACGCCAATAGTCA
>JAUPTV010000016.1 GCA_030917925.1 Pseudomonadota bacterium
CTCCTTTGCCAAGGAGGGGAATCCGGAAATCCGGCTTTCACCGGGAAAAGCGATATCAGTGGCGTGGCCGCCCATACCGCACCCCGAACGATGTGGATTTTCGAGCGCACCGGCATGAATTGGCTACGACGGCACGTCTTCGGCAAAGAACCCGGTAAGACCGATGGCGATGAACCTTCTCAGCGGTCCTAACTGCCAGGCCTGTCCCAGATCGCGCATTACGCGCTGGATCTGTGCAGTCTGGCGCTGACTCTGACGGGCGGTTACTGGGCGTGATTACCGTCGATGAATTGAACTTCAATCAGGCGCTGCTCGATGCCGGGCAGGCCGTGCCCTATCCCGCGCCGAAGGTGGGTTGAGGGGGCGCCACGCGACCGCATCCAGCCCCTGCCCAACGACCCGCCCGTGGCGAAGGGTGGGGGATTGGGCGCATACTACCGCTACGCCCCAAGTTCATCCTGATGTGCTGCGTTCCGGCGATGCTGCCGCCCTCCAAGCCGCTGAGGTGTTGGTCAAGGCGTTGACCGTGCCGGACTGGCTGGAAAATCAACTGAAACCCAATACCAAGCACCTGTCAAAAATCTTCTATTCTTGGCTATGGTGTCCCATTTCCTTTGTGAGTATAGCGCAAGAAATCTATTTGGGGCATGCGAACCCCGGCGCTAGTCGACGGCCCCGCCACGAATCGATCTCTTCAGTGGACCAGTCCATCTGCCCTTCGCATCACCCGATCATGGTAAGGAACCGACAACTCATAAGGCGGTCATTTTCAGGCATAACGGCGTTAAAACCGATAGTGATATACTCCGCCTTTTCCAAGAACCGGCAGGTTCGGGCGGCGTCATCCGGCGGCCGTTCCCCTTCATTTTTAGGTGAGTAAGCAGCAGCATGGCAGAGAATCGTTATCTCCTGAACGCGCAACTGGCGCAAATGCTCAAGGGCGGCGTCATCATGGACGTGGTCAACGTCGAACAGGCGCAAATCGCCCAGGAAGCCGGTGCAGTGGCGGTCATGGCCCTGGAGCGTGTCCCCGCCGACATCCGCAAGCAGGGCGGGGTGGCGCGCATGTCCGATCCGGGCCTGATCAAAGCCATCAAGGAAGCGGTCACTATTCCGGTGATGGCCAAAGCGCGTATCGGCCATTTCGTCGAAGCGCAGATTTTGCAGGCCCTGAAAATCGACTATATCGACGAAAGCGAGGTATTGACCCCCGCTGATGAAGAGTGCCATATCGACAAAACCGGCTTTGAAATTCCCTTTGTCTGTGGGGCGCGCAATCTGGGTGAGGCGCTGCGGCGCATTGCCGAGGGTGCAGCGATGATCCGCACCAAGGGCGAAGCCGGCACCGGGAACGTGGTGGAGGCGGTGCGGCATATGCGCACCATGAACCGGGAAATCCGCCAACTGGCGACGATGCCGGTTGAGGAAGTCGTCACCTTCGCTAAAACCCATGGGTTACCTTATGAACTGGCGCTGGACGTCAAAAAGCTGGGCCGGTTGCCGGTCGTCAATTTTGCTGCTGGCGGTATTGCCACGCCCGCTGACGCCGCCCTGATGATGCAACTCGGTTGCGATGGCGTGTTTGTCGGCTCCGGCATCTTCAAGTCCAGCGACCCGGCAGGCCGCGCCCGGGCCATTGTCAAAGCGACCGCGTATTACAACGATCCGGAGCAGTTGCTGGACGTGTCGATGAACTTGGGTGAGCCGATGCCGGGGTTGGACGTGGCCAATATGCCCGATCATGAACGGCTGGCGGGACGCGGCTGGTGATGAACGAAGTTGTCGCTGGTTCCGGGGGGATCGGCGTTCTCGATTTGCAGGGCGGGGTGCAGGAGCATCTCGATCATCTGCGCCGACTGGGCGTTGCCGCCCGTCCAGTCAAACGCGCCAGGGAACTGGCGGAGTTGGCCGGGCTGATTATTCCCGGCGGCGAGAGCACCTGTCTGTCGCGGTTACTAGCGATTTTCGGTCTGGACCAGGCTATTTGGCAGGCTTACCGCGACGGTCTCAAATTGTGGGGCACCTGCGCCGGGGCGATTCTGCTGGCGCGGGAAAATGTCGGCGAAGTGCCCTGTCTGGGGCTGATCGATATTACCGTCAATCGCAACGCCTTCGGTAGTCAACTGGACAGCTTCCAGTGCGAGGCCCTGGCTCCGGCAGTGGCGCGGGAGCCGATTCCATTGACGTTCATCCGCGCCCCGAAAATCGTCCGGGTCGGCGAGGGCGTGCGGGTCGTGCTGTCCATGGGCGACTACATCGCCGCCGCCGAGGATGACCGGATTCTGGTGACGGTGTTTCACCCGGAGCTGACGCCCAGCCTGGCGTTCCATCGTTATTTCGCCCGCAAGTGCGGCGTCAATGTAGCCTGTGGCGATGACGCTGGCGTTGATCCCCACTGGACGCCGCAAAGCTGGATGGATTTCAGCTATCACGTTTAAAACTCCTTTCGCCTGGGCATTTCGAAATGTCTGTTAATGATGCTGATCATGCCCGGTTGACCACTCGTCGCCAGGCCGGCTATGACCGCAAGCAGGCCCAGGCCACCCGCGAGAAGGGTTTGCTGATCGTCTACACCGGCCCCGGCAAGGGCAAAACCACTGCCGCTTTCGGTATGGCGCTGCGGGCCATCGGGCATGGCCTGCGGGTCGGCATTGTGCAATTCATCAAGGGTGGGCAGGACAGCGCGGAACGGGCGGTGTTGAGCGGCTTTGAGAAGGTGGACTTCCAGACCCTCGGCGAGGGGTTCACCTGGCAGACTCAGGATCGGGAACGGGACATCGCGGCGGCGGAACGCGGCTGGGCCGAGGCAGAACGGATGATCCAAGATCCTGCTTATGCACTGGTGATTCTCGATGAGTTGAATCTGGTGCTGAAATACGACTATCTGGATTTGGCCCGCGTGCTGGCGACGTTCAGCGCCCGGCGTCCGGAATTGCATCTGGTCACGACCGGCCGCCACGCGCCGGCGGCGCTCCTGGAACAGGCCGATCTGGTCAGCGAGATTCGGGCGATCAAGCATCCCTATCGGGAACAGGGCGTCAAGGCGCAGCGTGGGATTGAGTTCTGACCGAAACCAAACAGGAGCAAAACGGTGTTGCGTTTACTGATGATAGGTGGATTGATGGCACTGTTGACGGGTTCGGCCTGGGCTGTGACGCCGGTGCAGCGCTATTTCCAGGATTTGCAAGCGCTGCGGGCGGACTTTATCCAGCGCGTTTATGACGAGCGATCCCAGGTCGTGCAGTCTTCCAGCGGCCAAATGTTGATGCGCCGACCCGGCCAGTTCCGCTGGGATTATCAAACCCCCGCCAAGCAAACTATTGTCGCTGACGGCGAGCGGTTATGGGCTTATGACGTCGATCTGGAGCAGGTCACGGTGCGCAAGCTGGATACGGCGCTCAGTTCGACGCCGCTGGCGCTGTTGAGTGGCGCAGCGCCGATTGAGGAGACCTTTGCGGTCAGCGAGGTCCAGAACCGGGATGGGCTGGACTGGTACGAACTGACGCCTAAAGAGCCACAGCCGGAGTTTCTGCTCCTGCGCGTCGCCTTCAAGGGCAAGGCACTGGTCAGTCTGGAGCTGGAAGACCGTTTTGGTCAGCGGACCCGACTGGATTTCCAAAAGCTGGAGCGCAATCCCAAACTCGATCCCGCCCTGCTGAAGTTTACCCCACCGCCCGGCGTGGATGTGGTCGGCGATGCCGGTTAATCCGGCCCCGGCGTTCCTTGCATTTTCCCACGGTTTGCTATGCTTTCGGAGGGCAGGCTGTTTTTGCCCACGTTACGAACATCAGCGCCCGGAAGGAGGGTAGACCTTTGAGTCGTCTGCATGGAAAACTGGTGATCGCCCAGGGCGGCGGTCCTACCGCAGTGATCAATCAGAGTTTGGTAGGCGCCGTGCTGGAATCCCGGAAATTCCCGGAAATCACCCGCGTCTGGGGCGCAGCGCATGGCGTGCGCGGCATTATCAATGAAACCTTCATCAATCTGTCGGAAGCGACCACCCATAACCTGGAATTGGTCGCCCGGACGCCATCCTCAGCGCTCGGTTCGACCCGTGACAAGCCGGATGCGGAGTATTGCCACCGGATTTTCAACGTGTTCAAAAAGCACGATGTCCGCTATTTCTTCTACATTGGCGGCAATGATTCGTCGGATACGGTGCGGATCGTCAATCAGCACGCCTATGGGGAAGGTTACGAACTGCGGGCTATTCATATCCCCAAGACCGTGGACAACGATCTGCCGATTAATGACCACTGTCCCGGCTATCCCTCCGCGGCCCGCTTTGTCGTATGCGCCATCAGTGGCGTGAATGCCGACATGAACGCGCTGCCGGGCGTGTATATCGCGGTCATCATGGGGCGTCATGCGGGCTGGTTGACCGCCGCAACGGCACTGGCCCGCAAGCATGACGATGATGGCCCGCACTTGATCTATGTGCCGGAGCGGCCGTTCGCCATCGACCGTTATCTGGTCGATATTGAACGGGTTTACCGGCAGCATGGCCGCTGTGTCGTGGCGCTTTCGGAAGGGGTGTGGGCGACGCGGAATGAGCAGGGCCGCGCCGTGCCGCTGGTCGTGGATTTGATGGCCAGGGCGGGTCGTGAGCCGCAGGTTGACGCGCATGGTAACCTCCAGTTGTCCGGTGGGGCGCTGGCCGATGAGTTGGCGGAGATCGTGCAGAAACGGTTGGGCATTCAGCGGGTACGGGCAGATACGTTCGGTTATCTGCAACGCTCGTTCCCCGGCGTGGTGTCGAATGTGGACGCTCGCGAGGCGCGTGAAGTGGGCGAAAAGGCGGCGCAGTACGCCTGCTGGCACCATGTGGACGGCTCAGTGGTCATCAAACGCACCGGCGATTACGCGGTGAAGTATGAACTCGCGCAACTCGCGGATATTGCCGCCAAGACCCGTTGCTTGCCGGATGACTATATTAACGCCGACGGGAACGGCGTGACTGATGCCTTTCACGGTTACCTGCGGCCGTTGCTGGGCGATGATATGCCTAACAGCGAACGGTTATGGGCACCGATGGTGCGGTAATCAGCGGCGCAGATAGGCTAATTCCTTGGGCAAGTTCACATTATTGCCGAAGTTGTCTTCGCCATAGCCCGACCTGGCCAGCAGATCGAGGTCACTGAGTACGCGCTTGTCGCCGGTGAATGTAATGCGTAAGTCCGTATGAATGTCGACTTGGCTGGTGGCCAGCAACCGGGCGATTTCCGTAGTCACTTTTTCCAGCAAAATGCCGTCCTGACTGAACGCCTCAGACAGATTGAGTGGTTGCTGGTAAATGATTAGTTTGCCTTGTTCAGCCAGCTTGAGAATGACTTCGAGGACGGTGGCCCTGATCTGATGAGCATCGCCAGGTTCGTCAAGAGAGAATGACAGATGGCCAATTTCCGCCGCCAGCCAACGCCGTTTGCCGGCGTTGATACGCTCGTTAGCTCGAAAGATTTCCATGGGCGAACTGGCGTCGTAGCACTGACCCTCCAGTTCCATGGTAATCGGACTGCCATAGTGCTGGGCAATTTTGGCGATCAGCGTTGCCGGGCGGACATGAAAGCCGCGATAGGAGGGCACCGGCGCTTCGATAGTGCTGACTTCGGCGTAACGCTTGAGCATGGCGAGGCATAAGCAACGGCCCTCGCGCAAGTAATAACCGGCGTAGGCGATGGCGTAGTTCATCAGTAGCGGCATCAGGGCCGAAATCGAAATGACCGGATTGCGACGTAGTGAAGCATCGCCGGTTTTGGTATTGAGATGCCGTTCGTAATAATGAACCAGGTGCGTGGCGATTTCGAGCAGGTGATAGACAATGCTGATATGGCCGCGCAGGACGGGCAAGTCGGTATCCGGCGACTCCACTTCGGTTTCAGCGACATGGGTGTCATAAAGCGCCTGGAGGCTGTGAAACCGGACTTTTAGATGGCGCAGCGTATCTTCGCTGAGGGGATGGGGAAAGCAACTGGAATACTGACCCGGTTTGATCCAGTCGGCGATATGCAGCAACTCGCTTTCCGAAGCCAGATTTAAATACGCGGTTGCTGCGTAAATCACTGTATCTGCCGCACTGCTGACCTTGCGAACGGCGCGGTCGCGGGGCAAACGACCGGGCGGCAACAGTTCCTGATAGCGCGCTTCGTCGATGTCGCTGGCGGGGAGAGGCAGATGCAGATGGTTTGCCTGGGCTATCAGGCCATTCGATGCCTTGATCAGAATGGCGTGGGCAAATTCCAGCGCCTGTGTGGTCGCTAGGGCAAAGTCCGGTTGGGTTGGAGGCAAACGATAGGAGGGCAGGGAATGCCGAATGTGCAGTAACTGATAGGCGACGTCGGCGAATAGTTTGAGCGTCGCCGTCAATGACCGGAACCGCGACCAGTGGCGGTTATTACGGGCACCGTAGGCGTCGAGAAATTCTTCGATCTGTAGCGCATGGGACAACAGATCAGCCACCATGGGGCGATTGAGCGGGAGTCGCGCTGGATGCGGCCTTGATAGCTGTTGGGCCAATTGCAGTAGGTGGTGGGCGCGGCCCGCCGTCAGGATGCTGAAACGGTCGTAATCGATAAGGGTGGGATGTTCGGAGTGGGCCACGTCGTCGATATCCGTTGCAAAAAAATCATGGGTACGCCACAGGATTTTATAGTCTCATAACGTCGTGGTCACGGTCATCTATTGCAGGATGGTTGGGGGAGTATTTTTTATCTTCTTATATCATCATCAAATATTCGACTGCTCGGAACAAATCCTTATCCTGGAATCATTGACATCTACAAAAGATAAGCTTTACTTTCCAAGTCGGCTTACGCACTTGCCCAACCAGCGGCATTGCGTGAGTCGGAAGTTTCAGCGAACCGGCCAGGACTGGCCCATTTCAAACGCAGCAATCCTGCATTACCACATCTTAATGAGGAATAATTATGGCTCTCCAAGAAGTCGTCATCGTCAGCGCCGCCCGCACGGCCATTGGCAAGTTCATGGGTACGCTCAAGGATGTCTCCGCACGTGACCTGGCCATTACCGCCGCTAAGGGTGCTATTGAGCGGTCTGGCGTTCCGGCTGATCAAATTGACGAAATCTGCATGGGACAGCTCTATCTGGGCATGCAGGGTTCGCTGCCGGCGCGGCAGGTCAGTATGCGGGTCGGATTGCCGCACCGCAGCAGCGCCGTATCGGTCAATCAGAACTGTACATCCGGTATGCGTGCGCTGGAAATCGCGTGCCATAACATCATGCTGGGCCAAACTGAGATCGGTCTGGTCGTCGGTGTGGAGAGTATGACCAACGCACCCTACATGCTGCCCAAGGCCCGCATGGGCTACAAGATGGGGCAGGGCAACATCGAGGACAGTATGATCCACGATGGCCTGTACGATGAATTAGTGCCCGGCCATATGGCCATGACGGCTGAGAACGTCGCGGCCAAGTACGGCATCACCCGGCAGGAATGCGACGAACTGGCGCTGATCAGCCATAGCCGTTGCACCACGGCGACCAAGGAAGGCACCTTCAAGCGCGAAATCGTGCCCGTCGAACTCAAGTCCAGGAAAGGTTCAACCTTTTTCGAAGCCGACGAGAATTTCATCCCGGACGCCAGCCTGGAGAAGATGGCCAAACTGTCGCCGGCCTTCAAGAAAGACGGCGTTGTGACGGCAGCCAACGCCTCCAGCATCAACGACGGTGCCAGTGCGGTAGTGATCATGTCGCTGGCCAAGGCCAAGGCCATGGGCATCAAGCCACTGATGAAGCTGGTGGGCATCTGCAATGCTGGCATCGACGCGGCGGTCATGGGTCTCGGTCCGGCAGTCGCCATTCCCAAGTGCCTGAGTCAGGCCGGTTTGAAGTTCGGGGACATCGACTACTGGGAAGTCAACGAAGCGTTTGCCGCTCAGTGGCTGGGCGTAGGCCGGATGCTCAAGGAAGACCATGGCATGAATCTGACGACTGATATCTGCAATTTCAATGGATCAGGCATTGCCCTGGGACATCCTGTCGGCTCGACCGGTTTGCGCATCGTAGTCAGCCTGTACTATGAATTGGAACGGCAGGGCAAGAGCACCGGCGGTGCCTCGCTGTGTGTCGGCACTGGCCCGGCGATGGCTTCACTGTGGACCCGCGATATCTAATCGATTGATTAAATCGCGTTAATTGAAGCAAAGCGGCTCGTTTCGAGCCGCTTTTAAAATAGCTTATTTTTATATCATCATCTATTAAAAAAGTCGAAATAGTTCCGATATAATCCTACCCATTCAAAGCTCAGCCATCAGCAAACACTTTCCCGCCCAACCCAAGGAAGTTCTTAACCACCATGCTGGACCCCAAACTACTCAGAAGCGAACTGGAATCGACGTCTGCCCGCCTAGCCCGACGCGGTTACACTCTTGATATCGAGCTATTCAACGCCCTGGAAACCCGACGCAAAACTTTACAAGTTCACACCCAGGAATTGCAGAACGAACGTAATACCCGATCCAAAGCCATCGGTCGAGCCAAGGCCAACGGGCAGGACATCCAACCCCTGTTAAACGAAGTCGCCGGACTTGGCGAAGCGCTTAAACAAGCTGAAGACGAACTGGAAGCTTTGCAGATCCAACTAACCAACCTGCAACTAGACATTCCCAACCTGCCTCACGACAGCACTCCGATAGGATCCAGCGATACCGATAACGCCGAAATCCGCCGTTGGGGCAAACCACATCCTTTCGATTTTGAACCCCGCGATCATATCGACCTGGGAGGAGAGGGCGGACTCGATTTCGACAGCGCCGCCAAATTAACCGGCAGCCGCTTCACCGTCATTCACGGCCAACTCGCCCGGCTACATCGAGCGCTGACCCAATTCATGCTCGACCTGCACACCCAGGAACACGGCTACCAGGAAATCTACGTTCCCTACATGGTCAACGCCGACAGTCTACGCGGCACCGGCCAACTCCCCAAGTTCGAAGCCGACCTGTTTAAACTCAGCGGCGAACTCAACTATTACCTGATTCCCACCGCCGAAGTCCCAGTCACCAACCTCGTCCGCGACAGCATCACTGAAGCCGAGCGCCTGCCCCTGCGCTATGTCTGCCACACCCCCTGTTTCCGTAGCGAGGCCGGTTCCTATGGCAAGGATGTGCGCGGCATGATTCGCCAGCATCAATTCGAAAAGGTCGAACTGGTGCAAATCGTCCCTCCGGAAACCTCCTACACTGCACTGGAGGAACTCACGCGACACGCCGAAACCGTACTACAACGACTGGAATTACCCTACCGAGTGGTAGCGCTCTGCACCGGCGACATCGGCTTTTCCTCAGCCAAGACCTACGACCTGGAAGTCTGGCTACCTGGGCAGCAGAAATATCGGGAAATCTCTTCCTGCAGTAACTTCGAAGACTTCCAGGCGCGGCGAATGCAGGCTCGCTGGCGTAACCCGGCAACCGGTAAGCCGGAACTGGTTCACACCCTCAACGGCTCCGGACTGGCCGTAGGACGAACCCTGGTCGCAGTGATGGAAAACTATCAGGATGAACGGGGCCATATCCGCATTCCTGAAGCTCTGAAGTCCTACATGGGTGGACTCGACTCAATCGTTCCAGACGGACGCTGAATCGCTGGAATCACACACCTCGCCAATGTGCCATAACCATGACCTGTCGTCCGCCTTCATAACCAGTTGCCGATCATTAAAAACGCTGCCCAGTAACCCGGATGATGATAACGGTTGTCCTGAAGCAGAAGCTGTTGCGCCTGCTGCAATGCCTTGGCTTTGGAGAGCGCTGGATTCTGCAAACGCTGATAAAACGTGCTGATCAGCAATGCCGCTGCCTTATCGTTAACGAACCACAGCGTCGCCAGAACGCTGCCTGCCCCGGCCTTGACTGCCACTCCAGCCAGCCCCAGCGCGGCGCGATCATCACCCGCCGCGGTCTGGCAGGCACTCAGAGTTAACAGTTCTACGGGCTGGCCCCGATACCGGGTAAGACTGAGCAGTTGCTCCAATTGGTCCAGAGTCAGCTTGCTATCAAAAGTCAGTAGAAAGGTTTTATCCACTTCGCGGTTAAACTGGCCATGCGAAGCGATATGCACGATAGAATAAGGGTCGCCAGCCAAGGCCTGATTGACATTAATGAGCGTAAAGTCCTCATTTTTTAATATTTTTCTTTTCTGATACATCTGACTAATCGTCGACAATTCACTCTCAACCTGTTGTAGCGCCGGGAACCCCTGTACGCTCTGGCTGAGACCATTAAGCAACAGACGGTTATTACGGCGCAATCGGGCCTGCAAGTCGGTCAGTGTCAGCCCCGGCGTAGTCGCCAGCGCATAACGCTCAATCAGAAAACGCTGACCATCATGCAACGCCGCCAAAGGCACAGTCCGCAACGAGCCGTCCGGGACGATGACCAAGGTATCAATTTTTTGGGCGTGAAGTTCAGGTTCCAGCGGCGCAATCAACCAGCCATAGAGCCGCTGTGCAGATTCCGAATAGTTATAAGTAGTGCGTTTCTCCAACGCCTTGCGAAATTCGCGCACGGTCTGCGTGACGACGGCGCTGCCTGCCGGAACCTGATATTGATGAATGCCATCGGGCAAGCTCAATAACAATTCGGTACGGTCGGGCAACAGGATGGGATACAGGACCGCGGTCCCCGGACTGAGCTGATCCACAAGCGCCACATCACCCTCAAATTCAATGACGCAATTATCCTGAAAGTAATCACGCAACTCGGCGGTTTTAAGTTGCTCCATGGTGTCGCGGGCTGCAATGAGATCGCGTTGCCGACGCAGTGGATCAGCCGTCTGTGCAGCCCGTTGCAGCAGCAAGTCCGCCAATTCCACTAGCAGCACACCGCCTCCATCGCGGAAGGAGCGGGTCCGGTCGCGCTGGTCAGCGGTGATCTCGTGGCGGACGCTTTGCAAATTGAGCGCCGCTTGCCGATAGGCCAGCACTGCTCCGTCGCGGTCACCCTGACGCTGGAGCAGACGCCCGATTTGCCATTGCCAACGGTAGAGGCTTTCCGGAGCCTGCGCCTGCTGGGCCAGCGACACCGCTCTCCGGCTCAAGGCCAGCGCCTCGGCGTCACGATGGGCGTCAGCGGCGCTTTGCCCCAGGTAACCCCAAGCATAGCTCGCACTGCGCACATCACCCATCGTTAGCGCCAGCTCACCTGCTTCAGTAAACAGACGATCCGCCGACTGACGCTCAGGGAAAGCCGACGGCAACTCGCGCAGCAATTGCCCCAAAGCCAGCAGATTAAACACCTTGTCATGAGATGGGGGTAAGCGTTGCGCCAGCGGCAGCGCTGCTCGCAACCCGGACTCCGCCCGCGCCACGTTACCTTCCCGCCAAGCCGCACGCACAGCGTTAATCTGGATTCTAACGCGCAGCGCCACGTCGTCATCAGATGCCGCAGCCAGCGCCTGTTCGTAGTACACACGAGCAGCCGGGTAATCGCCCACGCTGGCGGCCATATTCCCCAGCGTGTTTAACGCCGTCGCGGCGCTCCGGTGATCGTTGCTGCGCCGGGCGATTTCGACCGCCGCCGGCAAGGATTGCTGCGCCGCATCCCGCTCACCGCTCAACCAATCCGCCTGTCCCCGCGCCGCCAGGGTTTCCGCTTGCAGAGCCAGTGGCGCACCTACCGCGAGCGGTTGCGCCTGTTGCAGAATCTGTCGCGCTGCCCGGGGTTGGCCTAAACCCTGATAGGCTTCGGCCATCAACAATAGCGCTGCCAATTGCTGGTGGCGGTTGTCGGCGCTGGTGAAAGCAGTGCGGGCGGTTTGCGCCGCCTGAACCGCTTGGGCGAAGTCGCCGCGCCTTAATGCATCAACGCCTTGCGCATAAGCTTGATCCGCTACTGGCAAGGATCCATCCACCCCAGCCGACAAGGCTGGCGGCAGCAGCAAGAGCACGAGAACAGCGACGGTCGGCAACATTAGATCCTCCCCTATCAGAACCCGAGGTTTTCCATGAAACGCGTGAATTCTTGCGAATAAAGAAAGCTAGCCATTACCTTAATCGAGATAGGGGTTGGTATATACCCGCTCTTCCGCTTGACCATTGGCTTGGTAATGCTGCCAGCCCGTACCTATCAACCCGCTTTCAACTGCCTGAGCGACATCGGGGTTATTGGCTAGGTAATATTCTTCATTGAACGTGGCGTCGGTGTAGGGCGCGACATAGGAGCGGCTTTCCAGTCCGGTCAGGACGCGATCTTGATAATGTTGCCAGCCGGTGCTGATATAGCCCTTGTGCACGGCAATAGCGACATCGGGGTTGTTGACCAGATAATACTCTTCGTTAAAGTTACCATAATTAATCGGCTGCGTGGCAGAGCGGTTTTCCAGCCCACTCAACACTTGAGCCTGATAATGTTGCCAGCCGGAACCCAAGGCTCCCTGTTCAACCGCCATAGCGACATCCGGATTATTCGCCAGGTAGTAGAGTTCGTTGTAAGTCTCGTAGCCAATAGGCATCGTAAAGGAGCGGCTTTCCAGTCCGGTCAGGACGCGATCTTGATAATGTTGCCAGCCCGTGCCGATTAGACCTTTCTTGACTGCCGCCGCTACGTCGAGGTTATTGGCGAGGTAGTATTCTTCACTGAAAGTCGTCGCAGGCACCTTAGCAAATAGCGCCGTGACACTCTTGTCAGCGTCCATCGTCAGTGTGCAACGATCACTGGTTCCAGCGCAGTCTCCACTCCAACCGCTAACGCTGTAACCAGTATCCGGGGTAGCAGTTAGGGTAACTGAATCGCCGCTATTAAAGCTGGCGATGCAGGTCGCGCCGCAGTTAATGCCGGCGGGCTCGCTGACGACGGTACCGTTACCGCCAGTTTTAGCGATGGTCAACGAGGCGGTCGAGGGATTCGCGTCATATTCAATAATGAAGCCATACACTTTGGTGTCAGAGCCTTGGTCATTCAGCCCCCCTACACTGTGGGGGAAATCGCCCCAATAGCTGACCGGTGCATTTACTTCGCCGAAAGCGATGACGTCCTGACCACCTGTTGCATCGTTCGGCTGGTTGTTGTTACGGGGATCCTGGTCGGCTTCAACACCGTCCTTGCACCAGTTGGTGTAGGAAAACGCTTCACCGGACACCCAGCGCCACCCGCCTGAAGGTTCTGCGGATTGCCCCGGCTGATATCCCCCGAGGAACGGTCCAGACATGACGTAGCTGTGAGTCGAGTCCCACTGGTACCAGTACTTCGGATCGTCAATCAGGCTGAAGATATGCTCCCCCTCAGCATTCGAGGTGATGGTCGCCAGATAACCGCCCGCTTCTTCCGCCAGCGCCCTGGCCTGGAGCCAGTTCAGACCACTGTCCGGCAGATAGACGGCTTCATACCAGTGTGTGCCGCCTTCAGGCCGCGTGAAAGTCTGCGGCGTTCCGCGCACGAGCGACACCGGAAGATTGCTCAAGGTATAGAGTGGGGTAGCGCATTCGGTGGGCGCTGTTTCATGGCCGTCTGCATCCAGATTGTAGAATGGCGCACAGGGCGCACTGCTCGCACTTTGCGCGAACGGCATAGCACCGACAGACGCCAGCAGACAGAAATACATAAAGCGTTGCAGAAAAAATTTCATGGATTCATCTCCCTAATTTTTGGAGTATCTACGGCTGTTGTCTTCACCACGCCGCCTCGATCAAAGCAGAAAAACCCTTAACCAAGGGATGGAACAGCTATCCTGAAGTATAGAAGAGGATGCAATGATTGCTCGTTATAGAGGTTTCAGGCATCAGGGTTACAATACCTTCATGTGCTTGAGCGAAAATGTCCACGCGATTTATATGAATCATCGGTGATGATTTCACCATGTATGCGTCATAAAGAAGGGATTATGCACTATAAAAACTTTTGTTTAATACTAGCGGTCGCACTGAACACCGTGGTCAGCCTAGCAATGGCGCAAGTGGTTTTACCGCAATTGCGCCGTCCAGGGGAGCAGCCGTTGCCCTTACCGGAATATCAGGCGCCGCCACTGCCCTTAACTGCGCCGCCACCTGCGCCGCCGGTCGAAACCGCGCCCGCCACCGGCGACCGGATTCTAGTGCGGCGTTTCGCCATTCGCGGCAACACCGTCTTTTCCGACGCCGAGTTGGCGCAGATCACCGCGCCTTATGAGAGTCGTTCCTTGAGCGCCGAGGAGTTGCAGGAGGTCCGGCAGCAACTGACACTGCACTACATCCAGCGAGGCTATCTCAACTCGGGAGCCATTCTGCCGGAGCAGGATCTGCGCACGGAGGTCGTTCAGATCGAGATCATCGAAGGTCGTCTAATCGGCATCGAAGTGGAAGGTCATGCCGGGCTGCGCCGCGAAGTCATCGAGGCCCGATTAGCGCCGCTCTTGAGCGAACCCTTGCAACTGCAGCGGGTGCAGGCATTCATGCAACTGTTGCAGCAAAATCCCCTGATCCGGCAGCTTCAGATGGAGATCGTCCCGGCCTTGCGCCCCGGCGAGGCGGTGCTGCGGGTAGTGGTA
>JAUPTV010000120.1 GCA_030917925.1 Pseudomonadota bacterium
CCGGCTCACCCTGTCGCTGGAGGAACTCTATGAAGATACCGGACTGCTCACTGAATAACGGGCTGCACTATGCCACGTGGCATATTTCCCCAAGGGCTGATGCAACGTGCCGCATTATGCCACGTGGCATATTTCCCATGATGTGCAAGCTTTCGTGCGTGGAAACCCCAAGGAACCAGCGCCATGTCGCAAACCACTGAATCCCTTTCCCCGGATGCGTTTTCCGAACCCCGCCGCTTTCCCTGTGCGCAATGTGGCGCGTCCCTCGAATACGCGCCGGGCGTTGAGGTGTTGCGCTGTGGCCATTGCGGCCACGAGAACCCGATTGTCGCCGCCGATACACCGATTATTGAGCAAGACTTCCGGGAAACCCTGCGCGAACTGGCGAACACCGCGCCGACCCGCGAGCAGATTTCCATTCATTGCGATTCCTGTGGCGCTACCTGTAATTTTGATGCCGCCGTTCATGCCGGCGAATGTCCTTTCTGCGGTGCGCCGATGGTGGCCAAAACCGAACAGCATCGCGAATTGCCGCCCCAAGCACTGCTTCCGTTCAGCATCACCCGCGACCAGGCCCGTTCGGCATTTCGCAAATGGCTCGGCAGTCTCTGGTTCGCGCCCGGCAAACTCAAGAACTACGCCCGCAACGACGCCCGCTTGACGGGTATGTATGTCCCTTACTGGACTTATGATGCTGACACGGCTACGGGGTACCGAGGCGAACGGGGCGACGATTATCAGGTTCAGCAAACCTATCAGGCGGTTGAAGACGGCAAGACGGTGACTCGCACCCGCACCGTGACCAAAACCCGCTGGCGCTCGGTGTCCGGGCGCGTTTCCCGATTCTTCGATGATGTGCTAGTGCTGGCCAGCCGTTCACTGCCTCGGGATATTACCGAACGACTGGAACCCTGGGATCTGGCGAATCTGACGCCCTATCAGGAAGCGTATCTCAGTGGCTTTCGCAGCGAAATGTATCAAGTCGATCTGGAGCCGGGCTTCGAGCGTGCCCGCGAGATCATGACGATCACTATTCGCCAGGACATCAAACGCGATATTGGCGGTGACCATCAGCGCATCCACGCCATGGACACCCGCTACAGCGACATCAGCTTCAAGCACATCCTGCTGCCGATCTGGATGTCCGCCTTCCGCTTCCGCGATAAAATTTACCGATTCGTGGTCAATGGCCGCACGGGTGAAGTGCAGGGCGAACGGCCTTACAGCCCGTGGAAAATCGCTTTCGCCGTCCTGCTGGCGGTGCTGGCGATTGGCGGCGGCATCGCGGCCTGGCAGTACTATCACTGATCAAGGCGTTTTCAACCCTGGCCATCCCGCTTTCTCCACCGACGGAGAGGGCGCATGGCGCAGCCACTCCACGAATTCATCCGCTGGCAGTGGCGGGCTGAACAGATAACCCTGAGCCAAATCGCAGCCTTTTTCGATCAGAAAACGCCGTTGCTCCTCGGTCTCCACCCCTTCCGCTACTACTTTCAGTCCCAGACTGTGACCCAGGGTAACGATGGTGGCAGCGAGAATCCGGTCGTCCGCATCGGTCACCAGATCCCGCACAAAACTCTGATCGATCTTCAAGGCGTCAATCGGCAGACGTTTCAGGTAGCCCAGACTGGAATAGCCGGTGCCGAAATCATCAATCGCCAGCCCGACACCGAGTTGTTGCAGTGCTCGCAGCGTTTCCAACGTCTGTGCGCCGGTTTCCAGCAGGGTAGATTCCGTCAACTCCAGCGCCAGCGCCTGCGGGGTCAGTTTGTGGATTGACAGCAAATCCTGGATGCGCTGGATCAGGTTCGGGTCGCGAAAGTGACGGGCCGCCAGATTCACCGCTACGCTCACGGGGGGTAATCCTGCCGCTTGCCAGATCGCTAACTGCCGACAAACCGCCTCCAGCATCCAGTCGCCAATGGCAACGATGAGGTCGCTGGCCTCGGCTACGGGAATAAATCGGCCTGGCGGAACCAGCCCGTGGTCAGGATGGAGCCAGCGCACCAGCGCTTCGGCGCCGATTGGGGCACCATCGATCAACTGGACTTTCGGCTGGAAATAGGCGCGGAGTTGCCCGGCTTCAATCGCCCGACGTAATTCTGATTCCAGCACCAGCCGTTCGAACGTGGCGACGTTCATTTCCCGGGCGTAAAACACCGCGTGATTACGCCCTTCCTGTTTGGCGCGGTACAAAGCGGTATCGGCATTCTTCAGCAGATCATCGAATGTTGCGCCATCGTGGGGATAGAGGGCGATGCCGATGGATACGGTCGCTTGCAGACTGTGGCCAGCGACGGTAAACGGTTGATGGAAGACCCTCATCAGTTGATTCGCCCACTCCAACGCCCCGGATTGATCGGTATCCGGCAACAGGAGCACGAATTCATCGCCGCCCACCCGGCAAACCGTATCGGTCTCACGCAACAAGGTCTTGATCCGTTCCGCGACCTGGATCAGCAGGGCGTCGCCCTCGGTATGCCCCACGGAATCATTGATTTCCTTGAAACGGTCCAAATCGATGAGCAACAGCGTCAACGCTTCCTCACGCCGAGTCGCCAGCGCCAGCGCCAGTTCTGCCCGCTGGGCCAGCAGCGTCCGATTCGGCAGATTCGTCAGCGGGTCATAGTAGGCCAAATGCTCAATGCGCTGTTCCGCTTCCTGAATGTGGGTGATGTCGGTGGCGATCACCACATAGTGACTGACTTCTGCCGCATCGCGCACTTGGCTGACGGTGGCCAGCACGGTAAACAGGCTGCCGGTTTTACTTCGCCCCCGAAACTCGCCCTGCCAGGCACCCTCACGAGCCACGGTTTGCCACAGTGCGGTAAAATATGTATTGGTATGAAGGTCGGATTGCAGAAACCGGGGGTTCCGGCCCAGCGCCTCGGCTTCCGTATAACCGCTCAACGTAGTAAACGCCGGATTTGCCGCAAGAATATGGCCATCGGGATCCGTCACCACAATAGATTCCCGAGCGCCTTCGAGCACAGCGCCCGCCAGCCGTAGTCGTTCCTCCGCCCGCTTGAGTTCACTGACGTCCCGAAACTCTGTTACTCGAACTCTTTGGCCCTTATAGGGAATATTTTTACCGTGAATCTCTAGTGGGTACACCTCGCCATTTTTGCGCAATCCTTCTACTTCATAGGCACTCTCATAACCGCTCAGAATGTGCTGGATCACCTGATCTCGCCATTGAGGCGCGATCAACAACAAACCGTTCATCCCGATCAGTTCATTAACCGGGAACCGGGTGATGTCCGCCAATCCCTGGTTGCATTCCAGAATAACGCCCTTATCGTGGATACTGATGCCGCCAAATGATGCTTCGTGCAGGGCGCGAAACCGTTCTTCACTGGCTCGCAGTTCCCTCGTCCGTGTAGCAACCAGCGCCTCGGCCCGCTGGTGCTGTGAAATGACGGTAAACAGGTAGAGCGCCGCCATCAGGGTGAGCAGCAGGCCGGTAACGGGAACCCATCGATAGGTACCATCAAGGTGGTTGGCGATAAATGCTGCATTGGGCTGGCTTTCGATCCGCCAGATCCGGTTGGCAAAAGCAAAATCGATCTGATGCCGCAGCAGTGGTTCGGCAGCCGGTTGGTGGGAACCGGTCCGTGGGAAATGGACATGCAGTAACTGCTGATCTTCTCTGGCAGAAAGGTCCAACAGGCGCAGAATCAAGCCCCGGGATTCTGTATCGACTAGGGCACTATCGACGACGCTGCTAATCCGCATGACGCCCAACACAAATCCCTGTAGTTGCTGAAGGCGTTCTTCAAGCCGGGTTGCCGTTCCTCGATAGACCGGCGCAAAGGCTAACACCGAAAATTGTCCAGCGGTTTCCTGAACCAGGGTGTAGCGTTCCGAAAGCGTAATCTGACCGCTATCGCGAGCCTGATTGAGCGCCGATCCACGCGCCGGATGATCCGGACCTGGGGCGCAGCCCATTGCTGCTTCATTACCGGCATAAGGCTCCAGGTAATAAACCGGAAAATACTCATCACGATCGCCTGCCGTGGCGGAGGGACCGCTGATACATTCAGTGAATTGGAAATCAGGGAAACCGTCCTGTTGCGCTGCGGCTTCGAAGGCCGGTCGTTGTTCTCGCGTGACGTGTGGCAGCCATTCCAGCGCCTGAAATCCCTGATAGCCCAGGACCGGGATCACAAACTGACGAAATTCGGTCCGGCTCACCGACTCTGAACCTTCATAAAAGCGCCGCACGGCATCGAGATCGCGCAGATTATTCCTGAATTTTTCGATGATCGTCTTAATCCGCTCCGTAGAAACGAACCGGAATTGCTGTTCCAGCGCCTCCTGACTGTTTCGGCGCAATTCCAGAAAGATACCGGCGGTGAGCGTCAACCCGACCAGCGCCATGAGTGTCGCAGTTCCCCAGGCCACCGAGGTTGTGGTGATTTTTTCATCATGCTTGACGCGGTTGATCCAGTAGGCGCCGCCCAGCAACAGTAGCAGGGTGGTCAAGCCGAGAAGGCCCGCCAGCATCCGGCTGGTGATCTGCGCGGTGAGGGAGATTTCGTGACGGACCGGGGTGCGGAGCAGCGCCACTGCCTGATCCTGGAGGTCCGTCAGTATTTCGTAGACGAAACCTTCTTCCACCCGCACTGATGGCGGCGCATCCGATTCCAGCGCTCGCCACAGCGCCTGCTCCGCCGGCGACAGGCGCCGATCCTGTTCCAGAAACAGCTCGAATTTTACCCGGGTCTGCCGACTCAGTTGCTGCAACAGCGGCGCATCGAGAAAGCGGCCAAAGGCGAAAACGCCACTCGATGGTCCGGTTCCCGCAGAAGTTAAAATGGGTCGTGCAACGAATAACAGCAAACCTTGTTCTGTCGGTAACAGACCCGAGAGAACCTGACCCGTTTTCAAAGCCGGCTGGAGCAATGACAGGATCGGCGGTTTTTCCCCTTGGAAGTCCGCAGGAATGATGGTGCCCCCCGCATCCTTGTTATACCCATCAACGTACAGCACCCGCCCCTGCCGATCGAGAATCAGGCAAAAATTCAGGTGGGTATTTTTTTCCATCAGGGGCCATTCGCTGAAATTGGCCTGGATAAAGCCTGGACGGCGACCCTCGGCAAATTCATAAGTGTTATCCCAGTTCGCCCAGTCGCTCAAGGTTTGGCCGAGTTGCTGTAACTCGTTATCAATCGCCGCTCGTGCCCGGGCGCTGTCCTCCAGCGCCTGGGTTTGCTCCAGTTGTTTAAAGGCAGGACGAATGATGAAGATATCCAGTGAGCCAATAGCCAACAGCACAACAACAAAAGCCGTTGTCGTCAATAGAACTAACTTTATATTTAATTTAG
>JAUPTV010000121.1 GCA_030917925.1 Pseudomonadota bacterium
AAGGGTTGCTGGAATGCCGCACCGAGGGCGGACAACATCGCCAGAAACAACAGGGAGCGCAGCAGATAGCGACCGGAACCGTGCGTTGCGGGTCGGTCGGAAAGCGTCATAGGCATTTAATGATTTCCTCAAAGTCCCCGACTCCGCTGTCCAGAGCGCGAAGCGTCGGGGACAGCGACAGTTTCAGGCGATGCCCTGACCCCAGACACCGGCAAAGGCGATCTGCGCCAGTGGCTTGCGCTGCCGGGGAGCCTGTTCACGCACCTGCAACGCCTCGGACAGCGTGTTGGCAGCACCCGGATAGCCGACCGCGATCATCGCCATGCAGGTATGATCGGCGGGAATGTTAAATGCGGCTTTGGCCTGTTCCGGGTCGAAACCGCCCATCTGATGCGCGGCTAATCCGAGCGCCGTTGCCTGTAAACAAAGATTTTCACTGGCGGCACCGGTATCGTGCTGCGCCCAGCGGTTCGGCTTGTTGTTGTGGCCAAAATTCGCCATTGCCACGGATAGCAACAGCACTGGCGCGTTCTTGACCCAGATCTGGTTACCTTCCGCGAGGCACTCAAAAGCTTGTTGCCAACCAGCGGCATCCGTGAATCGATCCCAAACCAGATAACGCCAAGGTTCATCACCGAAGCAGGATGGTGCCCAACGCGCGGCTTCCAGCAGCGCCAACAACTGGTCGTGGCTCACGGGGCGGTGGGGATCCAGTGCCACCGGACTCCAGCGGCGGGCGATGACATCGGCAATAGCGACTGACGTTGCAGCAGGTTTTTCCAGCATGGAAAATCTCCGAAGTGAAGAGGGCAGGCTCAAGTCTGAAATCTGGACGGTTCCTGAATCACTCACGTCCCAATGCGTCCAGGAACGGCTCCCTCAATGACCACAGGGGATGGCAAGGCGTTCAGCGCCGCCAATCCCGCCGGTGCTAAGCCGCGTTAGTCAGCGCCTCACGAATCGCCCACAAACTGGCGGCAGCGCCCGAGGCCAGTTTGTAATCCACGAAGCGAGTCACGTTCGTATCCGCAGGATTAATTTCCACGGTGGGCACGCCCATCTGGCTGGCTTGCGCCACCGGTCCGGCGATATAGGGAAAAACGCTGGTGGTGCCAATGCTGAACACCACATCAAACCCCTGATCCAGCTCCCGATAAAGATGCTGAATCGCCCCAGAGGGTAGCGCTTCGCCAAACAGCACCACCCGTGGCCGCACCAGCGCCTGACAGCGCGGACAGGACGGCGGCATTTTCAGCCCGTCATAGTTCGGCACACTGGCCTGATAATCACAACAGGTGCAGAGCAGGTCATGAATATCGCCATGCATCTCGATCAGATTGCGGCTGCCCGCATCACGATGAAAACCGTCGATATTCTGGGTCAGCACACAAACCTCAAAGGTCTCCTGCCACCCGGCAATAATGGCGTGAGCGTCGTTAAACTTTGCCCCGCGACAGGCTTCCTCAATTTGATAGAGATACTTCCAGGTAATGGCCGGGTTCTCGTCCAGCATTGCCCCGGACAACGCCGTTTCAATCGGGAAATTTTCCTCGGTCATCTGGTTGTTATACAAACCGCCAATGCCGCGATAGGTGGGCAGGCCGGAATCGGCGGAAATACCGGCCCCGGTAATGAACAGCAACCGTTTAGCGCGGCTCATAATTTCCGCAATGCGGGCGACGATGGCGGGATCAGGAGGATTCAGCATGGCAAGGTCTCACGGAGCGGGATCGGCGCTGGTTCGACGGTCAGGCAGAAACCAGCAGGTTGTAAAGGGCTTCAAATTCCCGGCTGAGCTTGTGCCGGGGATCCAGGTGAATCATCGGCAACGCCTGGGCGTGGGATTCGCGGATTTTAATCGACGCCGACAGGAACGCCTCCAGCACCGGCAGACCCTCCGAGCGCAATTCCTCGACCATGCGCACCGGCAAATTGGCGCGAGCCTGATAGTGGTTGACCACGATCCCTTCAACGCGCAGGCTGCGATTGTGATCCGCTTGAATTTCGCGGACGCTATCCATCAGTGTGTACAGCGCCCGGCGCGAGAAATCATCGCAATCGAACGGAATCAGGCAGGTATCGGCGGAAATCAGCGCCGAACGGGTAAAAAAATTCAGCGCCGGCGGTGTATCGATGAAAATCTCGTCAAAATCCTTGAGCGTATCCAGCGCCTCGCGCAGCTTGTACATCTTGTAGCGCGATTCCAGCTTGACCTGTAAATCTTCCAGTCGGGGATCGGAGGGCATGACGCCCAGATTGTCAAACCGGGTTGGCGCAACATAGTCGACTGGTTTCGCGCCAAACACCTTGTAGGCCAGAATGTCGTCGAAAAAGTGGGCCAGGGTTTTCTTTTGCTCGTCGAGCGCCTGACCCAGCAGGTAGCGGGAGGCGTTGGCCTGCGGGTCCAGATCGACCAGCAGGGTCCGTCGCCCCCGCGCCGCGCTGATCGCGGCCAGATTACAGGCGATGGTGGATTTGCCCACCCCCCCTTTTTGATTGAAGACGACTCGGCGCATGGCGATTTTCCACGGGTTTGTTGGGGTTTCCTCAAGTGTAGTCAAGCCGGGGTAAGGCGTCGAGATGGGCGATCCCTGACCCTCATGGCGGTTTGGCAAGTTTGAACCAAAAACAGATCAAAGTGATATAGAATCCCTCCATTTACGACTTTCCCGGTGACTGCATGGCTTCTTCCACTTTTTCTGGCGAAGGCACTGAAATTATTGTCGCGGCCTCCGCTTCCCGGTTGCGGGTGCAATTTGAGGCGATTGAACTGCGGATTGTGGCGGGCGCGGATGCCGGACTGGAAATCAGTCTTGGCCTCCCCACGGTGCGCATGGGTTCAGCGCTGGATAATGACGTCGTGCTGACTGACCGGGCGGTGTCGCGCCGCCATGCCGAAATCCGCATGACCCCCAATGGTCTCTTGCTGCGCGATCTGGGTTCCACCAATGGCACGTTCATCAATGACGTGCGTATCACCGAAGCCTACATTCCGCCCGATGCAGAATGCCGATTGGGCTATTCGACGCTGCTGATCCGCCAGCGCACTGAGGAACGAAAAATTGCGGTGCATCGTCAGGATCACTTGGGCGAACTGGTCGGATCGAGTCCACGAATGCTGGAACTCTACGGCCTGATTCGGGCCGTCGCGCCGACGCCCACCACCGTCCATCTGCATGGTGAATCGGGCACCGGCAAGGAACTGGTGGCCCGCACCCTCCACACCTTTTCCGGCCGGTCTGGGCCATTCGTGGTGTTCGATGCGTCCGTTGCTGACCCGGAGATGGTGCGCAACGACCTGTTCGGCCACATCAAGGGCGCGTTCACCGGGGCCACCGGTTCCCGCGAGGGCGCCTTCCGCCAGGCGCATACTGGCACATTGTTCATCGATGAAATTGGCGAATTGCCGCTGGATTTGCAACCGCGCCTGTTGCGGGTGCTGGAAACCCGCGAAGTCACGCCGATTGGTTCGGACAAGTCCAGCCGGGTTGATGTGCGGGTCATCACTGCCACGCACCGCGATCTGGCGGCGATGGTGCACACGGGAGCATTTCGCGCTGACCTGTTCTACCGCCTGTCGGTGGTGCCCATCGAGTTGCCCGCGCTGCGGGAAATCGCTACGGACATTCCGCTAATGGCTCAACATTTGTGCCAGCAACTGCAATTGAATGACCGCATTTCGGCGGCGGCGGTGGCGGCTTTGCAGAACTATTCCTGGCCCGGCAATGTGCGGGAGTTGCGCAATGTGCTGGAACGGGCAGCAGTTCTGTGCGGCGACCGCGAAATTCGTCCCGAGGATTTGCGCTTGCCCAAGGTTGCGGCGGTTCCGGGTTCGATGCCTTCGGCCACGGTGCAACCGCTCCCGTCTGAATTTGCGCCCGTCGCTAAACCCAGCGCGGACGCCCGCGCCCATCTCAAGGATATGGAACGGCAGATGATTGTCGAAGCGATGGAGCGGAACCGAAATAACAAGGCGGCGGTCGCCCGTGAACTGGGTATCCCGTTATCAACGCTGAAACGTCGCCTCAAGGACTATCAGATTGGCGATGGGGAGTGATGGTGAGCATCGCCGCCGCCGCAACCCATCATTTGAATAACCACAAACAACGATTCCAAACCAACTTTTTCGACGACTGATAGAGGCAAGCTGATACGGTATGGCAGTGTGAGCTACGCTGAAAGTGTACCTCAACCTCACAGAGAGACCGCCATGCCGCTCGAAGACTTTATCGTCACTGAGCAGTTTCATTTTGAGAAGATCTCGGGCGTCTGCCCGGCCGGCACCTTCGCATTTTATGGTCAAAGAGAAAGTCAGCCGCCTGCCCTTCAGAACTGCTTTTGCCGCATTCGTACATCAATAATGGTTGACGATGCGGCGATAGCCTGCCCCAGGGTGGTCACTTCCAAATCTTCCAGCAGTTCGAGCATTTGCACGAAAATCCCGGCGGTCACCAGGGCGTCGCCCAAAGCGGTATGGCGGGCCATGACGTTAACCCCAAACCGCTCAGCGAGCGCGTCCAGATTATGCTCGGTGTTGCGGTCATGCAGAAACACCGACAGCAACAAAGTATCCAGCACCGGATTATTGAAAACGACGCCGCTCTCGACTTCCTTGAGTTTCAGAAACTTGAGGTCAAAGGCCGCGTTATGCGCGATCAGCACTGCATCGCCGACAAACTGATGAAACTGTGGCAGCACCAGATGGGCGGGCGGCTTACTCTGCACCATGTCGTCAGTGATGCCATGAAAGCGGATGGACGCTTTGGGAATGGGCCGTCCGGGATTAACCAACCGGTCGAACGTTTCGCCAGTGAGAATTCGGCCATTAACAATCCGCACCCCGGCAATGGACACCATCTCATCGCCTTCCGAGGGTTTGAGGCCAGTGGTCTCCAGATCAAAGACCACATATTCAAGGGATTTCAGCGGACGGTCGGCGAGATCCCCCCCCGGCAGCGCTTGCTGGAGCAGGCTGAAATCGTAGAATTCCGGACGCGGCGGCAATTCACTGGCGGTATGCACCCCGCGCGCGGGGGACAATGGCGCTCGCACCCGAGCCTGGCCATCGCCGCAACGGTCGCTCCAGATCTCGCTCTTATGATGATCCAGCACATCACGCACCGTCAGATCGCCCGCCGCGCCCGGCAACACCGTATCCAGCCATTCATCCAGCACCCCGCTGGACAGCGGTTCGCCACGCCACACAATATCCAGGTAGATCTGACGCGGACCCGCCTCGGCGCCGATATCGAACCGCTTGACGCCATTATGGGCGCTGATGCGCCGAATCAGATATTCATTCAACAGGATGATGGAATGGCAGTCGCCATGCAGCCACTGCGGCAGATGGACTACCGTGACGGCAATATCCGAGGTTTCCTTGAGCCGTTGCGCCACCATTTCCAACAGCGTCGAGGACAGATCATCGGTCATCGGCCAGTAGCCGGTAATCACGTCGCGGTACTCGCGGCAAAGCTGGTTGACGGTCTCGCTCAGACGGGCGCTCTCTTTGAAAATAACCTCGTCGAAGGCGCGATGCGCGGCCACGTCCATATTCGGATTGGCAAACTGGGTTTCTGCCGCCGCCCGCAGGTTGGCAATCGGTCCACGCAACCCCTCAGTGGCTTCGCGCAACAGTCGGTCGCGTTTACCCAATGCTGCCAATTCGTCCGTCATGTCATTGAAGGTAATGACATAGCCCGCCAGCGTTTCTTCCGCGCTGAGAATCAGGGTCATCTGGGCATACAGGGTATGGAGACCGTCCGTCGTAGCGCAGATCAGGCGCGTCGAAATGCCCATGGGATGGTCATAGTGCCGACCTTCGGCCACCCGCAGACGCAACCGGCGGCAGGCGTTGGACACCGGTTCGCGGGTAATCACCGTGAATAGCGACCGCCCCAGACCCAGTTCGCCTGTGACGTGCAGCGTTTTCAGCGCCAACTGGTTATACAGCAGCACCTGATTGTTGAGGTTGCAGACCATCACCCCTTCCTGCAAATCCCGCAGAATCGCTTCGAGCTGGTTTTTCTGCTCTTCAACCCGAACCGTGGCGGTGCTCATGGCCTGCAACAATTCACGGTGGTGAACCGCCAGGCGCTGGGTCAGTTGATTGATCACTTTGAACAGCGGATCGAGGGCGTTCGGCCCCAGATACTCAATCGCATGATCAGGATTGGCGCGCAAGGTCGTCAGCAGACTGCGCGTCAGGCTGGCCAGTGGCGCGGCAATGCCCTGGTCGAAAAACAGCCAGGCGGCGGCGATGACGGCAATCAGGAAAAAACCCGCCACCGCGCCGTAATGCAGCACATAGCCCCACGGTTCGAAGGTCGCCGGATTGACTAACTCGCCACGCCGCGCCATTTCGGCCAGCGCCAGCCACAGGGACGCTAACACCGCGCCCAGGGCGGTTAATGCGATGGCGGCAAACGTGAGGGCAAAAGCCCACCGGGATTTCATGGCAAAGGACTCAGGGCAGATTAGCGGTCAGTTCGGCGCGCACCCGGTCACGGAAGCGGTCAATACTTTTCATGGCGTCGGCCAGTTGCTCTTTAACGTGCTTCGACAGACGGTCGGGGTGAACGAAACGGCTGATCTTTTTGCCCGTTTGAAAGTCGGTAATCTGCTGGCGCAGCAGCAGGTTGGCAATGTGCAGAAACGCGCCTTTCAACGCCTCGCTTTCATGGGCGCTGAGGATGCCCTGTTCATGCAGAGCGTCCAGGCGGGCCAGTGTTCCGGTGCATTCCACACCCTCGCGCAGGCTGAACAACCGCGCCGCCTCGACCAGTGGCAACAGGGCGCGATGTTTCAAATCAATCTGCCCCCGGTAGTCGGAATCGTCTTTCTCGGTGACGAAGCCGCCGAACATCCCCAGTCCTACGTTATGGTCGCTGACTTCCTCGTACATGGCCCGCAGAAACGCCCGATCCTCGCGGAGAATAGCGGTGATGTGGTGGCGCAACTGACGAGCCAGATCACGCTGCCGACCCCACACCGGCTGGAAGTCGAAGAAAATGTCCGACAACTGGAGCGCGACCCGGTTACGCCGGCGTCTCCAGCCTTCAAGTTGCAGGAACCATTGCGAGAGCGTTTTCCGCCACATCGGATTAGTGGCCATGCAGTAGCCGCGACACAGCGGTAAACCGATGGTATCGAGCATTGCGACCATCCGGCTGGCCAGTTCCATAAAATAACCATCGATGCGGTGATGCTCCTCATCAGGGTAATCTTCGATGATGAAGCCGTTATCTTGGTCAGGGCCGATAAAATTCTCCCCCCGGCCCCCGGAACCCATGACGATTACTGCAAACGCGACTGGCGGCTCACCCCAGCCTTCGGCGCTGAGACCCACGATGCACAGATCAATCACCCGCCGGTAAATATCATTGTTGATATGGGTCAACAGCGCCTGAATTTCCGACACTAACCACCCATCGTCCAGCAACTCAGCCGCCAGTTTGACTTGCGCCGTCTTGGCCTGTCGCAGTCCTTCCAGGGTGCCTTCGTGGGTAATCAGGTCAATCTGTTGCAGCATGGGTTCGGACGCGACCGACAACGCGTCGTGCAAATTGATCGTGCCGACCACCAAGCGGTTTTCGTTCACCACCGGCAGGTGGCGCAGGTTATAGCGCCGCATACGGCCAATGGCTTGATACAGGTATTCGCTGGCGGGAACGGTCAACACGCGGCGGGTCATCACTTCGGACACCGGGGTTTCCGCTGGAACCTGGAAGGCCATGCGCCGGGCGACATCCCGCTCGGTGAGAATCCCCAGCAACCGGCCGCCGGCGTCGGTGATCATCACGCTGGAGCGCTGCGCTTCAATCATGCGGCGAACGCCTTCAGCGCAGGTCGCATCCGCAGGCAGGGTCGGCGGGCAGTCGCGCATGAAGTCGCCCACCAGTTTGTTGAAAATCGCGGTTTGAGATCGCATCCCTTCTCTCGTCGGTAGCTCGAAAGAAGGCCATTAAAACAGGGCCGGCGGCGTTTGTCATGAACGTCTTACGCCAAGGCCAGGATCGAGGTTGAGAACGTGGCAAAAAGTATTGTCGCCAGAGCGGCACGAATCGGGGTGAAGCCCTGGGTCACGCGCAGCGCCTGATAAAGACCCGCGGCGAGCAGGACCGTGCCGACCATCGCCAGTAATTGATAGAGCAGTGGCATGGGGCCGGTAGCCGGTGGGGTCACGGTAGTAGCCGCGACGGTAAAAGCAACCGCCGGCAAACCAGGGAGCGACAGCGGAAACAGATAACCGGTGACCCGGTAAAGCGCTCCCAGATCTCCCGGTCCACCCAGAGCCTTGGCCATCAGCCACGCCACCAACATCGCGCCAATATGCACCATGATGGCAATCAGAACGCCGGGCAACATGTTGCCGAGCGCCAGCACCCAGAACGGGATGTTAGCGATGGGGATGCCTTGCAGTTCACCGCCAATCGTGCGTTGCAGCACTGCGACCAGCAGGCCGTAGACCACACCGACCAGAATCAGAAAGGCGCTAATCCACCAGGGCGCTCGCTGGTTTTGACAGGCATGTACATAGGCTTGTGGCCGTAATAGAAAGAGATCGAGGAGCGGGGTCATGGTTGCCGAAAAAAGTCGGCGGGAAATCCCAAGGGATCTCCCGCCAGGGTTGATGGATTATTGGTAGCCGTTCACTCCCCTCGCCCGCAGGCGGGAGAGGGGCTGGGGGTGAGGGCTGTAAATTTAGCGACTTATCCCCTCACCCTAATCCTCTCCTCCATGAATGGGGGAGAGGGGACTGAATGCTTACGATTATTGTTGGCTCGGAGCAGCCGGAGCTGGCACCGGAGCCGGAGTAGACACCGTGGCCGCCGGAGTCGCTGGAGCAGCCGGTTTCTTGGCGTAGGCCGGATCGGGCATTGCTGACCAAATCATCAACGCCAGTGCAATAGCGGCAGTGACCAACGCAAACGTATTGCTGCTGTAGCGCTTCGGATCATAGTTCTGCCAACCGTGGATACGGTCAATCTCTCGCAGAACCTTTTCATTCTTCTCACCACCGGTGAGCAGACTGACTACTACTATCGTGAACCAGGCCGCAGACATGGTGAAGATACCGGTGACCAGGTGGACCACCGGCCCCGCATCAATCAGCGTGAAGCCGAACAGCGTACCCTTGGTGAAAAACAGAATACCAGACAGGATGCCGCCCACCGCGAGACCGGAGATCGCGCCCAGTTTGTTGGCCCCTTTCCACCAGATACCGAGGATCAACACCGGAGTGAAGGTCGAAGCCGATACGACAAACGCCCAAATTACACTGGTCAGCAGGAAATCCGGGGGATTCAGCGCCAGACCAATCGTAGCCAATCCACCCAATGCAGTGAACAGATAGCCCATCTTGACCTTGCTTTGGTCAGGGGCATCCGGTTTGATCGTGGAGTAGATGTCGCTGCCGAGGCCGGTGCCAATCACCATCAACAAACCGGCAATGGTCGAAAAACCCGCCGCCAGGGCACCAGCCACCGGCATTGCGGCAATCCAGCCGGGCGTTAACGCCTGACTCATCACCACGATCAACAGATCCGCCTCTTTTGGCTGAATTTGCAGACCCTGGGCATTCAACTCATTCACGGTGTAGAGCTTGGCGGCAAAGCCAATGGCGAAAGTCGTGAAGAACACCAGGCCAATGATGAAGGTGCCCCACAAGGTTGACATCTTGGCGTCACGAATGGTGGGTGCCGTGAAATACCGCATGGCAATATGCGGCAAGCCCATCGTTCCACAGGCGATGGAGAAGAACACGCCAAAGTAGAACTTGAAACTCATCGGCACCGTGCCATCCACGGTGAGCAATGGGTTGAAATAGGACGGCATCACCTCGTTCATTTGCGCCACCAGGCTACCGTAGCCGAACGGCGGGAAGAAGCTGGCCGGACCGGCGCCAATCTTCCACAGGATGATCGCTGCCGGAATATATAGGGCAATCAGCATGATGATCGCCTGCAAGGTCTGGTTATAGGACAGACCGTACATGCCGCCGATAGTCACATAAGCCGTGACCACCAGGCCGCCAACCACCAGGCCGGTGGTGTAGTCCCAATGGAACATCACCTGAAAGACGTTACCGGTGCCTTTCATCTGGCCAATCAGATAGAGCTGGGCCAGAAAGATCATGCAGATCACCGCGACGACCTTGGCCGTCTGTCCGAAGCGCTCACCAATAAACTGCATACTGGTGTATTTGCCCCAGCGACGCAGCGCCGGAGCCAAGGCAATCGAGATCAGCACAAAGCCGCCGGTGAAGCTCATCACCAGCGCCACGACGTAATACTGCATCTTCCACAGCAGGGCGGTGAACCCCAGGAAGGTGGCCAGGCTCATGTAGTTGGAACTCATGGCCAAGCCGTTCGACAGTCCACCAAAATTGCGGCCAGCGGCGAAATAGTCATCGCTGGACGTAACCCGGCGCTTGGCCATCCAGCCGACATAAAGGAACGACCCCATCATCAGCAAGGTGTAGATGATGCCGAGTGTCGAAACCGCTCCTGATGGCTCGAAGACGTAATATTTGGGGTCCGCCGCCTGAGCTTGGACTAACACCGGCAAGAACAGGGCGATCAGCGCCAGTAGCAGCCTGCTCATAGCGGGCCTCCTGGTGCAACGTCTGCGGCTCCACTGCTGGAGTCGTTGATTTCCTGATCGACCTTTTCGCTCACCTCAATGTAGATCCAGAACACCGGGATCAGCACCAGCCAGCCGATCACGAGGGTCAGCCAGTAGTCAGCCGGGAACCCGAAGATCGTCATCTTGTTCAGTTCGGGGAACAGGAAGTACATCGGAAAAATGTGGGTCATCAAGGTGATCAACCCAAAAGCAATCAGGGTCGTTCGACACTGTTTCTTATAGGCGTTATGCATTCGTTCAGCGTTGTTCATCCGCTAGTTTCTCCTGCGTTTGGATGGATCGTGCGGAGTAACCCATCCCAGAGTAAGAACCGCACATCGATGGATCGCCGCCTTCGCCGAAACGAGCGAAGATCCGTAAGGATTAAACATAGAAGAAAAATCGGGAATGCCAACCGCACCATTGCAATTTTTGTCGGTGGCAACGAAGGATGACCCAGACCCGGAAGGATGAACAACGCCATGCTAAGCTAAATGGATAATCTGTCGCGATCTCTTCAAACGTCCCTTGCATACCCCGACCCTCCAAATAACGTGAACGAAAATATCAAAATCGTAGTGGCCCTCATCGTGTTTCTGACGTTGGTCGGGGGCCTGGAATTCGCCGCTGGCTACGCTTTCTACTACGTTCTGGCGCTGGAAAACCAGCAACGCTTCCTGGCCATGCTGTCCCCGCAACTGGAATTGTTAATCGAACTAAAGGTGCTGGCTCTAGCCATTCTGGGCATCGCCTTCGCCATCGCCTGGCAACTTTACGTCAAGGGGTCGCTGAAAATTGTTGAAGGCATTCGCATTATCCTCAGCGCCCATCCCAGCCATCGCCTGGAACCTGCGGGTCCTGCCGAAGTCCGGGCGCTGACGCAGGCAGTCAACGATCTGGCGGAATACAGCGAAAATCTGGCGTGCGATCTCGAAGCCAAGGTCGCTCAGGCCAAGTCATCAGTGGAAGAAGAAAAAAACCGGCTGGCGGCGCTGATGTCCGAGCTATCCCAGGGCGTACTGGTCTGCAACCGCGATGGCCGCATCCTGCTGTATAACGAACGCGCCCGGCAGGCGCTGGGTGGGTCCAGCCATCATCAGGGCACTGCCGCCCTGGTCGGTCTGGGCCGTTCTATCACAGCAATCATCGATCATAACCAGTTGGATCACGCGCTGGAGAGTGTGCAAGACCGACTGGAGCGGGGGGAAGCGGATCCGACCGCCCAGTTCGTCATCACCACCCGCGCCGGTCAATTCGTCCGGGTGCAGATGGCTCCCGTGTTGGCAACCCAGCCCGCTTCCGCCACACCGCGCCGGGTCATCAGTGGCCTGGTGATGACCCTGGAGAATATTACCCGTACCTTCGAGGTGGATGCGACCCGCGATATGCTGCTGCAATCGCTCACCGATGGCAGTCGGTCGGCGCTGGCGAATGTCCGCGCCGCAGTGGAAACCCTGATGCATTACCCGGATTGTGAAATTGTCCATCGCGACCGCTTCCTGCAGGTCATCCATGAAGAGACCTGTAGCCTGAGCGAGCGACTGGAGCAAACGATGGCTGAACACGCTGATTCCCTGAAAACCCGCTGGCCACTGGAAGAAATGCGCTGTGTGGATCTGATCGCCGCCGCGCAACGCCGGATTGAAAACCGCCTGGGCATAACCACAGCGCTGGAAACGCCGGATGAGGGGCTGTGGGTCAAGGTGGACAGCTATACCCTGGTGCAGGCGATCAGCTATTTGGCCAGCCGCTTGCTCAACGAAGTCGGGGTGCGCGAAGTATATTTCCATCTGGAGCGTCATGCCCGGATTGCGCAACTGGACATCATTTGGGCCGAGCCGTTCCTTTCGCAGCGCACCTTATACGGCTGGGAAACTGATCCGATGACCGCTGGCGGGGAAGAGAGTCCGCTGTCGTTTCGTGATGTGATTGAACGCCACGGCGCAGAAATCGTGTATATGGTGGATCAGGCGCGGCAACAACCGTTGTTTCGCTGGCTGTTGCCGCTGGCTCAGCCCACGCAGTCTGTAGCAGGCGCACCGACCCGCTCGATGGAAAGCCGCCCGGAGTTCTACGATTTCGACCTGTTTCACCAGGCAGGCCAGACCTCGGAACTCGATCAACGCCTGCTCACCGAGTTGTCCTACACCATCTTCGATACCGAGACCACCGGCCTGAATCCGACTGCTGGCGACGAAATCATTTCTATCGGCGCGGCGCGCATCGTCAACAATCGCCTGTTGCGTTACGACACTTACGAACAACTGATCGATCCGAAGCGGCCTATTGATCCGCTATCGCAGACCATTCACGGCATTTCCAACGAGATGCTGCGCGGCCAACCCACGATTGACGGGGCGTTGCCGCAGTTCCATGAGTATTGCGCTGATGCAGTGCTGGTCGCCCATAACGCGGCCTTCGATATGCGCTTCCTGCAATTGAAGGAAGAGGCCACGGGCGTTCGTTTCACCCAGCCAGTATTGGACACGCTGCTGCTTTCGGAAGTGCTGCATCCCCATCAGGAATCTCATGCCCTGGAGGCGATTTGCGAGCGACTGGGCGTCACGGTCCTGGCCCGCCATACGGCGCTGGGCGATGCGCTGGTCACCGGGGAAGTGTTCCTGCGGATGATTCCGCTATTGATGGCGCAAGGGGTGCGGACGCTGGGGGATGCACGAGCCGCTACCGAAAAGATTTACCAGAAGGTGAAGTACTGAATTGACACGACGGAAACCAAACGCTGACGGTTCGGCCATGACGCCCTCCCCCATTGCGGGGGAGAGTGGAGTGAAGAGTGGGAAGGATTGGGTTAAGGGCAGCGATTAGTGCGCCGCTGCGCCCGCTGCGCCGAAGCCGGTTTGAGCACGAACGTACTGATCTTCAAACGCGGCTTTCTCCTGAGTGGCGCGGACGCTGCTATCCGTCACCGAACCCAGCCAGGCAAAGAAGAACGCAATCGGCATCGAGAAAATCGCCGGTTGTTCATACGGGAACAACGGCTTTTCGTTGCCAAGCACCACGACCCACACCGCCTTCGACAACACGACGATCAACACCGCCGACACCAGGCCGGCTACGCTGCCCCAGATCGCGCCGCGCGTGGTCAAGCCCTTCCAGTACATGGACAGGATCAGCACCGGGAAATTGCAGGAGGCGGCGACGCCGAAGGCCAGACCGACCATGAAAGCAACGTTCTGCTTTTCAAAGGCAATGCCGAGCAACACCGCCACGACGCCCAGAATCAGCGAGGAGGACTTGGAAACGCGGACTTCCTCAGCCTCGGTCGCCTGACCCTTGCGGATCACGTTGGCGTAGAGGTCATGCGAGATGGCGGAAGCGCCGGCCAGCGCCAGTCCAGACACCACAGCGAGAATGGTCGCAAAAGCCACGGCTGACAGGAAACCCAGCATCATGTTGCCGCCAACGGCATGGGCCAGATGCATGGCCGGCATATTGTTGCCGCCCAGTAGCTTGGCACCGAGTTGACCACCCTCGAAATACTGCGGGTTGGTGCCGACGATAGTGACTGCCGCCAAGCCCATGATCGCTACGACAGTGAAGAAGAACCCGACGCAGAGGGTAGCGACAAACACGCTCTTGCGCGCTTCCTTGGCATTGGGCACGGTGAAAAAGCGCATCAGAATATGCGGCAAACCGGCGGTGCCAAACATCAGACCGAGCGACAGGGAAACTGCCGTGACCGGATCAGCCAGCAGAGAACCCGGCCCCATCAACGCAATGCCTTTCTTGGAATTGGCGACCGCATCGGTGGCCAACTTTTCAAAGCTGAAGCCGAACTGGGAAAAAGCCAGCAGCATCACCAACGTACCACCGCCCAACAGTAGACAGGCCTTGATAATCTGCACCCAAGTCGTTGCGATCATGCCGCCAAACGTGACATAGACGACCATCAGTACGCCGACGATGACCACCGCCATCCAGTACTCCAGGCCGAACAGCAGCTTGATGAGCTGTCCCGCGCCGACCATCTGCGCAATCAGGTAGAACACCACGACGGTCAGCGAACCGATAGCCGCCACGGTACGGACTTGTCGCTGATCGAGACGGTAGGAAGTGATGTCGGCAAAGGTGAATTTGCCCAGATTGCGCAACCGCTCGGCCATGATGAACATGATGAACGGCCAGCCGACGTAGAAGCAGATGCAGTAGATATAACCGTCAAAACCCTGGAAATAGGTCAGACTGGTTAAACCGAGCAGGGTGGCGGCGGACATATAGTCCCCGGCAATGGCCAGACCGTTCTGGGTGCCGGTGATGCCGCCGCCCGCTGTGTAGTAGTCGCTGGCGGTTTTGGTGCGTTTAGCCGCCCAGTAGGTGATGCCCAGTGTGGCCATTACGAAGATGAAGAACATCACAATGGCATGGACGTTGATCGGCTGCTTCTCGGTGGCACCGACATCCGGAGCGGCCAGCGCCAACCCCATCCAGCTTAGCGCCAGCGCGACAGCGGCGAATTTCAGGATTCCGCGGCTCATTCGATGGCCCCCTTGATGATTTCGGCGTTGATGTCATCAAATTCGCTGTTGGCGCGGCGGACATAGAGGCCGGTCATCAACCAGAACAGCAGAATCATGCCTACGCCAATCGGCCAGGCGATGGAAGCTTTGCCGCCTTCCCAGATGGGCGTCGCCAGGACAGTCGGGTTGAACGCGACGACCATGATAAAAGTGAAGTAGATGCCCAGGACAATCGCGGTCAGCGTCCACGCGAAACGGCTGCGTTTGCTGACGAGTTCGTCGAATTTCGGATTATTTCGAATCCGCTCATAGACGGCGGTCGACATGCTTGATTCCTCTTTGGATGGGTGGAATTCTAGTGGATATGAGTCCCCGCTTGATTCATACCGCGCCGGACAATAAAGAATGTAGAAGCAAGAAAAGGGATTTGTCTACCATCTCGTTATCTTTTTGTTCTCATTTTTTAGTCCGCCGGGCCTGAAATTTTATTTATTTAATATTATTGATATAAAAATAAATCAACAAGGGTCAGCTACATCAGATGTCGCGGGGTCCGGTACTTCACTTGGCGCGCTGCTCACCCGTGGTGCGGCGCATCCGGCAAGTATCGCCCGGAACCCGGATAGTCGTGCGATCTGTATGATTTTAATGTTCAGCATCGATGAAACTACCCGCCACGGCAACCCGGGCGCGCCCGCCGTGCTTTGCCTCATACAGCGCCTGATCTGCCGCCTTGAGCACCGCCTCCAGGCCGGAGCCATGGGTCGGGCAGGCGGCGACACCCATGGAAATCGTCACCGCGAGCATTTGATTCCGGTAGGAAACGCGCATCTGTTCCCGAACGCCATTACACAGCTTCTGAGCGATGGTAACCGCGTCGTTCAAAGAACAGATCGGCAGGATTATGACGAATTCTTCACCGCCATAACGACAAACGACATCGCTCTCCCGGCAATTTTTCATCAAATAGACGGCTAGTTCCTTCAACACCAGATCGCCGGCATCGTGGCCGTGGGTATCGTTGAAGGTCTTGAAATGGTCAACGTCGAGCATCACCAGGGAAACCGGGGTGTTGTAGCGCTTGGTTCGGCGGATATCCTGTTCAATAAACTCTTCCATAAAACGCCGATTAAACAGGCTGGTCAGGGGATCGCGCATGGATTGATCCCGGAGGCGGTCTTGCAATTTGAGATTCGCCATGGCCAGACCGAGATTGTTGGTAAAAATGCTGGCGAGTCCCTGAACCGTATCGACCTGGTTCGCCCACTCAGAGTATTGATCCGGCAGCGATTGAATATGCAGGAGGCCGAGAACTTCCCCCTGGGCAATAATCGGTACACACAAATAAGCCTGTGGTTCATGAGCATTGAGATGACTGCAAAAGAGCCGCCGGGTTTTATCACCAACGCTATAGGGTTTCCCCTTGCGGAGCGCCCAACATTCATCCCGGCTAAACTCCGGTTCGATCCCGATGGGAGATCCCCAGGTCACGACTTGCTCAAACCGGTCTTTCGTTGCTTCCAACAAAAAAAGTGCGCCCCGATAGCGGGGAAAAAACCGGCCCACATAATCGTCGATAATGGCGTAAGACTCGTGGGTGCTGTGACACACCTGCAGGAGTTCGCCGGTTTCCCGCAACAGCGACTCCTGGATATTGCGCTGCTCCAGTTGGCCGATGTAATTCGAGAGTTCCGCAGTGCGTTCAGCGACTCGTTGCTCCAGTTCTTCCTTGATGCGCTTTTGTGCGTTTTCAGCTTTTTTTCGCGCCGTCACATCGTTGCAAAAACCGTCGATGGTGGCGATTAAGCCCTCGAAATTCGTGTATGCCCGCGCATTCAAAGAAACCCAAATCACTGCGCCGTCACGCTGTCGGCAAGTAGTTTCAAAGCCGGTCACCGCGCCAGCGCCCGCCAGATTCGCTAACAGTCGCTCTAGTTCCGAGTTTTCGATATAAATCCGGGCACCGGTTTTAGCAACTTCCTGCAAGAGCAGATTTTGGCTTTCATAGCCCAGCATCCGCGCCATTGAGGGATTAACCCGCAAGAATTGTCCATCAGCGGTCATAGTAAAAACGCCCTCGACCGCATTCTCAAACAGCAGTCTGAACCGCTCCTCCGAGGTCTGCAAACTGCGATTGGACTCCGAAAGCTTGTCCATAAAATCATTGTAATATTTAGCAAGCTGACCGAGTTCGTCCTCGCTGCCGGTATGGATTCGGCTGGAATAGTCGCCCTGCGCGCCTTGCGAAAAGCCCTGGATGATGTCCTGAATCGGGCGATTGATCGATGAACTGATAAGCCAGGTGATCGGTATAGTGAGCAGGACCACGATGATCAGCGTAGCGAAGGTTGCATAGCCAATTGTCGTGAGCGGTTCATTAAATTCTTCCAGATAACTGGATGATGCGACAATCCAGTCAAATTCAGGGATGTAACTGAACAAAACCAGCTTTTCCCGAGGCTCCAGTTCACCGGGATTCTGCCATGGATAGATAATTTTTCCGCTCTTTTTTTCGACGATTTCTTTAATAAATTCATGTCCATGAATATCCCTGGCAGCAAAGATGTTTTCGCCTTGGAGCTTGGGATGAATCACCAGAGTGCCCTTGCTGTCGATCACATAGGGATAACCGGTTTTACCGAAAGATACTGCCAGGATGTCATGCCTAAAATCATCTACATTCAAGAGCGATTTAAATTCTTCACGATAGGAGGAAACAGAAATAATCCAGTCCCATGGACCAAAATAGGTCATGTAGAGCGCTTTCTTGCGTGGCGCTCCTTCACCAGGATTAGCCCATTCGTATTCCAGATAACCTTCCTTGGTCTTGATTTGCTCGCGGATAAATTCATATTTCGACAAATTCGTGCCATTTATTTTCGGATGTACATCCAAAATACCTTTAGTGTCAACACAGTAAATATAGCCGGTTTTGCCAATGGTCTGGGAAAGCAGTATTGCCGTCGCCTTGCTTTTTGCTTCTTTTTCGCTGATGCGATTTGCCTGATAATCATCATAAAAATGTTGGATAATCTCGCGATTTTTCTCGGCCACCGCCCGAAGATAATTTTTGATCGATGCATCAGCGGCGCTTTTGACCATATTCATAATTGTATTGGTTGTATTGGCCAGTTCCCTCTCAGTGCTGGTCTCAATCGTCGAATGAACCACGATCAGGATGATGAGGTTGCCGATGATGACCGATGCCAGGAATGTCAGTAAATAACCGAACAACAGTTTGGCGCGCAGGGACAGTGTTGACAAAATATCCATAAGTCTCTTTATTGTGATTTTGGTAAGAATCCAGCCGAAAAAACCGCAGAACTGATTAGCGAACGTAACTCGCTACGCCTGCTAAAAAAGTAGAACGTAAGACGATCAAATGCAACCCGATGGGTTGTAATGTGGGAATTTTAGCCAAAGAAGGATGCGGAAAAAACACGGGAAATATTGAAAAAGTAAAAAATCTCCCGTGTTATCCCGTGTTATCCCGTGTGCTTCCGTGATTACGGCCTGAAATGATAATCAATATCGACGGCACCAATTGCGCTGTTTACAGTTGCCGCAGTCGTTCCAGATAAACCTGCTCATCCGGGTCTACGCCATTTCGCTGAGCTTCCCACAACGTCTGGCCCAGACATTCCATTATCTGATGTTCAACGATATGGCGGTCGCCCAGGCGTTGGCAAAGCTGCTGATAGACCTCGAGAATGCCCACCGGACGATGGCCGCCCAGTTGCTCCTGAATAGCGATATGCAGACCCATGTGCAGGAAGGGGTTGGTTTCGCCCATTTCCGGCAGATATTCGCGGCCCAGCGCCGTATCGGCATTGGTCAGCATCGGTTGATATTCGGGATGTTCGCGGATCACCCCGGCAATGAGTTGCTCCAGCGGTTCCAGTGGTTGCCCGGACTGAGCCTTATCCCATACCGTGCAGTAATAGCGGCGCAGGCCGTCGCGGTCGTTGCCAAACATTCAAAGCGCCTCACTCTTGTCGGAGAATTCACAGAGATCATGGATCGGGCAGGCAGCGCAACGCGGCTTGCGGGCGGTGCAGATATACCTGCCATGCAGAATTAGCCAGTGATGGGCGTCCGGTCGGAAAGCTTCCGGTGTCGCTTTTAAGAGTCCCTCTTCAACCTCGCGCACCGTGGACCCCAGCGCTAGCCCAGTCCGGTTGGCCACCCGAAAAATATGCGTGTCCACCGCAATCGTGGGTTCGCCGAACGCGGTATTAAGAATGACATTTGCTGTCTTCCGCCCGACGCCCGGCAATGCCTCCAGTGCTGTCCGGTCATGGGGCACGTCGCCGCCATGCCGTTCCAGCAGCAGGGCACAGGTTTTGCGAATATTAGCCGCCTTGATATTATACAGGCCAATGGTTTTAATAAAGTCCTTTAATTGCGCCTCGCCCAACTCTAGTAATGCCTGCGGAGTATTGGCGACGGCAAACAGTCGTTGGGTTGCTTCATTGACCTTTTTATCGGTCGATTGCGCCGACAGAATGACCGCTACCAGCAGTTCAAACGGCGTGTGATAGCGTAATTCCGTAGTCGGCTGGGGACGATCAGCCTGCAGACGGCTGAACAGTTCGTGGACTTGCTCTACGTTCATTGTACAACTTCACGCAAATAGGCGGCCGCCTGAGCGGTGCTTTCCTGACACACCCACAACCCCAGTTGCTCAAAACCGCCAATCTCCTGGGTATGGGCGAGAAATTCCAGATACAGGCCGGCACCGGGTCCATTATTCACGGTCATGTTGAACGCTGGTTCCCGCCCCAGTTTCGGCATAATTTGCATCAAAGCCTGAATAGCGTCCTGAATGCCCAGGGTCACAGCGCGCATTTCAATCCCGTTGAGTTCATGCAAATACTGCCGGCGGGTATCCTTGACCACCAGCAGCATGTCATAAGGCCGGCGCATGAAATACGGGACCAGCAAAACCGCTGCGCCATAGTCCTTAACCTGTAATTCCACGGGATTTTCACGCAACAAATAATGCGCGAAGCATTCGCCATCATGGCGTTGGGCAAAACACCAGTTATTATAAAACCGGCTGGGCATGATATTACTGTAGCCAATTTGCTGATGACCATGTGCCAATGAGCCGCCTGCCAGTCGGCCATGATTCTTGATGATTGAAACAAAACCGTGCGTCATTTTACGCAGCGGCGGCATTTCCGACGGCGGCATCAAGCCTTCCGATTCGTAGAGCAGTTTATTTTCCAGCGCCGCCAGTCGTTGCAGCACAATACAGCCATCTTCCACTGACAGATTATGCCAGTCATGATCGTGCTGTGAGGAGGTCCATTGGAGAAAGTGATAGCCGTAGGATACCCGTCCGGTATGCAGAGGATCGGGATACAACGGCTGTTGTCGATATTCTTCCAGAATATTTTGTAACGGGTAAATAATCGGGAACAGGTTTTTATTGATGAATGTCGCGCCCTCACTGAGTTGCGCTACATCGACCACACCGGTCGTTTTACCCTGACAAATCACGCAGGGCTTTTCATCGATCACCGGTAATGCGTCAGGATGTCCCGCATCATGCGGTCGCCGCGCCCGTGTTGAATTGTAGACAATAAGTTCCCCATTGCGTGGGTCGATCTGACAGACCGAATCCGGCAGAAAGGGCATCATTTCCTTTTCGGCATGGAACAGTTCGTTCAACTGCTGCATGGAAAGTTGTTCGATGGACTCCGACTGCACCATCGTTTGCAGCATTTCCCAACTGAGTTGTTGTGGCATATCCGTTGATCCGTTTGGCCAATCCGGGTTATTTATACCACCTGCTCGCCTACAATGACAAAAACAAATGTCGCCGTTCACCGGATCCCGAACCCTCATCACCATCAAATTAATCAACTCTTTCAATAAAATGCTTTTTCTACGGCAATGAAAATCTCGCAAGATTCTGGCCGAAGTTTTCTGGCGGGGTAGATAGCGCGGCGGACGTGCGCCTGTGGGATCGGTCAGAAATAATGCGGTCAACCATGCCATCAAGGGTTGCGTGTTGAGGTCGCTACACAACAGATTGAAGGCATGGCTTTTAATTTCAACGGGTCTAATTCTCCACCGCTTGCTGCGGGATGATTTATGATAACGGCTATCATGGAAAATCGTGAAATACACAACCTTGGATGTTCGCTTTTCGTCATACCCGTGCAAGCGGGCAACGTCAATACCGCTCTTATTTGAGGACAACGTATGCAAATCGAAGACATTTTAGACGAGTTAGGCCACCAGACCGGACTCGGCGCCCTCAGCTTGAATGAAGATCGCGTTTGCCGCCTGGTGTTCGATGACCGCCTGACCGTGGACATCGAAGCGTTGCCGGATAAACAGCGTTTTTTCATCCATGCCGTGGTCGGTCCTGCGCCATCCAGCCAGAAAGAGGCCATTTTTGCCGAAATGTTGTCGGCCAACCTGTTCGGGCAAGACACCGGCGGAGCCTGTCTGGCTCTAGATCGCAACCGTGAAGAGGTTCTGCTGTTTAAGGAGTTCCTGACGGATCAGATGGATTACCCGATGTTTTCAGCGGCTCTGGAAGTTTTCTTAAACCGCCTGGATCATTGGAAGAACTGGTTGCTGTCAGGAAATCCAGACGGCCTATCAACTACCGACGCCTTTCCGCCATCTAGCCTGTTTATTCGCCCTTGAGGAGTGTAAATCATGAAATCTGTTGGAGAAATGTCTTCGGGTAAAATCACTCAAGGCTATTTGGATACGACACAGCAAGCGCAAAAAACGGGTGATAACCCTCAGTTTGGTGATTATTCTGTGAAATCTCCTTCCGGATGGGGGACCTTTGGCCGTATTGTGTTAGGGATTGTCACCCTTGGAATTTCGGAACTGGTGCGCTGGGCCGTCAGCAAATCTGAGGCTCCCAAAGATGCTAACCGAGCTAATCAGGCGCTGGTTCAGGACAAATCTGAAGATTCCCCGTTGCTTCATCAACCATTGAAGGTCGAGACAAAACCGGTTCAGCAACAAGTGGTCTGGGAAGGTCCGTTGCCTCATGAGAGTAAGCCGGTTAATGAGATTACTCGGGAAGAAATGCGCAATGCTTATGGTGTTTCGCCTCGCGAATTATATGCGCTTGGCGACTATACAGCGAAGAGCGGCTCCGCTTTTCCGGATTACAAATCCATTAATACTTACCTGCGTAGTAATGGCGAACAAACGGTCATGGGACGAGGCACCATGCTCGTCTCTACGACCATGAAAAAGCAACTGGATTCGCACGTTCTAAACATGCAAAACGGCTTAACAAAACTTCCCGATTATCAGGGTCAAGTTTTTCGCGGCGCGCCCTTGTCTTCTGAACAAATCGAAAAATATAAAGTCGGTGAAACCATCACTGAGCCGTCGTTCAGCAGTGCCTCGCGCAGTGAACGGGTTGCCGAAGGTTATGCTTATGGCGGAGCATTTTTTGTGATCGAGTCCAAGCATGGCAAATCTATTGAGGGTCTATCCAGTTTTAGTAGTGAGCAGGAGGTGCTTTTCAAGGCGGGCACCCAATTTGAGGTGGTTTCTAATGATGGAAGCACCATCCATTTGCGGGAAAAAGACTAAAGGAGAACGAACATGACGTTGATCAATGAACAGATCATCGAGCGTAACGGCATTCAGATCAAGGTTCTGGAATTCGCTGATGGCAGTCACATGGAACTGCTGGCAAATATCAGCGCCGAGCAACAAGAACGTATTTTGCAGATGCGTCAGCACCATAGCGAAGCCCTTCCTGATCCCCAGTCACTGGATAAAGACTGGGGTGACAAGACAGCGTTTCCTCTCGGGATGCGCGAGGACGGTACGTTTTTTCAGGCCAGTGAAGTCAAGGCGTTCTTGCAACGGGTGATGACAGATGGAGAACTATCGGAAAAATCCCCGTAAGGGAGTAAGGGCAATCAATTTAACCTGTTCGCTGATTTTAACGGTATCGTCTTTCCCGATGACAACCGGACAACCGGATTCCCCTCCTTAGCCAAGGAGGGGTGGCGCTCCGCGCCGGGGTGGTTCGGGATGTTAGCTAATCAGGTTGAATAACGATATGAAGGGTTGATCGCTCAGGGCCGACCGACGGCTTTCGATGCCTTATCCTTGCCGCCTGCCAACATTTCCGCTAACTGCGTCGGCGGTACATAACCGGGCAACATCTCGCCGTCTTCCAGAATCATGCTGGGCGTCCCCCGCACCCCGAGTTTTTGCCCCAGTTCATACTGGGCCTGCACCTGATTGTCGCAGGTCTTGTTTTCGATGGCTTCGCCTTGTTTGGCCTTGGTCATCGCTTCTGCCCGGTCGTCGGCGCACCAGACGGAAATTGCTTTGTTGAAGGACTCGGAGCCTACACCTTCACGCGGGAACAGCAGGTAGCGTATTTTGATGCCTTCCTTGTTATATTCCGCCATCTGACTGTGCATCTTGCGGCAGTAACCACAATCAATATCTGTGAAGATCGTCACGGTGTGCTTGACGGGTCCTTCCGGGGCGAAAATCACCATATCCTTCTCGCTGAGCGCCGCAACCGCCTTACCCCGCAACTCCCCGCGCCGACTATCGGTCAGATTGGCGCGGGAGCCAAGGTCCAATAGATCGCCCTGCACGACAAAGCGACCATCCTCGCTCAGATACAGCACCTGACCGCCGATGACGACTTCAAACAATCCGGGAATCACGGAAGGTATGACGCTATCCGGTTTGGCACCATTCAAGGCGGCTTGCAGTGGGGTGAGGTTGGGTTGTTTGAGGGTTGCGGTGGCGGCAGGATTCGGTGCTGGCGCTGCCTCCGGTTTAGCATCGTCAGCGGCCAGCGTGCCCGTCGCATAAAGGGCCGCAGCAATCAACAGAGTTTTACGCATTTCAATAATCCATGTGATGACGAAAGAATGATGAATTCAGAGTTTAGCCCAAGGTCAGGGTTCCACAATGATCAAACGGCCGGAGAAGCGCAAGCCGGCCTGAGTCCTGGGACCATGCCGCGCCGCCAGGATTTTGCTTTCGCTTTGCCGCCGGAACTGATCGCGCAATACCCGCCGGTTCAGCGCAGCGACAGCCGGTTGCTGACCCTGGAGGGTGCGACCGGAGCACTCAGCGACCGGCTATTCCGCGAATTGCCAACCTTGCTACAGCCCGGTGATCGGCTGGTCTTCAACGATACGCGGGTGATTCCGGCCCGGCTGTCCGGCCGCAAGGCCACTGGCGGGCGGTTCACATTGCTGGTTGAGCGCCTGTTGGACGAGCACCGGGCGCTGGTGCAGATTCGCGCCGGTAAAGCGCCCAGGCCCGGCGGACAGTTGCACTTCGACGCTGGCTTTACCGCGACTGTTCTCGGTCGTCAGGCCGATCTGTTTGAAATTCGCCTGGAGGGTGACGCCGCGTGGCTGCCACTGCTGGAGCAGCATGGCCGATTGCCGCTGCCGCCGTACATCACCCGTGAACCGACCGAGGCCGACCATGCGCGTTATCAAACGGTTTATGCCCGCTGGCCGGGCGCAGTCGCCGCACCTACCGCCGGTCTGCATTTCGACCAGGCGCTGCTTGACCAGTTGGCGGAACAGGGCATCGCGCAAACCTTCATTACCCTGCATGTCGGGGCCGGCACCTTCCAGCCGCTGCGCGTGGAGCGGATTGAAGACCATGTGATGCACACCGAATGGCTCGAAGTCAGCCCAGCGGCGTGTGCGCAGATTCGAACCACACAGGCCCAGGGCGGACGCATCATCGCCGTGGGCACTACGGTAACGCGGGCGCTGGAAACAGCGACTGGGGAAGATGGCGTTTTGCAACCCTGGACGGGCGAGACGGACATTTTTATCTATCCTGGCTACCGCTTCCGGTGTGTTGATGCGCTGATTACCAACTTTCACCTGCCGGAATCCACGCTGTTGATGCTGGTCGCCGCCTTCGCCGGTCACGCGGAAATTCTGCGCGCTTACCGTCATGCGGTGGCACAACGCTACCGGTTTTTCAGTTACGGCGACGCCATGTTCCTTACTCGTCGGCCTGTCGCTTGAAAATTCCCACAGCGCCTATAGAGTTACCCCTATCTTTATCAACGAGTACACAGCCATGAAACGTATTTTGCTGTTTGTCACGACCAATCTGGCAGTGGTGGTCTTGCTGGGCATCGTCGCTCGACTGCTGGGCGTTGACCGTTTTCTGTACCAGACCGGCCTGAATCTCCCCAGCCTGCTGATCTTCTCAGCGGTCTTCGGCATGGGCGGTTCCGTCATTTCGCTGCTGATGTCGAAATGGATGGCAAAACGGTCAGTGGGCGCGGAAGTGATTGAACAGCCCCGCAACCAGGCTGAGAAGTGGCTGGTGGAGACCGTTCGCCGCCAGGCGGAAGGCGCGGGCATCGGGATGCCGGAAGTGGCAATTTACCAGTCGCCGGAACCGAACGCTTTCGCCACCGGTGCCAGCCGCAATAACGCCCTGGTCGCGGTCAGCACCGGCCTGCTGGAGCAAATGAGCGCTGAGGAAGTAGAAGCGGTATTGGGCCACGAAGTCAGCCACGTCGCTAACGGCGATATGGTGACGCTAACTTTGCTACAAGGCGTGCTTAATACTTTCGTTATCGCCCTGTCGCGGGTTATCGGCTATGCGGTCGATCAAGCCCTGTCGCGGGGCCAGTCATCACGCGGTCCCGGCATCGGCTATTACCTGACCAGCATGGTCATGGAAATCCTGTTTGGCTTCCTGGCCTCGTTGATCGTCATGGGGTTCAGTCGCCATCGGGAATTTCATGCCGACGCTGGCGGAGCGCGGTTGGCAGGGCGCGGCAAGATGATCGCCGCGTTGGAGCGATTGCAACAGTTGCATGAACCGTCACAACTGCCCTCGCAAATGGCGGCTTTCGGCATCAATGGCGGTCTGGGCACTGGTCTGCGTAAACTGTTGATGACCCATCCGCCGCTAGAAGAACGGATTGCCGCATTACGGCAGGCATAGGTCAGCTTGGTGTCTGACCACTGACCACTCACCCAGCGTACTGACGGAAATCGAAGTCCAGATGTGCGCTGGCGTCCGCCACCATGGTGCCTTGCACCAGGGTGACGCCAAATTGCCAGATACTGGCCATTTGCGGCGCGGTCGTCACCCCGGCGGCGACTACCCGGATTTTCAGATCGTGGGCCTGTTGCGCCAGGCCAGCCATCGCCTGCCGACTGTTCTCATCCTTGGCCTTGGCCAGTCGCTCAATCAGGCTACCATCCAGTTTGATATAGTCCGGCAACAATTCCCGCAATAGGCGCTCGGAATGTGGCTTGCCGCCAAAATGGGACAGGGCCAGGCCACAGCCCATCTCCCGCAAACGACCGCGTAACATTCGAGTTTCATCAAAGCTCTCATCGGCGTCATCTTCCTTGATCTCGAACACCAATAGCGAACAAGCCAGCCGGCTTTCCTTGAATCGCTTGATCAGCCAGTCCAGAAAATCCTTGTCAGAAAGCGAATTGCGTGACAGCCGGACAAACAGCGCGGGTGGTTTTTCGCCGTGTTTGTGTATTTCAATCAGCGCTGCCATTCCCCGGAGGATGGTCCATTTATCCAGAGTGTTCATCATGCCGTAGCGCACCGCGACACCGCCCAGTTTGTCGATAGATTGATGATGGTTTTCCTCATCGACGAGCCGTAGGTAAACTTTATAGCGGGCTTCTTCAGCATTTTCAAAACTCACAATTGGCTGATAATTCAGCACAAAGCGGCCTTTAGCCAGTGCTTCCTTGAGCTGGTGGATGGCCGCTTCATCTTCTTCAAGGATCGTGTCGGCGACGCCTTGACTGCGCTGGCTTTGCTCGACGGGCGGCGTATAAATCTCAACCTGATTGCCGCCTTTCTGGCGGGCCGCCTCGCAAGCACGATCAGCGCGGGACAGGACTTGCAGAACGCTTTCATGACTGCCATGCGCATCGTAGACGCCAATGCAGCAGGTCGTGGTGAACAGTTTGCTGTTCATTTGGAAGCTGTGTTCCGCAACAGTCTGGCGGATGCCTTCTGCCAGGGCATGCGGGTCTGTCGCGGAACGGGCCGGCAGATAAACCACAAACACCTCGCTGGCGAAGCAGGCCGCCATATCATCCGGGGCCAGCATCGGCTTGAGGAGATGGGCAGCTTCGCGCATGAACACTTCAAGGGCGTCAAAGCCCATGGTGTAGCGGATGGTGGAATAGTCCGTGAACAGAATGTACAGCACCGCGCCATCATGGTCGATTTCCAGCGCTTCAAGGAAAAATCGCCGACTGTAAAGCCCCGTCACCGTGTCAAACTTGAGCATCTCCTCCAGTTGCTGGTTATACGGACTTTTTTCCGGTGTCGCATCGCGGACGATGATCTGGGTGCAGGGTTCATCATTCATCCGGGTTGGGGCGCATTCCAGCAGAATCGGAAAGGTCTGGCCGTTACTGCGCAAGCCCACCAGTTCCACCGGCTCGATAGCCTTACCCGAACGAATACTGCGGCGCAGTACGCTTTTCAACGCATCCCGGTAGCCGGGCGGGACCATATGCACCAACTGGATATGGGCCAGATCTTCCTTGCTTCCGTAGCTGAACAGGCGCAAGTAAGCCGGATTGGCGTAGGTATGAACGCCTTCATGAATGTAGGCAATGGCTTCCTGGATATTTTCCAGCAAAGCCTGGGTGCGCACTTCGCCTTCCTTGAAGCGCACTTCAAACGATTGCTGACGCTTGCGATCCCGCAAGTGGCGTAATTCCTTATGGATCGCCGCTACTAGATGATCAGCGTCGTCGAGATAGAAATAATTGTCAGCGCCTTCTTCCAGCAGACGGGCCGGACGGGGTTCCTGGCGATGATCATCATCCACTACGGCGATGATCGGAATATCCACCTGGGCTTCGGCTACCATCAGCCGCACCTCAGCGACAGACGGTAAATCATCCGCCAAGCGCAACAGGATTAAATCCAGCGGTTGATAATCCACCGTGCTGCGGATTTCTTCGGCCTGATCAGTCTGGGTTAATTGGATTCGATAGCCATCGCCGGACAGGGTTTTCGCAATGTGTTCGATATCGGATCGGGAGCGATCCACGATCAACAAATTCACAAGAGAAGGTTCAGACACGCGTTCCAACCTCTGCTGGGGGCCAAGACCTGAACAGGAAATCGGGCGTCATCAGCGGCATGTCTCAACCGGGGTTTTGGCCATCTGTCCCGATTGTTCCCGCACCAGCCGGGGCATCAGATAGCCCGGCAATCGTTGACGCAACTTATTCATAATAGCTAATGCTACTGGTTCTTTCACTTCAAAATGCGCCGCGCCGCAGACCGGGTCCAGCAGGTGCAGGTAGTAGGGCAACACGCGGGCGGCAAACAGCGTCTCGCTGAGCGTCGCCAGGGTGTCCGGCGCATCGTTCACCCCGCGCAGCAACACCGTTTGATTCAGCAGGGTTGCGCCGATTCCGGCCAACTGGTTCAGAGCCACATTGACCTCCTCATTAATTTCCTGCGGATGGTTGGCGTGAATCACCACCACCCGCTGCAACCGGGTCTGACTCAGTACGTCCAGCAACCCGGCATCAATGCGTTCGGGCAACACCACCGGAATACGACTGTGGATGCGCAAGCGCTGTAGATGCGGAATGAGCTCCAGCGCCGCCAGTAACCCGCCCAAGCGTCGGTCAGATAGCGCCAGCGGATCGCCGCCGCTCAAAATTACTTCGCGGATGCTGGCATCGCCGGCCAGATAAGCCAGCGCCGGTCGCCAGGCATCCATGCCCGCCTGGTGTTGCATGTAGGGAAATTCCCGGCGAAAGCAGTAACGGCAATGAACGGCGCAGGCTCCCGTCACGATCAACAGGGCGCGGCCCGCGTATTTGTGCAGAACGCCAGGAACGACTTGCGCCGCCTGCTCGTTGAGGGGGTCGGCGACAAATCCTGGCGTGGATGCCAATTCATCGGCCAGCGGGAGTATTTGCCGCAACAGTGGATCGTCGGGGTCGCCCATCCGCATCCGGGCGACGAAACCACGCGGCGCTCGCAAGGGGAATCGGGCGGCAGCGGCCTGGGCGGCGGGCAACAGCGTGGGATCGAGGTTCAGTCGTTGCCACAATTCATCCGGATCGCGGATCGCGTCAGCGAAAGCGGCTGACCAACGCGGAGTCTGACGGGAAAGTCCCTTTGCAGTTATCATATTGAGTTTTTACGACTCTCTACATTCAAATCAAGGCGGGTTTTACATGGCGAACTATAGTACCAATGAATTCAAGAGCGGGCTGAAGATCATGCTGGATGGCGATCCCTACGCCATTGTGGAAAATGAATTCGTCAAACCCGGCAAAGGTCAGGCGTTCAACCGGGTCAAGGTGCGCAATCTGAAAACCGGGCGCACCATCGAACGCACCTTCAAGTCTGGCGATACGGCGGAAGGCGCGGATGTCGTCGATGTGGAATTGCAATATCTCTACAACGATGGTGAATACTGGCATTTCATGGATCAGCAAAGCTTCGAGCAGTTGACCGCCGACGCCGCGGCGATGGGCGATTCGGCGCAATGGTTGAAGGAAGAAGCAATTTGTCAGGTGACGTTGTGGAACGGCGTTCCGCTGAGTGTCGCACCGCCCAATTTCGTCATCATGACCATCGTGGAAACCGATCCCGGCCTGCGCGGCGATACCTCGGGCGGTGGCGGCAAACCGGCCAAACTGGAAACCGGTGCCGTGGTTCGCGTGCCGCTGTTTGTCCAGAGCGGCGAGGTTATCAAGATTGACACTCGCACCGGCGAATACGTTTCACGGGTCAAAGAGTAAGGAAATGCGGTTATGACCCCCTACACGATCAACGATCTTGAACATGCGGATACCGGTCATGCAATCCAGGTGGCTGATCGGGTCTGGTGGGTCGGACACCAGCAGGAAAACGATATTTTTCAATGCCATGTTTATCTCATTGAACAGGGCGATCAATCGGTGTTGTTCGATCCCGGTTCGGTGCTGACTTTTCGGTACACCCTGCGCAAGATCGAAGAAATCATCCCGTTTACGCACATCCGCTATTTTGTTTGCCACCATCAGGATCCCGATATTACCAGCGCGTTGCCATTGATCGACCAACTCATCAGCCGGGATGATGCGGTGCTGGTGACGCATTGGCGGACGCAGATGCTGGTTAAGCATTACGGGTTGCAGAAACTACCGTTTTGGCTGGTGGAGGAGCATGGCTGGAAACTGGCGCTGGAGGATCGGCAGGTCGATTTCATCTTTACGCCCTACGCGCATTTTCCGGGGGCAATCTGCACGTTTGATCCAGTCACCCGGGTGCTGTTTTCCAGCGACCTGTTTGGCGGGCTGACGCCGGAGTTTTCCCTGGTCGCCCGGGATGAAAGCTATTTCGAGGCGTTGCGGCCTTTCCATGAACATTACATGCCCAGCCGCGACATTCTGGGGTATGCGCTGCGGGCTATTGAACGCTACCCGGTGCGGCTCATCGCCCCGCAGCATGGCTCGATCATTCCGGAACGGTTGGTCCGGTTCATGATGGATCAACTGAAAACCCTGGAGTGCGGGTTGTATTTGATCGCACGCGGCGATACGGACATTCAGAAGCTGTCCCAACTCAATCAGACGCTGCGCGATATTATGCACACCATGCTGATCTACCGGGATTTCCGCGACATCGTTAAAAATCTGCTGGAGATCACCCAGCGATTGCTACCGGCCATTTCACTGGAATTCTATGCCCGACTGGATGATCAGCGGGTGCTGCATCTTTCCCCGGAAAGTCGCTATCGGGGTGTTGAAGAAGCCGTGCGCCCCCCGTCGGTAGCCCGGATTCTCGACCTGGATCATAAGCAATGGGAAGAGTTGAACACGGCTAACGTGGTGGAATTCATGCTGGCCAGCGATGACGACGATACCCCGATACTGATGGTTCCGCTGTTCTCACCGGCCAGGGGTACGGCGCAAGCCGTCGCGATCATTCATCTGGCAGAACGAGTGGTTGCTAATGACGATCTGCGGCAGATCATTGAACAGATGAGCGTCCCTTTGCAGGTTGCGGTGGAGCGGGAAGTCATTTACCGCCAACTGGATATGGAGCGGCAACAGATTTATGAGCGCTCGATCCGCGATCCACTGACCGGGCTGTTTACCCGGATTTATATGCAGGAGGTCGTCCAGCGGTTGTGTGATATTCAGGATCGCAGTCCTGGCAATCAGGTGGCGGTGCTGATGCTGGATATTGATCATTTCAAGAGCGTAAATGATACCTACGGCCATAACCAGGGCGATGTGGTGTTGCGCCAGGTGGCAGGGACGATCCTGGAGACGGTGCGGAGCAGCGATATTCCAGTGCGGCTCGGCGGTGAAGAATTCGCCATTTTCGTCGTGGGCGAATCGGTGGTCAGCGCTGCCCCGTTTGCTGAACGGTTACGGATGGAAATTGCCGCGCTCCGTTTCGAGGGACCCTTGGCTGATCGTACCGTGACGGTCAGCATTGGCGTTGCGATTCGTCAGGCTCAGGAAGCGTTGCTGGATTTGATCCAGCGAGCTGATACGGCGCTGTATGACGCTAAACATGGCGGACGCAATCGGGTATGCATGGCGCTGGAGGGTGAGGTTTAGCCCGTGATCGATGCTTCCACCTGGCGACCTGGTGCTGATCTGGCCACGCTGCGGTTACGCGCTGAATTACTGGCGCGTATCCGGGCGTTTTTTGCGGCGCGGGGTGTGCTGGAAGTAGAAACGCCCTTGCTGTCAGCCGCCGCCATCACGGATCCGCATTTGGCCAGTTTTGCCACTGTGTATGCCGGGCCGGGGCCGCGCTACGGACAGACGCTCTATTTGCAAACTTCCCCGGAATTTCCCATGAAGCGACTGCTGGCGGCGGGCAGCGGTTGTATCTATCAAATCGCCAGGGTGTTCCGCGATGGCGAAGCGGGGCGTCGGCATAACCCGGAATTTACCCTGCTGGAATGGTATCGGGTCGGCTTCGATCATCACCGGTTGATGGATGAAGTCGCGGAACTGGCGACAGCATTGCTGGAAGACCGGTTGCCGCTGGCCGAGCCGGAACGGTTGAGTTATCAGGAGGCGTTTGAGCGGTATCTGGGTTTGAATCCCCATCGGACATCGGTGACGGAACTGGCGGATTGCGCAGAGCGTTGTGGCGTGTCCATTCCGCCGGGAATGCCGGAAGCGGATGTCGATCCGTGGCTGGATTTGCTGTTGACGCAACGGATTGAGTCGCAGCTCGGCCAGGGACGATTGTGCTTTATCTACGACTATCCGGCTTCGCAGGCGGCGTTGGCCCGGTTGCGGCCCGGCGATCCTCCGGTAGGCGAGCGCTTTGAGTTGTACCTGGGCGGGATTGAATTAGCCAATGGCTTTCACGAACTGGGCGATGCGGTGGAACAGCGCCGCCGGTTCGAAGCAGAGAATGCGGCGCGACAGGCGCAGGGTTTGCCGGTGATGCCGGTGGATGAGCATCTGCTGTCCGCGCTGGCGTCCGGATTGCCGGAGTGTGCCGGGGTCGCGCTGGGCGTTGATCGGTTAGCGATGCTGGCTGCGGGGAAGACCTCGCTGGCTGAGGCGCTGGCGTTTCCATTTGAGCGGGCATGATTTTCCCGGATTCAACCACTGGATGACCACCATGCACGACATACAAACCTACTGGCGGGAACTGGACGAACTGCAACGGTCAGCGGGCGTGGATCATGAAGGCGCGTTGTCGCAGGCGTTCGCCGGGTTGCTGAAAGCGCGAGGGGCGGAACAGCAGTTGGTGCTGTCGCAACAGCATCCGTTCACGACGCCGGGCGGCAAAACCCTGCGGCCCGATGGCGCGTTGCTGGACCGGGTGCGGCTGGTGCATGGCTGGTGGGAAGCCAAGGATTCGCAAGACGATCTGGACCGGGAAATTGCCGTGAAACGGGCCAAGGGCTATCCGACCGACAATATCCTGTTCGAGGACACCCGCACAGCGGTGCTGATCCAGAACGGTCAGGAAGTGCTACGAGCCGCCACGACCGACAAGATCGCGCTGAACCGGTTGCTGGAGCGGTTTTTCGCCTTTCGCCCGCCGGACGTAGCGCATTTTGACCAAGCAGTGGCCCGGTTTCGCAGCGAACTGCCCACGGTCATCGCCGCGCTGAATGACCTGTTCACCGACACTCTGACGCAACATTCAGCTTTTCATCAGCGGTTCACGGCCTTCCTGGCGCAATGCCAGCACACCATTGGCGGGCGGGTCACGGCGGAGCAGGCGCGGGAGATGCTCATCCAGCACATTCTGACCGAACAGATTTTCCGCGACATTTTCCCAGTGAGTGAATTCCATCGGGCTAATCACCTGGCGGTGGCGTTGACTGAACTGGAAAGCGCCTTTCTGCGCGGCGAGACCCGGCGCAATCTGCTGATGCGCCTGGAGCCGTATTACACGGCGATTCGACGCACCGCAGCGGGCGCAATTTCAGCAGCGGAGAAACAGGAATTTCTCAAGGCAGTTTATGAGGACTTTTACACGGCTTATAACCCTCGGGATGCGGACAAGTTGGGGGTGGTGTACACGCCGGGCGAAGTGGTGCGCTTTATCATTGCTGGCTGTGACTGGTTAGCGGAGCGCCATTTTGGCAAAGGGCTGGCCGATCCGGAATTGGATATTCTCGATCCCTGCACTGGGACGGGGACGTTTATTGTCGAATTGCTGGCGTATTTACGCGGCGACCGAGCAGCGTTGACGCGGAAATACGGCGATGAAATCCACGCCAATGAAATCGCCATTCTCCCCTACTACATTGCCTGCCTGAACATTGAACAGACGTATGCCGAACTCACCGGAACCTGGCGGGAATTTGTCGGAGCCTGTTTTGTGGACACGCTGGCCAACTGGGGCTTTGAATTAACCCACCGAGGCGCGCAATCGGATTTATTTGGCGCATTGACCGAAGAAAACCGGCGGCGGATTCAGCGCCAGAATACCCGGCGCATTCCGGTTATTTTCGGCAACCCGCCCT
>JAUPTV010000122.1 GCA_030917925.1 Pseudomonadota bacterium
CCACCGTGCGTCACAAAGCCCGTCCGGTGCAATACGCCGAACGCGCCAACGCCCGGGAAGTCCTGTTCCACGCTAATCATACTGACCATCCAGCCACCCCGATCAAAGTGGAATGGCTCAATACGCTTCATGCCTGGCAGCGGGAACATGCGCCCGGTTATCGGACGGACGGGAACTTCATCAAGCCCCAGGCATTTATCGAAGAACTGTCCCGGCTGACCTGTCAAAGCAGCATCGTCGTGACCGGTGTGGGCCAGCATCAGATGTGGGCGGCGCTGTTCTATAACTATCAGGAGCCGCGCCAGTGGATCAGTTCCGGGGGACTGGGGACTATGGGTTTCGGGCTGCCCGCCGCGATGGGGGCTTGCTACGCTCGCCCGGACAAAACCGTGATCTGCATCGACGGCGACGGCAGTTTCCAGATGAATTTGCAGGAACTGGCGACCATCTCCGCCAACCGCATCCCGGTCAAAGTGTTCATTCTGAACAACGGTTTTCTCGGCATGGTTCGGCAGTGGGAGGACATGTTCAACCAGGGCCATCATTACGAAACCTGCCTGTCCCGCACGGTGGATTGCGACCCCGGTTGCATTGAGCGCAAGGAATGCCGGACCCCGAATCCCAATTATCTGAACCTGGGACGGGTATTCCCCGGCATTGAAACAGTGCGGATTACCCGTCCCAAAGACATCCGCGAAGGCATTGAACGGGCGCTGGCGCAGGATGGGCCGTGTGTGGTGGATGTCTGGATTGAACGCGCCGAGGATGTCAAGCCGATGATTCCGCCGGGTGGGCGTCTGGCGGATATGATTCATACGGTGGAGTAATCCCGTTCCCGCCTGCCGGAGTCAACGCCATGCGTTTTTTCAATACCGAAGGACCCGTCCGGCCTGAGAGCCACTACAGCCTGCCGCCCTTGAAACGATGGAATATGGACGACGTGCTGACGTTGATCGACCGGCAAAAGTATTTCCTGCTCCATGCGCCCCGCCAGACCGGCAAGACCACTTGTCTGCTGGCTCTGATGGATTATCTGAATCGGGAAGGCCGCTACCGAACGCTCTATGCCAACATTGAGGGAGCGCAAACGGCGCGTGAGGATGTTGACCGGGGCATGGCGACGATTTGCAGCGTCCTCGGCCGTTCGGCACGATTGTATCTGCACGATGGGCGGCTCGCCGACTGGTATCGCGACGGCGGGGCGACCGTCCCCGCTGATGATCGGCTCGCGCAACTGCTGGAGTTCTGGGCTGCTGCTGATCCACGTCCAGCCGTACTGTTGCTGGATGAAGTGGATGCCCTGATCGGAGATACCCTGATTTCGCTGTTGCGGCAGTTGCGGGCGGGCTACCCCCAGCGGCCTGCCGCTTTCCCCCAATCGGTGATCCTGTGCGGCGTCCGCGATCTGCGCGACTACCGGATTCACGCCCGTTCCGAACCCAGCCCCATCACGGGCGGTAGCGCTTTCAACATCAAAGCAAAATCGCTGCGGCTGGGCGACTTTACGGCAAATGAGGTCGCCACCTTGCTCCAGGAACACACCACCGAAACCGGACAGATCTTCACCCCCGACGCGCTGGCCCAGGTCTGGCATTTGACTCAGGGCCAACCCTGGCTGGTCAATGCCCTGGCCTACGAGGCGTGTTTCGAGAGACCGGCGGGACGCGACCGAAGCCAACCCATCACGGTGGACCTGATCGACCAGGCCAAGGAGCGGCTGATCATCAACCGGGTCACTCATCTCGACCAGTTGGCCGATAAACTGCGTGAAGACCGCGTGCGGCGGGTCATCGAACCCATGCTGGCCGGAACGCTCATCGAGGGTGAGTCGGAAGATGACATTCAGTATCTCATCGATCTGGGTTTGTGCCGGATGGCCACCGGTCAAGGCCTGACCATCGCCAATCTGATTTACCGCGAAGTCCTGCCCCGCGCCCTGGCGTTTACTTCACAGGCTACGCTACCGCAAATCACCCCGACCTGGCTCAACGCTGACGGTAGTCTGAACCCTACTCGCTTGCTGGACGCCTTCCTGACCTTCTGGCGGCAGCACGGCCAGCCGTTGTTCAACAGCGCCCCCTATCACGAAATCGCCCCGCATCTCGTGTTGATGGCCTTCCTGCATCGCGTCGTCAATGGCGATGGGACGCTGGAGCGGGAGTACGCCATCGGCTCCGGGCGCATGGATCTCTGTCTGCGCTATAAAACCATGACGCTGGGCATGGAGCTGAAGGTCTGGCGTGATGGGTCCCCGGACCCGCTCCAGGCCGGGCTGGCGCAACTGGACAGCTATCTGACCGGTCTGGGGCTGGACACCGGTTGGCTGGTGATCTTTGATCGCCGCACCGGACAACCGCCGCTTAGTGAGCGTACCGCCAGCGCTGAACAACTCAGCCCTCAAAGGAGGCGCATCCAGGTCGTGCGGGCATGATTAGCGCTATATCCTTCATCAAAAAATTCAAGAGTCCCTGGTACTATTGGCATACCGGCCAAAAGAAAATCGCCCTGTTGAGCATGTTGCTAAGTGCGGGAATTTTATGGATAGGTCTGGGCGCTACGGTCGGGTTTTCGATAGCCGGGATTATTCTGGCCATTCTCCTGGATGGCATTGGCCTGGGACTGGCTCTGCTTTATTTAATCATCCTCAGAACCTATATTCCTGAATGGATCAATTTAAAAAATAATGCAGATGCGTTAGTCATGAATATCCTGATTTGGCCGCTGCTCATGGGCTTTTTTGTCAGCCGAATTTCGACCTTTATCGTGGCAAAATCTACCGGAAAAGTATCTAACGAAAAATAACGAACATTCAATGGTTTCAGATAAACTCTAATCTTGCTGTTATGCTCCATGCCGACTTGCAATCTACCGAGATCCCCCACGCCATGAACGACAGCCGTATTTACCTCTGTGCTCCAGTCAATGCCCTGGTCGAGGGCATTTATGAGCAAAAGATTCCGTTTTCACACATCCGCCAACAGGGCGATTTCGGTTTGGGCACTTTTGACCAACTCGATGGTGAAATGGTCATGCTCGACGGGCAGATTTACCAGATGAAAGCGGACGGCCAAGTGAACCGCGTTGATGATGACGCCTTGACCCCCTTTGCCTGCGTCACCTTTTTCCAACCAATGAGCATAGACACGCTCGATCAGGAAACCGATTACGCCGCTTTTTTACAATGGCTGTTGAATCTGTTGCCATCGCCGAATATTTTCTATGCGCTACGGATTGACGGCTGGTTTTCACAGGTAAAAGTTCGATCAGTGCCAAAACAGGAAAGTTACCGGCCATTAGTTGAAGTCGCTCGTGAGCAACCGATCTTCGAGTTCCATGAGATAGAGGGCACATTGGCGGGTTTTTTCACCCCGTCGTTCATGGCCTCGCTAAACGTCCCTGGCCTGCATCTGCATTTTCTATCGGCTGATCGCCAGCATGGCGGTCATTTATTGGAATGCCAGCCCCGACAGGTACGCGCAGGTGTGCAATTGATTAATACCCTGCAATTGGGATTGCCGATGAATCTGGATTACCTGACCTGTGACTTTCAGCGCAACATCGATCAAGACCTGCAGGAAGCCGAAAAATAGATGTTCGCTATTCAGCATCCGCCTGTCGGCAGCAGTCTTGCTTCAACCCTTGAAAATCGGCATAACCTGTTGGGAGATGTACTGTGAAACTTCTGATCCGCCGCGATATAAAAGGAACGTCGGAAAAACCGACTTATGCCCTGTATGCCCGCGCCCAATTGACCGATGCTGAATCGGCGCTGATCCAAACCAATCGCTTAGGCAGTGCCTTGCTATTGCGCTTTGAAGGTTCTACCGAGGGGTCTGGATCAACGGGCGCTTTATTGCGAGTGATGCGCAACTTGACGGTCAAAAATCTCGCCGAAGGGACCGCCTTTAGTGGTGACCATATTGGCCAGTTGCGTGATATCGAGATGCATGTGATTCAAGCCGCCAAGAATCTGAAGCGTGACTTGATAACTGCGCAGACGCTCGGCAGTGAAACCCTGATTGATATTGATGCAGCGCTTCGCGAAGAGCACGAGAGGCGTTGAACCGCCAGGTTCAGGGGACGTGATCGACGTCTAATGCCCTAAACCTGGCATACGGCTTCGATCACGAACCGACGATAATCCCGGCAGCGATAGCAGCTTCTTTGACGGTCCTGAACTCGCCCATAGCGTAACGCTCAGCGATGGCGGGATAATCACGGTTCAGGCAGGCCACCAGATCAATGGCGCTATCCGCTTCTGCGGAGGATACGGGGGCTGACATCGGCACATAAGCTGCGCTTTTCCGCCCTTTTTTAACTGGTTTAGGCGCTTCGGCACCTGTAGTCCAAGTATCCGCCCGGCTTTTAGGAGCCGCCTTCTTCGGGGGCTTTGGCGGAGCGCTGACCTTCCTGGGCTTGGGCTTGGCATCCATAATCGCCTGTTCCAGTTGTTGCAGTGCGGCTGACAACACCGGGGGGTTATGGTGACGGTAGGCGTCGATCAAGGTTTTAATCGACGCGACAAGTGGGCCGGGAATATAGATGGCCTTCGATTCAGGCTTGTCGTTGGGAGGCTGGTTTTCGGTCTTCATGGTGGGTCATCAGTGAATTAAAAAAAGAGGCGTGATTATCGGGTAAAAAGGCATGGAGTTGCCACACCTGCTTTTCAGATAAATTCAATCTCCCGCATCCGGTTCACCGCAATGACGCAGAATGACGGCCCGCGCCGCGTCGCGTAGCCTTACCGCCGCCGACCAGTCTTCACCATCCGGCACAATGGGCGGTTCCACAATCACCTCCAGCGCTCCCCGGCGCGGGAACCAGGAACCGGCGCGCAAAATCGTTCGTGTCCCGCGAATCGTCACCGGCGTCACCGGCGCACCCGCCTGCGCCGCCGCGACGAACGCGCCCAGCCGAAAAGACAGCAGACCCGGCATCCGTTTGAAAGTGCCTTCCGGGAAGAAACCCAGCGATTGACCCGCATGAACGGCTTCCGCCACCTTGCGCGCTTCCTCCACGCTGCGCTGCATATCGAAGCGCTCCACGAACAGCGTACCAATCCGTTCCAGCGGTTTCCCCAGCCAGCGATTGTCCAGCAACTCCCGCTTGGCGACATAGTGGAAATGCCGGGGAATCGCTGCCATTAACACATAAGCGTCGAGATAGCTGGAATGGTTGGCGACCAGTACGCAGGAACCCGCAGGTAGATGCTCCAGCCCGCGCACTTTCAGCGATGTACCGGTTAATTGCGCCAACAGCCGTGTCGCCAGGCAACTCAACGCCCAGCGCCACTCCCGTTTTGGCAACACCATGATCCCTAGCCAGGTCAGCGGGGCCAGGATGCCGAACACGGTCCAGGCATAGCCGGCAAACAGCCGCTCACTGATCCCGCGCCCGATTTTCCGCACCTGCGCCCAGCCACTGGTCAGCCCAATCCGCGCCAGTTGCAACCAGAGCGCCTGACCACTGCGCCCCAATGCGCCCCGTTCATACAAATCCCGAATCGCCGTCCGGCGAATCTTGCCACTGGACGTTTTCAATACCGAACGCGGCGGGGCCAATTTTACGTCATCCGGCGGCACGCCCAGCAAGTCCACGCTGGCATTCATAATCCGCTGGCGCAAATGCTCCAGCGCTTCCGGTTGAACCGTGCGGGTTTCCGCCACCACCACCAGTCGCTCGCTACCGGTCGCCGGGTCAGCACTGGCGAACACCGCGACGCAGCCCTTGCGGATGCCGGGAATTTCCCCCACCGCCTGCTCCAGTTCGTAGGGGTAAATATTCCGCCCGCCGCGAATAATCAGATCCTTGACCCGTCCGGTCAGATAAATATCGCCATCGGCCAGATACCCCCGATCCCCGGAATCCAGCCAGGCATCGCCATGCGGGAACAGGCGACGGGTCGCTTCCGGGTTGCAGTAATAGCCGGTGGTCGCGGACGGTCCCTGGAACTCCAGCCGCCCTTCCCGCCGATCCGGCAACTCCCGACCCTGGTCATCGGCAATGCGAATTTGATGACCGGGCAGCGGCTGGCCACAGGCGACAAATTGCAGAATGGCCGGGTCATCGGGAGCCGCCGGTTCCGCTCGCCCGCCGGTCATAAAGGCATCGCGTTTCACCCGATCAATCACCGGTCCCCGATTCGGCGGTTGCAACGCCAGCCCAACCGAGCATTCCGCCAGCCCATACACCGGGGCCATGGTTTCCCGCCGAAACCCGTAAGGCGCAAAGCGGGCGATAAACCGCTCCAGTGTTGCCGGACTGACCGGTTCTGCGCCGTTGTTGGTCATCCGCCAAGCGCTTAAATCCAGTCCTTCCAGTTCATGATCAGGAATAGCGCGAACGCAGAGTTCATACGCGAAATTAGGCGCAGCGGACAGGGTGCCGCGATGGCGATGCATCGCTCGCAACCAGCGCCCGGGCCGCGCCAGGAAACTGAGCGGCGACATGACCACCAGCGGGAAAGCGTAGTACAAGCTGCCCAGCGCGGCCCCGATCAGCCCCATATCGTGATAGAGCGGCAACCAACTCACGAAGACATCCTCGGAAGTCGCGCCAACCTTGGCCCCCATCGCCCGCAGATTGGCCAACAGATTGGCGTGGGTCAGCATGACGCCCTTGGGATCGCCGGTGCTGCCGGAGGTGTATTGCAGGAAGGCCAAATCCTGGGTTTTCACCGCCGCATCGCGCCAACTCGCTGGCTCCTGCTGCAATTCATCAGCGGTAAAAACGTGGCGCAGCGATTCCACTTGCGCCTGGAGCAACCGCGCCACCAGTTTCGCTTCCGGGATCGTGATCAGCACGACGGTCTGCGCATTGTTCAATAACCGGGCGTGGCGGCGTAAATGCTCCTCGATTTGTGAAGGTCGCATCGGCGGATAGATCGGGACTGGAACGCCACCGGCTAGCAGAATGCCGAAGAAGCTGAGGAAATAGTCCGCGCCGGTCGGCAGCATGATGGCCACGGTCTGCCCCGGTTGCAGCCCATACTCGCGCAACCCGGTCGCCAGCGCCCGCGCCCCTTGTTGCAAACCGGCGTAGGTAAAGGTCGCATCGATCTGGTCGTGGTTGCCGTAAATCTGGATGGCCACCCGGTCAGGATGCGCGTCGGTATGCCAGTCCAGCATGTCATTCAGGGTCGCGGCGCGGGCCGGGGTCCCCACTTTGGAAGGTTCACCCACTGGCGTGAGCGGTTCCGCAACCTGCTCCGGCATCAGCGGCGCACCACGCGCTTTCAGAATCAATTGCAGCAAGTCGCGCAGCGTTTCGACCACGAGCACCTGCTCATCCAGCCGCACCTGAAACGCTTCTTCCACGCGCCGCAACAGTTCAGTGCGCGCCAGGCTGTCCAGCGCCAGATCGCGATCCAGATGACTGTCCAGCGAAAGTGCCTCCACTGCACGTTCTGACTGGCGAACTTCCCGCAGCAATTCCCGCAGCAGATTGAGCAGACGGGGCGCTGCGTCTTCCGGCGTTGGCACGGTTCCAGGAGGGAGCGACAATCCAGCATGATCAGCAGACATGACGGTAGTCCGTGAGGTAACAGTTGGCAAACGGGGGCAGCGGCAAGAAACGCGCTACCCAACAAATCCCGGTTCGTCGTTTATACTAAACCTCACTTTCCCCTGAATCTACTTTGCGACTTCTACGAATGGGTACGCCCTGACCGTTGATGACACTTGCACACCACCGAGCGCCGATGACCACCCCTGCGCAGCTTGCTGAATGCCGAGCGTTCCTGGAACCTGCACAATTGCAGCCATCCCAAACGCGGGAGGCGGTCACTCAGGATGCGGCGCAGTTGTTGAACGGGTTGGCGCACCGCCTCCGCCAGCGCGACCATGCCCCGCAACCGGTCGCGCATTTCATAACCCGGCTGCTGTTCTGCCTGTTCGCCGAGAACATCGGCCTGTTGTCGGACCAGTTATTCATCAATCTGTTGGCCGAGGCCCGGCGCACTCCCGCCGACTTTCCTGCACTGGCCCGTGATTTGTTCCGCGCCATGCATCTCGATGACGATCATTGCCTGCCCTTGGAAAAAGCGGATCTGGATACCCTGCACTCGGCGACGGCTTTGGATTGGTCGGCAATTGAACCGGCGATTTTCGGAACGCTGTTTGAACGGGGTTTGGACCCGGACAAGCGGTCGCAACTGGGTGCGCACTATACCGATGCCGACGCCATCCGCCGCCTGATTGAACCGGTGATTCGCGACCCGTTGCTGGCAGAATGGGCGATAGTCAAAGCGGAAATTGCGGATCGTTTACGCAAAACCAGTGCTAAGACTCGGCAACCGGCTACCGATCTGTGGCATGGGTTTTTGGAACGGTTGCGCACCTTCCGGGTGCTTGATCCAGCCTGTGGGTCGGGCAATTTCCTGTATCTGGCGCTGCGGATGCTGAAGGATCTTGAACATCAGGTCATGCTGGAAGCCGAGGCGCTGGGTTTGCAACGCGGGTTTCCGGCAGTCGGGCCAGAAGCGGTACTGGGCATTGAGATCAACGCCTACGCGGCGGAACTGGCGCGGTTGACGGTGTGGATTGGCGAGATTCAGTGGATGCTGGGCCATGGCTACAGCCTGAACGATCAGCCGATTCTAAAACCGTTGAATGCTATTGAGTGCCGGGATGCGTTGCTGGATTGTGACCAGGAAACCACTTGGCCAAAAGCTAATGTGATTGTGGGCAATCCGCCGTTTCTGGGCGGGACCAAGCTGTTACGCGAACTGGGCGACGACTACATGGCGACCCTGCGCCGGATCTATGCCGGGCGTGTCCCCGGCGGCGCTGATCTGGTCTGCTACTGGTTCGAGAAGGCGCGGGCGCAAATTGCATCCGGGCAGACACAACGCGCCGGTCTGGTGGCCACCAATTCCATTCGCGGCGGGGCTAATCGCAAGGTTCTGAAACGTATCCGGGAAACCGGCACGATTTTTCATGCGTGGAGTGATGAGCCTTGGGTCAATGAAGGGGCAGCGGTACGGGTCTCATTGGTGGGGTTTGGAAACAGCAAAGGACCAGTCAGATTGAATGGTCAGTCTGTGTTGGGAATTTATGCCGACTTGACCGGATACGCGATAAATACTGAATCTGAAACCGACTTGACTCAAGCCAAAAAATTACAAGAAAATAATGAATTATCATTTAGTGGTACTAAAAAAGGTGGTTCTTTTGAAATAAAGGGAGATATCGCCCGTCAATGGCTTTTAATCCCAAATCCACATAATAGACTTAACTCTGAGGTATTGCGTCCCTGGATCAATGGACGGGCTATCGTGCAACGATCCTCTGATTTATGGATTATTGATTTTGGCACAGAAAAAAAACTCATCGATGCGGCCTTATATGAGGCTCCTTTCCAATACTTACAATCTAATGTCAAGCCACAAAGAGACAAAAATAACCGGCCTTCTCGCAGAGATCGCTGGTGGCTACATTCTGAAGTATGTACCGGGATGAGATCAGCAATTTCTCCGCTAACTCGATATATCGCCACCCCAAGAGTTTCAAAATATCGTATTTTTATATGGTTAGATCACTCATTTTTAATTGATGATGGTACCTATCTTATTGCCCGCTCCGACGACACAACCTTCGGCATCCTGCATTCGCGTTTTCACGAATTATGGGCATTGCGTACCTGCACGAGCTTGGGAGCGACGCCCCGCTACACCCCGACCACCTGCTTTGAGACTTTCCCCTTCCCCATCGGTCTGACCCCGAGCATCCCTGCCGCTGATTACGCCAACAATCCCCACGCCCAGGCGATTGCTACTGCCGCCCGTCAACTCGACACCCTGCGCCAGAATTGGCTGAATCCCCCGGACTGGGTCGACCACATTCCTGAAGTCATCCCCGGCTATCCCGACCGGCTGATGCCGAAACCGGCTCATGCGGCGATGCTCAAACAACGCACCCTGACGAATCTTTACAACCAGCGTCCGGCCTGGCTGATTCATGCCCATCGCGCTCTGGATGAAGCCGTCGCCGCCGCTTACGGCTGGTCGGCCGACTTGACCGAGACCGGGATTCTGCGCCGACTGTTGGCGCTGAATCGGGAACGCGCCTCTGCTACCCTGCCGACTGCTGACTGACCTTGAGGATTCTGCGCCATGCCCCGTCCATCACTTCGCTACTGGCTTACTTCACTGCTGTTGGGACCCGCCTGCGCACTGGCGCTGGAAGTCGGCGAGATTCAGGTGCAATCGGCGTTAAACCAGTTATTCGATGCCACAATTCCCCTGCCGACGCTCACGCCCGAAGCACTAAACCAGGTTTCCGTCAAAATCGCCTCGCCGACCATGTTTGAGGAATTTGGCCTGGACCAGACCCCGACGTTAGCGAATCTGATCTTTTCCATTCAATACGATGCGGAAGGGCGGGTTTATGTGAAAGTCGTCTCCACGCAACCGATCCGCGAACCATCACTGGGGCTGTTGCTGGAGTTTGGCTGGCCACGCGGCAAGACCTTCCGTGAATTTACCGTACTGCTCGATCCCGTCCGGCGGCTCGTTGAACGCCCTAGCAGTCGAACCAGGACTGTGTTGAATACGACGCCGGACAAACCTGCAACCGAACCGGCGACAGCGCCAATGGCGGCTCCCTCCTTCCTCGAACCCTTATCTCTGCCCATGGAAACGCCAGCGCCAACAACCACCTACAAACCCGGCGATGTCTATGGACCCGTGGCGACCGGCGAAGGATTATGGGGCATCGCACTCAAGGTTCGGCCTGAGGGAATTACCCGTGAACAGATGATGCAAGCCCTGTTCAAGATCAATCCACAAGCGTTTTCCAGCGCCGGGATCGAGGGTCTAAAAATTGGCGCTGTGCTGCGAATTCCGACCTACCGGGAAATTGCCGATGCCAGCGGCTCAGAATTAGCCCGGCAGCGGGCGATTGCAGAAAAGCGTCCGACAGCGCCAACCGTGGATAGCGCTCCAGTCAAACCCGGTACGCTGGAAGTCTTCCCACTGGCCCAGGAACCTGTCCCGGAACCCGTCGTCATTCCCGAACCGCCCAAAGTTGCGGAACCCGTCGCCCCTCCGCCAGTGCCTACCCCCGAACCGGCCCCCGAACCGCCCAAAGTTGCGGAACCCGTCGCCCCTCCGCCAGTGCCTACCCCCGCGCTTAAAACCACGGAATCAGAAGTGTTACTTCAGGAACCCGTTTCAGTAACGCCACTGCTGTTTCTGGCCGTCTCGGAAATCCTGGCAGATGCCGCTAAAATCCCAATGATCGTCCCCAGTGAAGATAACCGGGAACCGCCCATCGCTGCTGAAAAACAGACGGAACCGCCTCTATCAATCACTGAACCAGCGCCGCCGATCACCACTGAACCACTCGTTGAAGAACCTTCACCCGTCACTGAACCCGCGTCGCCGGTCACCGCCGAACCACCTGTTCCAGCTCCTGCCGAACAACCGACAGTTGTTGAAGAGCCATTAGCCACTGAATTACCGGCTACCGCAGACACTCCACCCGCCCGAGTTTACAAAGGAGGTGAAGAATACGGTCCGGTGGCCAACAACGAACGACTCTGGGACATCGCTACCAAAGCACGTCCCAATCCGAATATGGGCCTGGATGTCATGATGAAAGCCCTATTCATGGCCAATCCACAGGCGTTCTCCAAACCAACCATGGATCATTTAAAAGTGGGCGCTATGCTCCGCATTCCCACTCTCCAGGAAATCGTTGAATACACGGGATCGCCGTTCGCCCGAAGCTTGCTGGAGCAACCGGGTACTGTTGAATCCCAAAAGGCTGTTCCCAAAACGGGAGCAGATGATTGATTTTACAACAATTATCGATGTCCAAACAAAGCCCCTGACCTTATTTGGAGACCTCTATGGCATTCACTGCCGCCCAACACGAAAAAATCAAGATGCTGCTGGAACCGTTGAAAGCCCGGTTTCCCGCGCTGCAACAGTGTCTACCCC
>JAUPTV010000123.1 GCA_030917925.1 Pseudomonadota bacterium
ACAATGCCGTGGTTTCCCGCTCCGCATGACTCAACCAGACCTGATATTCCCGCTGCGCCACCGGATCCTGATGCAGCGCCGCATGGCGTTTCGACAAATCCCGCAGCGCCAGCCATTCCGCTACTCCTTCATGCAACCGCTCGGTAAACGGGCAAACCGCCACTACCGTGTGTGGCGGAACCGCCGAAAAATCTGGTTGTTCCTGCTCATCCGCCAGATAAAACCACAGTGGCAACTCCATCATTTGCGGAGGAGGCCACTGTTCCCGTCCAATAAAGCCGGGGGTAAAACCGCGCAACGTCCCGGTGCGAATCGTCGCCCGCCGCGCCACCAGCCATTTCAGCGGCGACAACGTATTCAACACATCGGCCAGTGGCAGTGGCCCTTGTTCCGCCAGTGCCTGATCCAGCGCCCCGCGCAAATCAAAATCGCTGCCTTGCCAGACCCGGTATTCCTGACTGTAATGGCGAAAATGGATGACCGACGCAGTGATCAACGTGTCCAGCAGGCGCTCGGTCGCCGCACCAAACAAGCGTTCCAGAATCGCCCGACTGGCCTTCAACCCGCGTTGCGCTCCAATCAGATTCAACAATCCGATAGTCTTCAATAACTGCACCGCCGCCGATTCCGGGGCGCTATCGAACCGTTCCAGCGCCGTTGCCACTTCGCTCCAGCGATGGCCGGTCAGCGGATCGGTAAACCCGCCGGCCTGATTCAGCATGAAATAGTCATACAGCTCCCACGGCTCAATCCAGTCACCCGGTTGCATCCCGGTCAGGCGCTCCAACAGGCCGAACGGCTCCCGACTGCCCAGATAGGAAAACAGCGTGCGCTCGTTCTGCGCGACCTTCTGGCACAGCACCGGCAAGATCAGCAGGGTCAGCGGATGCAGCGGATAGCAGCGCCCCAGTAACGCGCTGGCCTGGTCCGCATCCAGCCCCGACGGCAACGCGCCTTCCGCCGCCAGACCGGCAATCCATGCCGTGAACGATTCCGTAACCGCTGGCGGCAAGGGCAAACTGGGCGCAAACGCCGCCGCCACAATCCGCAACGCCTGATCCGCCGGCTCCAGAAAAGCGATGGCTTCAAACCGACCCTGCACCTTCCGCCATTCATCGCGCAAGTGCTTGCCCAGGCGATGGCTATAGTATTCAAACCCCTGATGCAGCATCACCAGCAGATGCAGTGGCGCGACGTCGGCGTCAGCCACCTGGGCCTGTTCGGCCAGTAATTGCAGCAGATGAATTTCCCGATGCTGCGGATGGTGCGACTCGTACTCCAAAAACTTGCCCAGCTCGTCAATTTCGATCAACAGCCCGGTCCCGCCCGCCGTGGCCCAGATCCGCTGCACGTTCCGAATCAGCGTCAACACCCGATCCAGAGGAACGCCAGGTTGCGCGGCCTTGCGCAAGGTGTTCACTTCAATCGGGGTAAACCCGTTCTGCTCCGCCGCTATTGCCAGCGCCAGCAGTACTTGTCGAACCAGCGAATCGGGAATGCCATTGATGGGTACGCGCAGAAATCCGCGTTCACCGGTCAGCGCCTGCTGGAACCGTTTCGCTAACGCCGGCTGCGTGGTATGCAATGTTGCCAGCGCCGCCTGGCGGGCCGGATGAGTCTTCGGCCCGGTCAGCGCCGAGGCGAACAAGGCAAACGCCGATTTCCCCGCGCCATAGGGGCCAATTAGCGCCAGCGCCCGTGGCCGGGGACCCGGTTCCAATCCTTGCGCCAGCCGCTCCAGCGCTTGAATCGCCCGGGAAGTGAGTACATAAGCCTGCACCAAATCCAGATTTTCCTGATCACGCGGCAGGTTGATCGACCGGGTGTAGACGGTACGGATCTGAATCTGTTGCGCCAGACTGCTCACGCGGCGCGACCCTGATAATGCGCCCGCAACGCCGCCAGCGGCTCCGGCATGTTGTCCCGCCGGTAAAGCTGATGCACCCCAGCGGTGTCCCGAAGTTCGTAACTGGCCGGGTAGCGCTCCATAACCTGTCGCAACGTATTCATTAAACCCTCTTCGTTGAGTCGAAACACCGCCCCTGGTGCTGCCCAGTCATCGCCGCCGTACAACAGGGTCCGGATCGGCAAGGCCGGTTGTTGCGGGTCGTCGGCAAACCGCTGTAACAGCGCAAAATGCAGCGCAATCGGCGGCAAAAAGGGCCGGACCAGCCGTGGACTGCGATACCCTCGCCCCGCATCGGCAGCGACCAGTTGCAAGTGCGCCAGTGGCGAATCCAGATGATCATCAGTGCGTCCCGCGACCGGCGCATACATGCGCAACAACGTCGACAGGTCTGATTTCAGCGTAGTCTGGGCGCGACGCATTTGCAACTCATGGTCGGCAAATTCGCCCAGAGCGCGCAACGCTTCCTGATCCTGAAACTGCGGCGGCGCAAAACAGTTAAAGAACCAGTAGAAACCGGTCGCCCCTTCGGCATTCGCAGCAATCAGCCAATGAATAATCCAGAGCGTTGCTTCATCTTCCAGATACGGATCAGCCGCCTCGCCCAACAGCGTTTCTCCCAGCGCGGTGGGTTGGCCACCGTCCTCATCGAATTCGACGATACCAGTCGCCCGTAGCCAGTAATGAATGGCGTTGACCATATTCCGCCCGACCCCCAGCGTGATCATGGCCGGTTCCGGCTGACTGAACAGCGCCGGGTTCTCCTTGACGGCAGTAAAGCCCTGGGTCAACCAGCCATAGCGCAGGGAAAAGGTTTCGTGGCGACCAAAACTGGTCTTGCCGGGATTGAATTTCAACATGCGAACTCCTGAATGCGCTGCGCGGCGGCGGCGATACGCTCGACGGCCAGCGTGACTTCGGCGGGCGTATGGTCACGGCTGAAGCTCAACCGCACTGCGCCATACAGCGATTCGTCTTCAATCCCCATGGCCCGCAGCACTGGCGAAGGCTCCACCGCGCCCGATGAACAGGCCGAGCCGGAACCGAGTGCTACCTCGGTGGCCAGTTGATTGATCAGTGCTGTGCTACTGATACCGGGAATGGCGAAATTGACGATATAGGGGGAACAGTGGGTGGGATCGCCATGAACCTGAATCGGCTGGCGGGAACCCAACTGCTCCAGAAACTGCCGCTTTAACCCGGCGACCTGCGGCAAATCCGCTTCCCGCCGCCGGGCGGCCAGCGTCAATGCGGCGCTCAAACCGACTATCTGATGGGTCGCCAGCGTACCGGGGCGCAGGCCAAACTCCTGACTCCCGCCGAACATCAACGCTTGCAAACGCAAATGGCGGCGGTTACGGACGACTAAACAACCAACGCCTTTCGGACCATGAAACTTGTGTGCGGAGAAGGACAGCAGATCAATAGGGAGTTGTTGCAGATCAATCGCAAACTTTCCGGCGGACTGGGCGGCATCGACATGGAACAACACCCCGGCTTCTGCGGCGACCTCGGCGACCTCGGCGATAGGTTGCAAGACACCAGTTTCGTTGTTGGTGTGCATCAGTGAGACGAGTAAGGTATCCTGGCGCAGGGCGGCGCGGATGCTCTCAGGTTCCACCCAGCCCTGCCGATTCGGGGTGAGACAGGTGACTTCATACCCCTTGCGTTCCAGCGCCGCGCAGCAGGCCAGGACCGATTTGTGTTCAATGGCGGACGTGACCAGATGGCGACCCTGGGCGGCATGAGCGAGCGCCACGCCTTGCAGGGCCAGATTATTCGCCTCGGTCGCGCCGGAAGTAAAAATGACTTCATCCGGTTCCGCGCCCAGTTCGGCGGCGATTTCCGCACGCGCGGCTGCAATGATGGCCGCAGCGGTCTGTCCAGGAAGATGCGTCGAAGAGGGATTGGCGTCACCCTGCTCGCCGCTCAGGATGCGGACCATCTGCGTCAACACGTCAGGAGCGACCGGTGTAGTAGCCGCGGTGTCAAAATAAAGAACTTTTACCGCACTATGCATTCAGACTCTGCTCCCGTCGGTTTTTTCAATTATGCGGCATAACTCACAACGCTAAGCAAACCTCGCTGACGATGACCCGATTACGCCCGCCTTCCTTGGCCTGATACAAAGCGACGTCGGCCCGCGTCAGCAAGGCAGCGGCATCTACTTCCTGCGCTCCAGCAGCGGCGACGCCGATGGACACCGTTATCGTAGGCAAGTTGCGGCCTTGATAAACCACGCTCATTTGCATAACCGCCTGCCGCAGACTCTCTAGCCGCGTCTGAGCATCGTCCAGCGTGGCACCGGGCAAAATGACGGTCAGCTCCTCGCCGCCGTAGCGACAGGCGATATCACCGGCCCGCAGGAAGCGTTTCACCAGATCGCCCAGCGCCCGCAGCACCGTATCGCCGGCCTCGTGGCCGTAGGCATCATTGAAGCGTTTGAAATGATCCACGTCCAGCATCGCGGCGCTCAACGCTTCGCCTTGCCGCTGGCAGCGATGCAGTTCGCGGGACAGCGTTTCATCCAGATAGCGGCGATTGAACAAGCCGGTTAGCGGATCACGGATCGCTTGTTCGCGCAGGGTTTCCCGCAGTTTGAGGTTCGATAGCACCAATTTGATGGATTCGCTGACCGTAATCGCGAAGGTCCGCAGTTCCTGAAAGGGCATCTCGGTCGGTACGTCGCTGGCGCTAACGTGTAGCAGACCGTGAGTTTTACCGTCCACCGTCAGCGGTATGCAGAGGTAGGCGGCGGGTGGGTGGGCGCAATGTCGGCATTGGACGCTTTGGGCGGGATTGGTCACTTCATGGATTTCCCCGCGCCGCAACGCCCAACAGTCGTGCAACAGGAAAGTCGCTGGCAGGACCTGCGCATCGCCCCAAGTCGCCACGACCTGTAATGCCGGCGCGGCATCCTCGCCCAGAATCGCCAGCCTGCCGCTCCATCCGGCAAATAGCCGACTGGCGCTGCTGGCGATGATGCGATAGGCCTCCTCGCGGGTCTCGCAGGACAGGAGCGAATCGTTCATCTGGTTAAGGGCGATCATCCGACCATCATGGCGCTTGACATCAGCCAGACTGATGCGCAGCGCCTCTTCCATACACCGGCGCTCGGTCACGTCAGTATGCGTGCCGACCACCCGCAGGGGTTGATGCTCCGCCACCCACTCAAACACCATGCCCTGATCGAGAATCCACTTGTAGCTCCCATCCTTGCATAACATCCGATGCTCATTGCGATACATTGGGGTCTCGCCGGCAAAATGGCGCTGCAAATCCCGACAGCAGTCGGCCAGATCGTCAGGATGCACATGGGTCTTCCAGTCCTCGAATCCGTTGCCAATGTCCTGGTCATCGTAACCGAGCATGGCTTTCCACTGCGGGGAAAAATACACCTCGTTGGTCACGGCGTTCCAATCCCAGACCCCCTGCCCGGAGCCATCCAGCGCCCGGTACCAGCGTTGCTCACTTTCGCGCAGCGCTTGTTCAGCCCGCTTGCGTCCGGTGATGTCCTGCTTGATCGCCACGAAATGATGAATGTCGCCCCGGCCATCGGTCACCGGGGTAATGGTCAGTTCCTCGTCGTAAAAACCGCCGTCCTTGCGCCGATTGATTAGTTCGCCATGCCAGACCTGGCCGGCGCAGATGGTTTGCCACAATGATTTATACAGCGCCGCCGGCGTCTGTCCAGACTTAATCAATTCTTGCGGCTGGCGACCCATCGCCTCTTCCATGGTGTAACCGGTCAGTTGGGTAAAGGCGGAATTCGCCCACTCGATGCGGGCCTCGGTGTCGGTAATCACGATGGCGTTAGCGGCAGCGTTCAGGGCGGTGTCCAGCAACCGCATATGGGATTCCAACTGGCTGCGCGCCAGGGCGTAGCGAATGGCGCGACCCAGAGCGTCATGATCGAAACTGCCCTTGACCAGATAATCCTGAGCGCCCGCACTCAGCACCTGCAAGGCGAAGTCACCGTCATCGTGGCCAGTGAGTACGACAATCGGCGCATTGGGCAACGCCGCTCGCAGGGTAGCCACCGTCAGCAAGCCGGCTGAATCGGGCAGCGACAAATCCAGCAAGACGACGTCGGCCGTGAATTGCTGCGCCTGTTCCAGAGCTTCGGTCAGGCTTCTGGCCCATACCAGCCGATCCGCGCCACCGTCATGGACGCCCGCCCGACGCAAATGGACGCGCACCAATCCAGCATCGCCGGGATCATCCTCCACCAGCAGAATGTGTAGCCGTGCGTCGGTATTCATCGCCCGGTCTCCGGCAGCCGCACCACGCCAAACCAGTAATGCTCCAGGCCCTTCACGGCAGCCGCCAGTTCAGACAGCCCAACCGGTTTAACGATATAGCCGGCGGCGCCCAACCGGTAAGACGCCAACACATCGCGCTCCACGTCGGAGGTGGTCAGCATGACCGCCGGGATGTCGCGGAAAGCCGGTTCTTGCTTGATGGCGGCGAGAAATTCGCGGCCATCCATACGCGGCATGTTCAAATCCAGCAGGATCAGGTCGGGATGCGGCGCAGTGCGGAAGCGGTCGCTTTCCCGGCGCAGAAACTCGAACGCCTCAACGCCGTCGTTGACCCAGTGCAGATCGACCTGCCGCTGGCTCTCGCGTAACGCCACCTTAATCAAATGCGCGTCGGCGGGTTCATCCTCCACCAGCAGAATCACGAAAGGCCGGTTGTGTCGCTCGTTCACTTTTTTTCTCCACCAGGCAATTCAAACCACACCGTACAACCACCACCAGGCGATGCCTCAATCCCGGCCCGGCCGCCAGTACTTTCGGCGATGCGGCGAACGATGGCTAAACCAATGCCGGTGCCTTCACCGGTCGAGGCCAGCCGCTCGAATACCCGGAACACTCGCTCCCGGTATTCTGGCGCGATACCCGGCCCGTTATCGCTGACACGATAGCGGACCTGATCGCCAACCGGCTCACCGGCGATGTCCAACCGTAACGGCAGGTCCGTATAGTGGTGCCGCAAAGCTTTATCC